>PUPD01000080.1 GCA_003552985.1 Spirochaetaceae bacterium
CGAAATCCTTGACCTCGGCTTTGGGGAAACGAAACCCGATTGCACCTTCATGACCCCCGCCGTTTTCCACCTCGAAGGCCTGTAGGAGCTCGCGCAGGTCAAGGTTCTTGAACGAGCTGCTTCTGCGCATTCGAAACTGAATCAGGTCGGAAGCGTTGGGATGATCGTAGTAGGCAACCAGGCTCAGTTTACCGCTTTCTTCAGCAAGCTCATCGGCGATGGTTCGAGCCACCGAGACCATGGTGTCGACGTCAAAGCGCGAGTAGACGCTCTGGCTCTCGCGCGCGTCGAGCGCTACGTACGATACCGAATCGGATTGCCGGCGACGCGCGAACAGCTCGTTGTACAGCTCTTCCTGCGAGGCCGAGAGACTGCGAAGCTCGCCGTAGACCTGTTCCATGTTGTAGAAGTTGGTGTGCTTGGTGGTCTTCTGCGCGAGCAGCCGGTTAAACATGCCGCTGAAGATGTTGTAGAAGCGTCGTTCCTTTTTGCTCTTGATGAACTTTCCCATCTGGGTGTCACCGACGATGCCGGTCAGCACTGCAAGCACCATATTGCGCGAGAAGACCTCGTCGATATCGTACTCGCGGACGATGTCATGACGACTGCTGAGCTTGCACCCAAGGTAGCCAACGAGCTCCGCAGCTGAAGAAGCCGCCGCCACCAGACAGTGCCCGTCGTCGCCGTTGTAATTGCTGTCGGCCTCGAGGTGATGGTCTATCTCTATCTTCAGGACGTCCGAGTCGGAAAGCAGGCGGTCGATCGCCGGCGTCGTATGGAGCATCGAGCCTTTAGCGGTGTCGCAGATGATGACGGTGTCGATAAGCTCATCGGGCCGGCTGCAGGCGGCGTTGACCTCTATGGAGTTGAAGCGACAGATCTCGAGCAGATAGCGGAAGTGCGCCGGCATCTCCACCGCCGTACACAACCCCACCGGCTTGGAGAGTTTGCTCAACAACAATCCAACTGCAACCATGGAGGCGATGCAGTCCTCGTCCGGGCTCTCGTGGCCGATAATCAGGAAGCGATTGCGGCGAATGAACGCTTCCAGAATGTTGGTAACGATGCGATTCTTCTCGGCGATTGTCGCGATATCGGACTTGGGCGACTTCTCGCCGGTCCCACCGTCATCGTGGCCGGCCGTCTGGTGAGCGACCACCACCTGGTTGCGGCCTTGCCGTTTGGCGCGGTAGAGCGCCTGGTCGGCCTGTTCCCATACCGTAGCTACAGTCGACCCGTGGGCCGGAAAGCCGGCCACGCCCTGGCTAGTCGTGACGCGGGAGATCCGGCCGTTACGCTCCGCCAAGACACGTAGCTCGGCAACCTCGCGGCACACGGCGTGACAGATATCGAACGCTTCACGCGGGGAGGTATGCGGCATCAGGATCGTGAACTCGTCGCCCCCGTAGCGGGCGACGATATCGGTGTCGCGAAAATTGCGGCGGAAAACCGGGACGACAGCATTGAGAACCTCGTCGCCGACTGCGTGCCCGTATTCTTCGTTGATACTGTTGAAGTGATCGAGGTCGATCATCACCACCGCTACCGAATCGGCGGAGGTGCGGGCCTTCTGGAACTGCTCTTCGATTGCTTCGTCGAGGAACCGGCGGTTGAACAGGCCGGTGGCCCCGTCGGTCACCGCGCGCCGGCGCGCGGTTTCGCCCCACTGCACCATATCGCTCAGAAACGAATTGGTGTGGGTAAGCCGCTGTGCGGTGGCGGTGAGCATGCGGAACATCACTTTGATAGCAAGCGACGGGTGGCGCGACAGCAGGGCGTGGAAGTCCTGCTCGTGCAGCGCGAACAGGGTCGTCTCGGTGCGCGCGTAGCAGCTCGCGGATCGCGGGGCTTTCTCGAAAATCGACATCTCCCCAAAAAAATCTCCGCGCGAAAACTGAGCGATATCGAGCTCCTGGCCGTCCGGTAGCCGCACGGCAATTGCGCACTCTCCGGAGTCCACGATATATAGCGTTCCCCCCGGCTCACCCTCACTGAAGAGCCGTTCACGGGGTGCGAGGTGTACGCGTGACAGCAGCTCCCCAATCAGGCGCCGTTCTTCAGGAAGCAGGTCCGAGAAGACCGCAACCTGCTGAAGGAGCACGGTAAGCTCGTCAGTCGCCTTCATCCTGATCTCCCAAATGCAGGACACGGTCGCCGCCGGCGGCGCGCGCGACGAAGAGCAGGGCGTGCGTATCAGTGACCAACAGCTCGGGGTTGTTCCGATCGGACGGGTAGTGTCCGATCCCGAAACTCACCGTGACTGTAACCGAGGTTCCGCCGGTCAGCGCGCTGACATCCATCGTGCGCACCGTGGTGCCGAGCTCGCGTGCGAGCGCATTCGCATCCGCCGGCGAGCAGCGTGGAATCAACGCGGCGAGCTCATTTCCGCGGTAGCGAATCGCGGTGCCGCGGTCTCGCAGCGTCTTGCCGAACACCGCAGCCAACTGCCTGAGGGTGTTGTCCCCGGCCTCGTGCCCGTAAGTGTCGTTGATCACCTTGAAGTTATCCGGTTTCATCATCAGGAGCGTGACCTCGCTGTCGGCTTGCTCGGCATAGCGGTTGAGCTCCTCTTTGAGGAATGCTGCGTTGTACAGCCCGGTGAGCTTGTCGAGATACACCTGGCGTCGCAGCTCTCGTACCCATGCGGTGTTCTCGCTGATCAATCTGTTGGTGGAGCGCAGGCGCCCGGCAACGTTCGCGAGGAGTTTGAAGAGAATCCGGGCCGAAACTTCGGGTTGGCGGTGAAAGAACGTCGCGAGATCGAGGCCCACTCCCGGGAACCGTACCATGCGACTATCGGTCGCCGCGATCGCGTAGGCGCTACGCGAAGCCCTGACAAGAAGGTCCAGCTCGCCAAACGATTCGCCGGCGATAAACCGGGCGAGCTCACGGCCCTGCTCGTGGTCGAGCTCCGAGCGGATCACCACTTCGCCACGGTCGATAACATACAGATGATCGCCGGGCGCACCCGGGCTGAACACAATTTCGTCCTCACTGAGCTCGATGAACTCGCCGGCGGCAGTGACGAGTGCGAGCTCTTCCTCGTCCAAGGTGGCAAACAAGTTCGACGACCGCAGCAGATGCGCGGCTTCCGTTATGCCGGGGCTGTCTATTGTATTCAGAACATCCTCCGATCAAGTCAGTGTCGCCGGTGCGTTGCTAATAGCTTAG
>PUPD01000226.1 GCA_003552985.1 Spirochaetaceae bacterium
AGTTTCCCATGCGCCGGCAGGCGCTGATCGCGTTCTTCATGATTGACGAAAGCTTTGCCCTGACCATCAACCGCGCCGAAACCCGGGGATTCAGCTTTCGCTACTACCTCGCAGTAGGGCTTTTGTTCTACTGCGGCTGGTTTGTTGTCACCGCGGTCGGGATTGCGCTCGGCGGATTGATCGAGGACCCGTTCGCACTCCCGATCGATTTCGTGATGCCGGCGACCTTTATGGTGTTGGTGGTACCCTTCCTGCGCAGCCGGAGCGGGCGCATTGCGGCAGCGGTAGCCGCGGTCACCGCGGTGGTCGGAGCGCTCTACCTCGACGGGCACTGGTATATCGCGATAGCTGGCGTCGCCGCGGCGATAACCGGGACGCTGCACGAAACCGCAGCCGCAGGGAGAGATGATGCGCGTTGAGTTGGTGTTGATTATCCTGGCGATGGGCCTGATCACTTACGCGACCCGGGTGGGCGCGTTCGCGGTACTGCGTGTCACCGGCATGCCCGATTGGCTGCGGCGTGCGGTGCGCTATGTGCCGGTCGGCGTACTGGTTGCGCTCATCGTTCCCGCCCTGCTTGTCCGTGACGGCGCGGTGGACCTGAGCCTCGGCAATCATTATCTGCTCGCCGGAATCGTCGCCGGCCTCATCGCTTTCAAAACACGAAACGTGGCGATTACGGTCGGAGTCGGCCTTACCACCGTGATTGCGCTCTCGATGATTCTGTGAACCTCTCAGGGGGCGGCCGTTTAGTCCGGACGGTCTGTTAGAAGCGCCTGCTGCAGGGTCACCATCGCGCGGGCGTCGCGCAGATCACCGGTCTCGCGGATACTGTGCATCGCCAGAATCGGGACTCCGATGTCGACCGGGTCGATCCCGGTTCGTGCCCAGCCGAACGGCCCGATCGTAGAACCTGAGCGCATATCCGAACGCGTCGAGAGGTACTGCAACGCAACTCCCGCCGCTTCGGCACCGCGCACAACCCGCGCAGCCCCTGAAGCCGAAGTCGCGTACCTCAGCTTAGCGTTGAGCTTCACCGCCGGCCCCCGGCCGAGAACCGGTGAGTAATCGGGATCGTACTTGGCCGAATAGCTCGGGTGCATCGCGTGTGCGGCATCATTAGAGACCAGCTCCGAGCGAGCCATCGCGCGGTGATAATCCTCACTGTCACCGCCGAGCGCCGTAACGATCCGGCTCAACACCCCTTCGAGGAATGCCGAGTCGGCTCCGGGGCCGGCCCTGCTTCCGACCTCCTCGGCATCAAATAGCGCGAGTACCTGCGTAGCCCGCCCCGCCGCCGAGGTACCGAGCGCTTCCACGGCGGTCCAACTCCCGACCAGATTATCGAGCCTGCCGCCGGAGTAAAGCTGAGCACCGGGGCCGAGCGGCCGCGCGGGCGCCGTGTCCCATAGGCTCAGATCCCAGCCGAGTACGGCATCAACCGCCACCCCGACCAACTCGGCAAGGAAGGTCGCGAGCTCACCCGCCGCCTTCGGAAAGCGCGAGCCCGGTTCCGGCGTCGATTCGGGGCTCCCGCAATTGACCAAGGCCGCCAGATGATCCTGCGCGTTGTACTCGAAGCCTTTATTGACCTCACGATTGAGGTGAATCGCAACGTTGGGAATCGTAGCTACCGGTTCCTCGGTCTTGACCAACAGCGGGTGAATCTCGCCCGAAGCGCTTCGCACCATCAGGCGCCCGCCGATACCGAGCTCACGGTCTAACCAGGTCGAGAGTATCGGGCCTCCATAGACCTCGATCGGCACCCGGCAGAGATCGCCATGGCGCTCGGCACCACGCAGTTTCAGCTTGAGTGACGGACTGTCGAGATGGGCACTGAGGACTCGAAAGCCGCCCTCAGCCGGAGCCTCGTGACCGATCCGGAACGCAAGCAAGGCTGAGCCCGCGCGCATCACGTAGTAATTCCGGCCGGTCTCGAGCTGCCAGCGTTCGGCTTCGTCCAGGCAGGTGAAGCCGAGCTCGTCGAGCCGTTGGGCCGCATGCTCGGCCGCGTGATAGGGCGTGGGCGATGCGCTTAAAAACTGCAGCAACGCGTTATCGTCGGCTGCCGGGGCGTCGCCGGGACTTGGGGGTGCGGTGGGTTCCATATCGGCAACCATATCGGCCGCGCCACGGACATGCAAGCGGTCGGCGGCAGTATTATGACACCGACCGCACGACAATCACCATTCGGCATCATCTGGAACGCCTTCACGCACCAAGGAGCCGGGCCGGGCAGTACGCGCACGTTGGCTTAAGCGGAAGCACCGCCGGCCGCAATCCTCGGAAGCTCGCCGATACCGCTGAGCACGTAGTGCGGCCGATACGGGAACGAGCCGAGATCCTGCTCGCTGGTGACACCGCTCAGGAGCAGGATGCTCTCGATCTCCGACTCGAGCCCGGCGATGATGTCGGTATCCATGCGATCCCCGATGATAAAGCTCTCCTCGCGCCGGCAGCCCAAGCGCTTGAGAGCACTGCGCATCATGAGCGGGTTCGGTTTGCCGAGGAAGTAGGCCTTCTTCTCGGCCGCCAGCTCAATTGGGGCAACCAGCGTGCCGCAGGCCGGCACGATTCCGGTCTCGCTCGGGCCGGTGAGATCGGGGTTCGTGCCGATGAGACGCGCTCCCCGCAGCACGAGCCTGACCGCCTTTTCGATCTTCTCGAAGCTGTAGGAGCGGGTCTCGCCGATCACGACGTACTCCGGATCAACATCGTTAATCGCGAGGCCGGACTCATACAGCGCATTGATGAGTCCGGCTTCCCCGACGGCATACACTGAGCACCCCGGGCTCTGACTCGCAAGAAACGCGGCGGTAGCGAGAGCACTGGTGTAAAAGCGCTCCGCCGGTACGCTAATGCCAAGCCGGCTGAGCTTCTGCTGTAGCTCGCGAGGCGAGCGTTCGCTCGAGTTGGTCAGAAACAGGTATTCTTTCTCCTCGCGCTTCAGCCACTGGACAAACTCGGCCGCCCCCGGCAGGAGGTTATTACCGTGGTAGAGCACGCCGTCCATATCACAGATGTAGCCGCGCCGTTCAGCGAGCTTGGCACGCAGCTCCTGCTCCACGGTTTCCACGGTGCTCATAAGCCCAGGCTCAAAACCGGCCGGTCGCCCGACCCGATACCTGTACGCCGAACACGAACTCGTTGTCGCGGTCG
>PUPD01000231.1 GCA_003552985.1 Spirochaetaceae bacterium
ACGCATTACGGTGCCAGGCCGGACCGATGACACGCACGCCGCGAGCATGCCAGTCGCCCACCTCGGCAACCTCGACAATGCAGTCCGCGTTCTCGATCAGCAGCACGATCCCAACGCATGCCTTGCTGTCCGGGGCTGCGCTGTTCGGATGTGCGCTGTCCGGGGCTGCGCTGTCCTCGCCGGCGGCTTTCGGTTTCATCTGCCGCGCCCGCAGGGCGGACAGTTCCCGCTTGCTGCGCACCCAGGTCAGCCGATCGTCCTCGGCTATCCACCGCTGATAAAGCTCGAACTGTCGCAGGGCCTCATCGCGCGCTTCTTCGCGCGTGCGGTATCCGCGTTCGTCCTTTCCGGCATGCGACTGCGGCAACGTATAGATAGTCGCAAAAACAACCGCCACTCCGGCTTGAAGCAGCTCCGGCACACCGAGCATGCAGTTGCCGCGCCGTTCGCTCAGCCCCGCGCCTTGTTCATCTTCGCGGATCGCGTAGGCCGAACGGCGGTAGTCACGCCCGTACAGGAGAGCATTGAACGCAAGATCCTCGTGAGCGTCGACAATTGGATAACGTTTCATTGGTGTATCCGGTCCCTTTCGGCACACCGCGTCCGTTGCGACTCGGCATGCTCATGCCGCAGACTGTAACATGAGGAGAGTGTGCAGGTCAGGGCGAATCAGGCAATGACGCCGTGATTGCAGCACGCAATTACGGCGTACCGGTCACTATCTAATGCCTTCGGTCCTGATTGCTCGGGCGCGGGCGTGCTTCGTTGACACGAAGGTTTCGTCCCTCGAACTCACCCCCGTCGAGCGCGGCGATGGCGTCGCGAGCCGCGTTGGGGTCGGACATCTCGACAAAACCGAAGCCCTTGGAACGGCCCGTCTGGCGATCGGTGATGATATTAACCGACTCCACATCGCCGTACGGTTCAAACAGCCCGCGGAGCGTGTCCTCCTGCGTGCTGAAACTCAGATTGCCAACATAAATGCGTTTCTCCATACCCCTTCATCCTTTGATTCGCGCCCAGAGAGCCCGAGACTAGCCCTTAGTATCGCACGATTAGCGGCAAAACACCAACGAAAATCTTTACAAGCTTCACAATCGTTGTTTCTCGGCGGAATAATCGCAATAATTGGCGTTTCGATTGTCGCAGTGCTATTTTCTCTTCAGATGAGAGTTGGACACCAGTATGCCCGGCAGGTCATGGCGGTTGTCGCGGTTGGGCTCGCGCTTGCATGGGTTATCGGCCTGTCACAGATCGTAGTGCCTTTCGCGCTGCGCGCCGGAAGCCCGCACCCGGCGGAAGAATACCCCTACAGCAATGCAGACGCGGCGGAGGCCCGCGCCGACCTCGAAGCGGCCTCGGAACCGGGTTACTCGGTGACATCGCTCGAGGAGCGCACGCAGGAAATCCCGGGCGAGCGGCAGATCGCTGCTCTCGCCGAGGCCTACCCCGACCACATCGCCGAGACCGCAATTCGCAAGGATCAGTGGGCGGCGCGCATCGATGATACCTGGTACTACTTCGCCCGGGGGCGCATGCTTCCGCACGAGCTGCTCGATGAGTACCAGGCTTACACCGGAGTACGGCTGTACCGCTACCGTACCGGCCCGGCGCAGCTCCCCGAGATAGACGCCGCACGCGCCGAGCAGCTGAGACGACGCACCCGCGAGCGTGAAGCCGACCCGCCCGTGCGCCACAACGGCTTTCTCGATGCGCTCTACGGCGTAAGCTCGGCACGCGAAGCCGACCAAAAGATGGAGCGTATTCGCTTTCTCGGTCTCAGCACACGCGTCCACCCTATGGTAGTCGAACCGCTGCGGCGCGTTGAGACCGCGATTCGAGAGTTGATGCAGCAAGATCCCGAAATCAGACGCTTTGTTGAGTCGCTCGCGAGTGCCGGAGGGTATTCGTGGCGCGAGATTGCCGGAACGGCTTCTCGCAGTTATCACAGCTACGGGATCGCGATCGATCTTATTCCGCGCTCCTATCGGGGCAGTTTCGGCTACTGGCGCTGGGCGATGCAGGCCGGTGTCGAAGATTGGTGGGACGTGCCGCTCGAGCATCGTTGGCAGGTGCCGCAGGCGGTAATCGATGCCTTTGAAGCCGAGGAGTTCATCTGGGGTGGTAAGTGGCTGTTCTTCGACCCCATCCACTTTGAGTACCGCCCCGAGTTGTTCATCCTCAGCGGCTATCGGGAGTAGCAACCACCGGCACTGCCGGCGCACTGCAGAAGGTTTCCTTCTTGTTCGACGGTGTCATTATCCTGTACATTCTTAAGGAACGATGGTCTCGGTTGAGATCGTCGTGTAGATCCGCAACGGTCATTAGCATTGAAAGGCCAACGCGCCGGAAGCGCGCTGAAGGTGGGGGGACGAACCATGCAGGATATCGTGATCGGGTACGCCGGCAAATACGGCACTACAAAGGAACTGTCCAAGCGCCTCGAGGCGGAGCTTCGCGCCATTGCCACGCAGAGCGCCGACCAGCGGCGGGAGATCGATATCCTGCGGCTACCGGTGCGTGAGTTGAGCGTTGAGCATATCCACGACGCCCGGGTAGTGGTGCTCGGGGGGCCGATCTACGCAGGCAGGCTTCCGCGCGTTCTGCGCAAGTTTTGCGAGCGCAATCGAACTGCCTTGCTCAGCCGGGATATCGGGCTGTTCATCTCCTGCCTGTATCAGGACCAGCAAGCCCGTGACCAGCTCGTCCAGGCGTTTCCGCAGTGGTTGTTCGACCACGCGATAGCGTCCGCGAACCTCGGAGGCAGGGTCAAGCTGGACGAACTCAAAAGCATAGACCGCCTGCTGGTCAAACGCTTCGGAAAAATCGATCAGGATCTCGACCGAATCGACGATCGGCGGATCTCTTCGTTCGCGGGGGAGTTATACTCGGTCCTGAAGCGCGAGCTCGGCTGACCTCTCGGCGCAGCGGCGGCACGTGGGGAACTCGGGCGCCAGGCGCTGTGCCACCGGGGGTGCCCGGGGCCGGGGCGCTTCGGGCGCGTGACCCTGGTACGCCGCTGAGCGAGAAACACACAGAAAGGAACACAATGAGAATATGGGCAGGAGAAGCGTACCCTTTGGGTGTACGTTACGACGGAGCCGGCGTAAACGTTTCGGTGTTTTCCGAAGCGGCCGAGCGCATTGAGCT
>PUPD01000074.1 GCA_003552985.1 Spirochaetaceae bacterium
GGCCGAATATCTGGAATGACGCGATGATTTGAAGGATCGCGACCAGGGTAAGCGTGCGCTTCAAGCCCGGAAGAGTGATGGAGAAGAACTGCTGCATCGAGCCGGCCCCATCGATTGTGGCCGCTTCATACAGCGAGCCATCGATATCCTGCAGGCCGGCGATGAAAAGCACCATGTTGAACCCCACCGTCCACCACAGTGTGGTAATGACGATGCCGTGCATTGCAAGCGAGGGGTTCGTAAGCCACGCTAAAGGCATCAAACCGAAGAAGCGCATCGCAGCTCCGAGAAGACCTTGCTGCGGATTGAGCATAAACCCCCATACTAGAGTCGCCACCGCCACCGAAAGCACGTAAGGACTGAAAAAGACTGTCCGAAGCCAGCCCCCATATCGACCGCTCATCCCGAGGGCCAGCAACAACCCGACGATGATGATCAGCGGCGATGAAAGGAGAACAAAGGACACGGTATTGCGGAGGCTGCGCCAAAACGCTGTGTCCTCGGTGAACATCTCGAAGTAATTGCCCAGTCCTAGGAAAGCACGCTGAATTGACAGGAGGTCCCAGTCGAACAGGCTCATCCAGAACGCCTGGAAGACCGGAACCACCGTAAACACAAGATAAATAAGGAAGAATGGGCCGAGGAATGTCCACGCTGCTGCGTTTTCAAACTGTCTAACCATATATAACATCCATCAAGATTGATTTTAATGCTTGATTATACTATGGTTATGATATATAATCAAGGAAAAATTACGAGGAATTTGCGATGCACGTGCCGAGGCCTGATCCACCTAATCCTGCAAACCACCGCCCCAACTGGCGCACGCTCAACGGAGCCTGGGAGCTGGCTGTAGACAACGACATACCGATTCGCAAGGCAGCTGATCGTCCCGCTGGTGAGAACCCCGGCAGAGTGCCGGCCTTTGACCGCTCGGTGCTCGTTCCATACAGCCCTCAGAGCGAGCTCGGCGGGGAGGTGATTGGAGGTGATCACCCCTCTCTGTGGTACCGCCGCTCGTTCACTTTGAACCGGACGGAGACAGGCCAGCGGGTGTATCTCATTTTCGGTGCGGTCGACTACCAGTGTTGGCTATGGGTCAATCGGCGCTTTGCGGGAATGCACCGCGGCGGCTATACCCCGTTTCGCACCGAGATCACAGACCTCGTGGCCCCGGGCGAGAACGAGATTCTCCTGCATGTCATCGACAGGCGAGATCCGTCCCAGCCGCGCGGGAAACAGAGCTGGCAAGCTCCGTTCAACTGCTGGTATCAGGAATGCAGCGGTATCTGGCAGCCGGTGTGGTTGGAGTTCACCCCGCAGCACGCCATAGGGGCGTTGCAGGTCCATTCGACAGTCATATCAGTAAGCAGCTCGCAGAGAGGTGCGGCGCATTTGGAGCTTCGGGTGCACCCGTCCGATCCGTGTGACGGCACAATCGAGGTCACGGTTCGATCGGGGGAGCTGCTCCTGGGAACTGCGCAGGCGGAGGTTCGGTTCCCGTGCACGGTATTTCACATGGGGTTCGACGAAGTCCCGCTGTGGTCCCCACGGTCACCGGAACTCGTTGAGATCGAGGTTCGCATGCACACCGTGTCCGGGGTCGACGCGCTCCACAGTTACACCGGGTTCCGCCGCGTCGAGATCCGTTCCGGCATACTACACCTTAACGACGAACCGCTGTATCAGCGGCTGGTTCTCGACCAAGGCTATTGGGCGGGTGGGCTGTACACCGCGCCGCACGACGCCAGTTTCCGCACCGACATTGAGCTTGCCCTGGCGATGGGCTTCAATGGATGCCGCAAACACGCGAAGATCGAGGATCCGCGCTTCTACTACTGGGCGGACCGGCTGGGGTACCTCGTTTGGGCTGAGCTTCCTCCGGCCTACGAGTTCACTGCGCGCGCGCAGCGTGATCTCCTTGATCACACGGTGGAGATGGTCCAGCGCGACGCCGGTCATCCGTCAATCATCGCCTGGACACTGTTTAACGAGTCGTGGGGCGTCCCGGATGTTCACCGGGATCCCGAACAGCGCGGCTTCATCGTGCAGTTGGCCGAAATGGTGCGCAGGCTCGACCCGCAGCGCCTCGTAATCGCAAATGACGGATGGGAAATGGTAGGTGGTGACGTCTACGGACTCCACAGCTATGCAGCCGAGCCGGCGCATCTGGCCCAGGACCTCGCAGTTGCCTTCGGACCAGACGGAACGGGTATCCACCCACAGAGCAAGACCACGGAACTGATTCTCCGAAACGGCCGACGGTTTCACGCAGCTCGAACGCTCCCGGACGGCCGCCTGCGGATGATCACGGAGTTTGGGGGCACCGGCTATCTGCCCCGGGACAACACCAGATCCGACGCGTGGGGTTATGAGAATCCGGCGCAAACACCGGAGGAACTGCGGGAGCGCATCGGGCGCCTCCTCCATACGGTGCGCCAACGGCGCGACCTCGCGGGCTTCGTCTATACGCAGTTAGCCGACGTGGAGCAAGAGGTCAACGGCCTCTGTTACGTTGACCGCACGCCGAAATTGCCTATATCGGATATCAGGGACATCATTATCAACAATCTCTGATACAATGCCGCCATGCGACGACGAATTCTCACCGTGGACTACGAATCGATAGCGGACCTCACCAGAACGCTAGCTTCACCGGTACGCAGACAGATTGTCGACAGCCTCGCAGGGCAGGAGCGCTCGATCCAGGAGCTCGCGGATCACCTCGGTATACCCCAGTCCACCTGTACGGTTAACGTCCAGGCGCTGGAACGGGTAGGCCTCGTTAACACTCGCAACGAGCCCGGGACTAAGGGCAGCCGGAAAGTATGTTCGGTAGCATATGACGAGGTGAGCTTCCCGATACACGGCAGGCATCAACAGCCGGAAGACACATCGATAGAGGTAGAGATGCCGATTGGTCTTTATACCGATTTCGAAACCCAGTGCCCGTGCGGCCTGGTAAGCGAGTCGGGAGTCATTGGTCGCTTCGATCGGCTTGAGAGCTTCCTGGATCCCCACCGCGGCACGGCGCAACTCATCTGGTTCACCGACGGGTGGCTGCAATACAGCTTCCCGGTCGAGATTGCTGCGCAGCGGACACCCACGGCCCTAGCAATAAGCATGGAGATCTGTTCCGAGTTTCCGGGCTATAAGAATGACTGGCCGAGCGACATCACGGTCTGGGTGGCAGGCCTGGAGATAGGCACTTGGCGATCACCCGGCGATATGGGCGGCCGCCGAGGGCAGCATACGCCGGACTGGTGGAGTCGCGACAACACTCAGTTCGGTTACCTCAAGGAATGGCGCGTCACGAGCTCGGGCAGCTTCCTCGACGGAGCCCCTATCGGCACCGTGACGATCGATGAGCTCGCCCTTCCAACGCGCACCAAGCTTACCGTGCGCGTGGGCATTAAGCCGGACGCCGAGTTTCACGGCGGGATCAACATCTTCGGTCGCAAGTTCGGCAACGCCGGCCAGGACATTCTCATGCGTATTGAGATGGAATAACGCGGTCCGAGTACTGTCCGGCAGCGTCGCCGCCGTGCTGCTCTGAGTCATCCGGGGGTGTTTACGAGAAGACGCCGATATAGGAGGCCGAGCAGCAGGACGGTGTAGCACACCCCGACGAGAGCGGCGATCAGGGCACCGCCGGGGGTGCTCGCCTGCAGGCGAATCAGGCTGCCCCAGGCGGTGGGGAACAGGCCGAGCGCCCATACCCATTGGCCGGGAATCGCCGGCAATAGGAGCGGCGGCAGCGTCAAGACGTTGAGCACCTTCGCCAGCGCCAGACCCTGAATCTTGTTCCCGGCCCACACGCTCATCGCGAGATACGACAGGGGAACCGCGGCGGCGTCCGTCAGGAGCGAGACAGCGAACAGCGGTAGCGGCTGGTGACCATGGAGTAGGCGCCCGGCAGCGATAAGCGGGATAAGCACGATAAGAAACAGCCCCAGCAGAGTGGCGCCGCGACGGATGACGTGCCATCCGCGACGGTCAGGCATCGTCATCAGCACCGAAAGCAGCCCCTCGTCCTTCTCATCCAGGATCAGAAAGCCTCCGAGCATCCCGTACATCAACGCCGTAAGGAGGATTGCAAACGACCGCACCGGATCCATGAACTGCTGGATCACCGGCGCAAGCAAGGAAAAGCGTTCTCCGAGTATGGGAAGACCGCGGCCGAGAACGGCTGCGGCCGCGAACGGCGCCACCAATATCAACCTCGCCACCGGATCACGCAGCAGCAGCGTCACATCCGCCCGGCCGGGGCCGAACCTGAGGGCCGGACCCCGGCGAAGCTCGCGTCTCTGCGACCGGCCGGCACGGCTGGCGACCTGACTGGGGACAGAGGGTCCGCGGCGGTGGCCGGTCACAAGACGAGCGAAAACGCGTTGAGCCCAGCGGTAGGCGACAACGTTCCAGACAATCAGGCTTACGACGGCCATGCCGGTCTCGGGTGCGCCCCGGACCGGCTCGAAGACGGACGAAAGGAGCACCAGACCGCCCCAGACGGGGCTGATAACCCCCACCGGCCCAACCGGGACACCCGCGAGCTCCACCAGAGGGAACATAAACGGGAGCATGACGATGCCGGCGTAGATGAAGTAGTCAAGCACGCGCGGAAACCGCGAGACCAGCACGACGCCGAGACTGAAGTACACCGGCAGGCTGAGGATCAACCCCATCGTCAGCACTCCGATTCCGCGCGTAGTTATCGAGACCAGTCCGGCTCCATGGGCGATGGCGGTTAGGGCCGCCACAACCGTCCCGGCCAGAACGCCTAAGGCAAACACTTTCCCTGACCACCAGGAACGGAATCCCCGGCCATGGGTTGCTACGACCGCTATGACTCCCTGATCGCGTTCCAGAAGAACAAGCCCAGCTGCGAAGAAGAATCCCATGAAACCTGGGTCAAGGAGAACGATCAATTCGAAACCGCGCTCGCGAAACTCCGGCGGAGTCAGTACCAACAGGAGCAGGAAGAATGCCGTCATCACCGCGTACGCACCATACAGGCCGCTGCGCAAATGGATCGAGATCTCAGTCACGAGCAGGCGTAAACCCGGGCGCAGCTGCAGCCGCAACCGGGAGAGCGGCGCGGCGGAGGTCACGGGCTGCCTCTGCCGGCGGGGGCCGGTTCTTCATTGAGCCTACCGTTAGGCTCTCTATCGCCGTCGCTGACTCTATCGCTGTCGCTGAGGCTTCTCCCCGTGACCGCGAGGAAGACCTGTTCGAGCGTCACCTCGTGGTTGACCACGCGGGTGATGGTCGACAACAGCGGAACTGGTCCTTGTAGCAGAGCTTCGTACTCGAGGTTAACTGTGCGTTGTGTTCCGTCCCTGTCGAAGCCGGTGACGGTGATTCCCCGGGTCCCGTAGCGCTGCTTGAGCGCGGTCGGAGCATTGCACGCCGCAAGTTCGCCATCCACGAGAAACCCGACCGAATCACAAAGCTCGTCCGCAAGCTCCATACTGTGCGTTGTGACAAACACCGCCGCCCCTTCGCGACGCAGCTCCAACACCCAGTCCTTGACCCGGCGCGCCCAAAACGGATCGAGCCCGGAGGTAGGCTCGTCGAGAAACAACAGCGGCGGCCGGTGCAGGACGGCACGAATGAAGGCCAGGCGCATGCGCATGCCCTTAGACCAGGTTTCCACCGGCGTATCGATCGCATCGGTAAGCCCGAGCCGTTCGGCGGCTTCATCCAGCGCCACCCTCTCGGGGATTGACCGGCGCAACGCTGCAGCGAAGAGGAGATTCTCGCGCCCGGTGAGGCGGGAATAGAGGTTCGGCGTCTCGAACCCTATCCCGGTCCACGCGAAGAGCGAAGAGTCCCAGTCACGCAGATTCCGATCCTTGACCCGTACCGTTCCCCCGTAGTTCCGGAGCAGGCGATAGAGGATCTTCTGTGTGGTGGACTTCCCCGCCCCGCTCGGCCCGAGGAACCCGAATACCTCCCCCGCCCTGACCGAAAACGTTAGCCCTTTGAGCGTGGGCTCAGGCGCCCCGGGATACGCGAAGGTGAGCTCCGCGACCTCGATCATGCGACCTCCTCCGAGAACGTCTGTCTTAGAAACCCCTCGATCATGAGCGCCAGGGCGCGATGAAAGTGCTCCGGAGCCAACGCCGGACCGCGATCAGGATGCCCCGGGCCGATACTTGGGGAGCGAGGGCTGGCGGCACCATCGACGGACTCCCTGTCAGCCGGGACGTCGCCGGCCGGGGTGCCGCTGGCCACGACGCCGTCCGCCGGGGAGGTGAGTTCGGGCGCCGGAGCCTCGGTATCGTCGGAGTCGCCTGACGCCGCGGAGCCGCCCCCGACTCCCGACGGCCTTACAACTGAAGCGCCCGCTTCGAAGACGGCTCGGAGCCCCGCAACGATCACCGGCGTGTCTTCTGTAGGCCGCAAACCCGCTTTCAGAAAGAGGGGACGGAGCCGATCGAAGAAACGGAGGTCCTGCTCGTCCATAATTCTCGCCTCGCGCTCCCCGGCCGCCCGCGCGAGATGCGCAATCTCATCGGGATTAAGCAAACCCTGCATCCCGGCGGTAATCATGCGCCGGGGAAATTCCTCGACCAGTACCGACCGGAGAAACGCCGCACTCTCCTCGAACCCGCGCGGCTGCTCGGACTGGAAGCGCTGCTCCACGGTACGATGAAACTCCCGTTCCCATTCCGCAAGCAGATCCAGCGCCAGAGACTCCTTGCTCTCCCAAAACCGGTAGAAGCTCCCCTTGGATATCCCCGCCGCCCGAACCAACTCGTCGATACTCGTCCGACGCACCCCGCGCGGCCCCATCTGCGCGCGCGCGGCTTGACGGAGGCTCTCGCGGATCACTTGCTCTTCCTCCGGCGTGAATCTCCTCGGCATGCGTGACCTCCCGGCAGCAGCAGTATATGACTGTTTTACAGTTTCGGTCAAATGTTTTTTTGCTTTTGAGTGTTGACTCTCCGCCGGCGACGTGTTCACCGTGCTCCTGCATACCGGTACAGCGCGAGGGTTGCAAAGAGTAGGCGGCGACTGCAGCTAAGCGGCGGGCGCCGCCCGGTGCGGCGGCAGGCAGGGCGGGTGAGCCGAGCCGGAACGGGAGGTCGAGATCGAAGATGAACTGGGAGGCAGTACGACGTCCGGCGGAGAGCCCATCAGCCGGCCGCCGCACCGGAGCGCGAGGCGCGCTAATCCATATGGAACACTTCCCGTAACGGACGCTGCACCGGGCTGTTGTCCGGGTTGACCTCCATAATATCGGCCATGTAATCCCACCAGCGCTGCATGAGGTCAGTCTGGCCAAGAGAGCCCGCCGTATTCTCCTGTGTGAGCTTCTGTACCGCGTACAGATCCCCGGTTTCCTCGTCGAGGAAGATAGAGTAGTCGCGCACTCCGGCCTCTTCCAACAGTCGCACGAGCTCGGGCCAGATCTCATCGTGGCGCCGCTTGTACTCCTTCTCGAAGCCGGACTTCAATCTCATCTTGAACGCGGCTCTGTACATAGTCCCTCCCTGCGGTGGCCCCTGTCTATTTCCTTCCCCTGTCTATTCCCTCGCGTTCCAGCGTCGTCCCTTTTTCTTCCGAACATCGTTGGCAGGTAGCCGGCGATGCCGTCACTCCCGTTGCGGTTCCAGCGGTTTTAGCTGCTTGCCGAGGATCAGTTTGTTCGAATAGTGTTCAAACACACCGGGGAGAATTATGGCGCCTACCAGCAGCAAGCCGGTTATGATTCCGATGACTTGGCTCGGGACATTTATGAGTGACAGTCCGAAGCGCAGGTAACCGGTCACAAAAATTGAAAGCACGACGCCGATAATGCTCCCCTTCCCTCCGGTTATCGCCACTCCGCCGAGAACCACAAGGGTCACAACCTCCAATTCCCAGGCCATCGCGATGTTCGGACGAGTGCTCAGAATGCGCGAAGTCAACAGAACGGCCGCAAAACCTGCCACCAGACCGTTCAGAGCAAAGAGCACAGCCTTGTAACGGTCAACCGGTATGCCGGAGAACTGCGTTGCTGTAGCATTGTTTCCGATTGCGAAGATGGTACGCCCAATACCGGTGCGGTGAAGAACTATACCGAATACCAGCGCAAGGCAAGCGAACATTACAAGCGGCATCGGAATCATGGTGTTCCCGACCGTCCCCTGTCCCAACTGGGCAAGCTCACGCGGATATCCGCTAATGGCCTGATTACCTAGAATAGCCCACGAGACGCCGCGAAACAGCGACATGCTGCCGATCGTAACCGCGATAGACGGAACCCTAAAGCGGAGCACGATGAACGCGTTGAGCAAGCCGGCCGCGAGACCGGTCGCCAAGGCGACCAGGATCATAACCGGAATACTCGCACCTGCCTCTGAAGCGAGCCCCATCGCAGTGGCGCTCAAAGCAATGATACCGGCCACGGATATATCGATCTCCCCGGAGATGATGATCAGCATCATCGGCAGCGCCATGATCGCGCGCTCCATGAAGCTGAAGGTGGCATTAAGGAGATTGCGCTGGGTCAGAAACACCGGTGACAAATTGGAGTTGAGGACGAACACCCCAATAAGCAGCAGGAACAGTACCATCTCCCAGCGGACCAACAGGCCAAGCGCCCGTTGTCCGAGCGAAGCTCGGGGCTGTTTCGCAAGTCGCGCTTGTTCCCCGCTCATGCGGCAACCCTCCTCGAGCCTAGTCTCACCTGTGTCCGGCGGTCGATGACTGTGTTGGCGATAATCGCAATGAGAATGACCGCGCCTTGAATACCGAGCTGAAAGAAGGGCGAAACTCCGATAACATTCAACGCATTCTTGACGATTCCAAGAAACACGGCACCGAGCACCGCTCCAATAACTGAGCCCGAACCGCCCATGATGCTGACCCCGCCGATAACCGCCGCGGCAACTGTCTCCAGCTCGAACCCCGCCGCGGTCTGATTCTGCGCCGACGCATACCGCGAGACCCATAGCAGTCCGGTAAGCCCCGCGATTGCACCGCTTAAAACGAAGCTCTTGAACCGTGTCAAACGCGTGTTGACCCCCACCAATCGGGCCGAGCGTTCATTGTCGCCGATCGCGTACAGCTCGCGCCCGAGGCGCGTATTGTTCATCAAGACGTACATCACGGCGATCGTGACGAACCCGAACCACATCAACAGCGGCATACCCAACAACCCTACCCGCGGAATCGATCGAAACGCCGGTGTCATCTGGTGCGCACTGACCCACGCCCCGCCGCTTATCAGATAAACCATTCCCCGAAACACACTCATAGTCGCCAGGGTCATGATGATCGGCGGCACTCCGCCCCATGCGACTAGGCTGCCGTTGAACGCACCGAGCGCTGCCCCGATCGCCAGCGCCAGCACTACGAGCAACACGATCGGAACGCCGGGAAACATGAAGTTGAGCAGAGCTGTCGCCATCCCGGTGAAGGCGAGATTGCTCGCCACCGAGAGATCGATCCCGCCGCTCACAATAACCGCGAGCTGCGCCATGGTAAGCATGATGAGTATGACCGTGTCGTTGAGCGTACTGAGCAGCCGGCCCGGTTCGAGAAAACGCGGCGCGCGTAGCCCGACGGCCACCAGCAGGATGATGATAATGACGAACAGCGTTGATTCACGCTGGGCGAGAAACTTAGACAACATCGTGCACCTCTGCGTTGGCATGTTCAGAAGCCGCCCCAATCGCAGTTGAAAGGACTGCGTCTGAGCTGGTCTCCGTTCCTCGAAACTCGCCGGCAACTCGCCCCTCTCGCATCACCAGGACTCGGTCTGACATCCCGATAACCTCATGCAGCTCGGAGGAAACCACAATTATGGCAAACCCGCGGTCAGCTAACTCGCCGATAAACTGGTGTACCGCCGCTTTGGTACCGACATCGATCCCTCGCGTAGGCTCGTCGAGAATCAGAACCGAGGGATCAGTCGCCAGCCATTTCGAAAGCACGACCTTTTGCTGGTTGCCGCCGGAGAGGGACTCAACCGCTTGCGCGTAGCTCGAAGCCCGCAGTGACAACCGTTTAGCGAATACCTCGGTGATCTCATACTCTTTGCGCCTGCGGGTGAACCCCAGCTTGGTAACCCGCTTCAAGAACGGCAGGGTCACGTTCTCGTAAATCTTCATATCGAGGATGATACCCTGCAGTTGGCGGTCCTCAGGAACATAAACAAGCCCGCGGTTCATTGCATCCCGTGGACTCCCCAGGCGCAGGTCTTCCCCGTTGATTCTCACCCGGCCGGTGTCGGGAGTTCGAACGCCGAAGATGCTCTGCATCACCTCACTGCGGCCCGAGCCAATCAGGCCGAAGAAGCCGACAATCTCTCCGCGCCGAACCCCGAACGAAACGTCCTCGAAGGCCCCGGCCAGCGAAATCTTCTCAACCTGTAACGCGACCTCACCGGGATTCGGCGTTCGATCCGGAAACAACCCGCCCACCGACGAACCGGCCATCATCCGAACCAGCGTCTCGCCCGTAGCATCCTTAACGGCGCCGGAGCCGGCGAACTTCCCATCGCGCAGCACAGTGTAGACATCGGTTATCTCGAAGATCTCGTCAAACTTGTGTGAGATGAAGACTATGGCCGTTCCTTCCGCTTTCAAGCGCCTCACCAGATCGTAGAGTTGCCGGATCTCGCGCAGCGATAACGTTGAGGTCGGCTCGTCCATTATGATGACCCGTGCGTTGAGCGACAGCGCCTTTACAATCTCGATTTGTTGCCGTTGCGCTATACTGAGATCCTTGACACGCGCATCCGGCGACAGCGCGACGCCGAAACGTCCGAGCAGTTTCTCGGTGCGGCGACGCATCGTCTTCCAATCCAACAGCCCGTAGCCGGAACTGTCGAGGTGACCCATGAAGATGTTCTCGGTAACGCTCAAATTGGGAAATACCGACGCTTCCTGATGAATCGCGGTAATGCCCAACGCATGCGCGTCCTGCGGGCTTTTCAGCTCTACCGGAGAACCATCTACCAGAATACGCCCTCCGTCGGGCGTGTGTACGCCGGTAAGCAACTTAACGAGCGTCGACTTACCGGCTCCGTTTTCTCCGATCAACGCGTGCACTTCGCCGGCTCGAACGGACATCGACACGCCGTCAAGCGCACGAACGCCCGGAAAGTGTTTCTTCAGGTTTTCAAGCCGTACAATCTCCGCCATTATGCTCGCCCCCGGCGTGACATGGGCGGCTCGACGCGGCCGCCCATGAGAATAGAGAGTTACATCGGTTTGTGCGACGGCGTCGTCAGTAAATGTCCTCGAAGTCCGCGATATTCGACGCATCGAACACGAACGGCTCACCGACGAAGGTCACCAGTTCCTCGTCGAGCTCCACCTCGCCAAGCTCTCCGAGCGGGATAACGGCGCCTGGGGCGGCTTCAGCGTTTCCGCGAACCAGATGATACGCGATATAGGTTATTCCGTACCCGAGCTCTATCGGGTTCCAGAGCGCCACCTGTTGCGACACCCCGTCCTGAACGTACTGGCTCATCTCCGAGGGCAATCCGAGCCCGGTTAGCTGAACCTGACCGACCAGACCTTCGTCCTCGATCGCGCGCGCAGTCGCGGCGACGCCAACCGTCGTCGGGGAGATGATCCCCGCCAGATCGGGGTAACTGCTGAACAGGCCCATCGCTTCACGATAGCTTTGGTCCGATAGATCATCGCCATAGACGATGTCAACCAGCTCCATATCGCTGTACTCCGGCTCCTCCAGCTCCTGCTGCATGTACTCGATCCAGATGTTCTGGTTGGTTGCCGTTGCCGAAGCACTGAGGATAGCGATTTGCCCTTGGTAATCGATCATCTCCGCCATCGCCTGCACCTGACTGCGGCCGATCAGCTCATCATCCGACGGAGCGAGGAACACCGAGCGGCCATCCGGATGAATGTCGGAGTCAAAGGTCACAACCTCGATGCCGGCGGCCTGAGCGCGTTGCGTAGCCGGTACCAACGCGTCGGGATCGTTGGATGAGATCGCGATCGCATGCACTCCCTGGGCAATTAAGCTGTCGATGATCTCTATCTGACCTTCAGCGGTCGGCTCGTCGGGCCCCTGGTAGATGATCTCTACATCGCCGAGCTCCTCAGCAGCTTCCATCGCCCCATCACGCGCAGCCTCGAAAAACGCATTGCCGAGCGACTTGACGAGCAATGCGATCCGCAGATCCTCGTCCTCCGGAACCGCTTCGGGTGCTCCGGCTGCGAACGCCCCGCCGGCGACGAGCACGAATACGATCACAACTGTTATCAGACGCTTGATCACAGCAGACCTCCTTTGTGTCTGGGTGGATTGTATGTCTCGCCATTAGCTTACCACTAGCTTCTGCCAGGGGATACTGGTACATTCCTCAGTCGGGGGTGGTGATTTCTCCGATCCTGACCGCTACTCGCCCCCGCTTGAAACATCGTCACCTTCCGTCCACGGTGACGCGTCTGCACGATGCTCGCGCGCATATTCCGATGGCCTGATACCCCAATGACGGACAAACAGCCGTGAGAAATGGCGGCTGTCATAGTAGCCCACCATCAGACTCACCTCGGTTACCGTATGGCCGTGCGCAAGCAATTCTGCAGCGCGTTCCATTCGCACTCGCGTGAGATAATGCAGCGGAGACTCACCGTACTTTTTCCGAAACACAGTGCTGAGGTAGTTCGGAGTAACGCCGATCTGTTCTGCGACCTGTGTAACCCCTATGGAACGCTCGAAATGTCGCTCGATGAGTGTTCGCGCCTTCGCGGCCGGTTCCTGAAGCGGGAGACCCGCTCCACGCTGTGCTCCCTGAGAGATCCGATGCGATATTTCCAGCCGCACCGCGTCGAGCAGCGTCCGCATCTCTTCCGGAGCGACCGGTTTCAGGAGGTAATCGAACGCGTTTAGCTTCACTGCGGTTCGGGCATATTCGAACGAGGAGTAAGAAGTCACAACTACCCATATGGGAAACTGAGTGGGATCCTCACCCCCAAGTTCCCGCAGAGCGTCAAACCCGGTTCCGCCCGGCATGCGGACGTCAAGCAAAACGAGATCGGGCACCTGCAGCCCTACCAGCGCGATGACTTCCGCCACACTCGCCGCTTGTCCGACCACCCGCGCGTCAGGAGCCACCTCGTGGACAATGCTGACAATGCCGGCGCGCACC
This sequence comes from Spirochaetaceae bacterium, assembly GCA_003552985.1. Classification (GTDB taxonomy): domain Bacteria; phylum Spirochaetota; class Spirochaetia; order DSM-27196; family SLAA01; genus B1Sed10-166. The sequence goes on from PUPD01000074.1 coordinate 13,118, forward strand.
TGCGCCTCGTCGTCGGCTACCAGAATGTTCATACCGCAGCCATCTACAGGTTCCTGCCTGCCGGTTCGACCACACCGATCGGGATCTCTATCGTCACCCTCGTACCGTTTCCCGGACGGCTCCTTACGCGAAAGACTGTACCCGGATGAGCTATAGCCAGCCGGCGACGTACGTTCACGACGCCAATGTGAGCCTGACGCGATTGTTCGTCTTCGTTTTGCTCGAGTTCCAGGCCGGCCGGATCAAAGCCCAAACCGTTGTCCGCCACTTCGATCCTGCATTGCGCGCCCGCCTCGCACCATGCCCGCACTCGCACGAACCCCGGGTTCTCGGGCCGATCCATCGGTTCGATTCCGTGCACTACCGCGTTCTCGACAAGGGGCTGCAACACCAGCTTGGGAATCGGCAGGGTTTCGACCGCCTCATCACACTCGACAGCGACCTTCAATCGGTCACCGAAACGCAGGGTCTGCAGCTCGAGATAACGCCGACTGAACTCCATCTCCTCACCGAGCGTGGTGAGGTCCGGCCCGTCAACTATATAGCGCAACATGTGTCGCAGAGCGATGATGTACGTCTCTACTGCGCCGCGGTCTCCGCTGCGATTGAAGCCGAACATACCCCCGAGGACGTTAAACAGGAAGTGAGGTTGGATCTGGGCCTGCAAAGCCTCGAACGCCGCGGCCTTTCGGCCGGCAAGCTCGCGGTATACCTCATTGTGGTCGATCAGCAGCGCCGCGTACTCACTGAAGATCCGGATGTGCGAGATATCAAGGTCACTGAGCTCACCTTTTGCGCTCGCCACCGCCAGAACCAATTCGGGATAGACACGCGTTTGTAAGGGAAACTCGGCATCCCAAGTCGCTCCCGAAACCACCAGTTCGTCCTCACAGCAGCCTTCCTCGGCGCGAAACACCAGCGGGTCGTCGCGGTTTTCAATGGCTCGATCGAATATCGCAACCCGCTCGGCATGCGTGTGCCTCAACGCTGCCTCAGCGACGACCTCGAGGAGATTAGGGACATCCGGGCTCAATGAAATCTGCTCACCCACCATGTGGAGCAGCCCCGAAACGGAGTCGATCTTCGTTGCCAGATCCCGCGTCACTAGATTGAAACTACGAAGCAACGACCCGACCTCATCGCTCGGCCCTTCAGGAAGACCGGTCCGGAACTCACCGCGCGATAATGCGTTGACGCCCTGGTTGAAGTACTGCAACCGCTTGGTAAGGCGGGCGGCGAACGTAATCGTCAACCCAAAAGAAACGACGATTCCGATCACCGTGGTAAGCTGAAAAATCAGCGTAGTACGTGCCTGCAGATAATTCGAATGCTCATTAAGACCCGTGATAAAGAACTGGAGAAAGCGCTCGAACGTGGCGGAAAAATAGTACGAAACCGAGCGCGCATCCTGTATTAGCGTGGGCCCGTCATCGTCATGTTCTAAAATGATGCGCCGATAGAGGCTATGAGAAGGCCCCACCGGCTCGGCCTCCATCTGCTGCAGGGTGGTGATCAACCGTTCGATGCCGGCAAAACTGCGCTCGCCGATCCGTCGCGCAATTTCGTACTGGTAGTGAAGTTGATCGTCGGTGAGCAGACGCTGCACTTCGGGGCTTTCAAAGAAGTCGTCGTAGGCCTGTTCAAACTCCTCGACTGCATCTTCGAAGTCCCGCATCAGTCTCGTCGCCCTGGGCATATGGACTACATCCTTCAGCAGTCCATACGTCTGCGGCGAGAACATATCGACCATCAGGTTTTTGAGACGGGTGTGCACCTGGTTCGATTTCATCAACAGCGCTATACCGGCATCTTGCGCCTTCTGCAGCTCCTCTACCCTCCTTGACCGCCACATCGCGGCGCCGGTTACTAGGAGCACGACAAAGACGCAAACCGATATAATCGCCACCAGCTTGCTCGCTAGTTTCAAGCGCATTCCCCCTGAAATGTCAGCCGCCCAAGCAGTTGACAGGGCGCCGCAGCACGCCGCACTACCGAGCGCCGGTCGAACCTGCGGGCGCTTCGACCAGGAGCCGGCTGCAAAGGTGCCTGTGCCAACCGGCATCCGCGTTCGGCGCGTTCTCCGCTATCGGTGCGATCGACGCTATCGCAGCCGTCAGTGCTATCGGCGCTTGAGCAAGATGTCCGCCTCGTACTGCTTCACCCGTTCAAGCCAGGCAGCGCCGAGCGGGACGTCCTGATCGAGGCAAAACTTGTCCCACACCGCGCCGATCGGGAGCATCTTGAACTCTTCCATCAGCGCCAGGCGGGTGCCCAGATCCTCCTGCTGCTCGGCCTTGCGCATAAGCTCTACCGGCTCCAGCAGCGCATCGAGCACTGCCTTTAGCGTGCTGCGCATGCCGATGACCCAGGCGCTGATGCGGTTGATGCTTGCATCGAAAAAATCGACCGCCAGATAGACGCGGTCAAGCGCGTCCGCACGCACAATCTCACGGCCGATGGCGCGGGTGGGGTCATCGTACACAACCACATGGTCGCTGTCCCAGCGCACCGGCCGAGACAAGTGCAGCATCAGCTCCTCAACGAACGGCAGAAGCGCCGCAATCTTCTCGGCTAGACTCTCGGTCGGGTGATAATGGCCGGCGTCCATCGTGAGCAACACGTCTCGCGAGAGCGCATATCCGAGATAGAACTCGTGCGAGCCCACCACAAACGCCTCGGACCCAATCCCGAACAGCTTGCTCTCAACCGCGTCGAGCACCTGCGTGCGATCCATCGGTTCACGATAGATCTCGTCCAGAGACTCCACCAGTAACGCCCGGCGGCGCATGCGGTCGGTGGGCTCGTCCTTCGACCCGTCCGGTATCCATAGGTTGTTGACACATGCCGTACCCAACCGCTTCCCAATCGCCGCCGAGATCTCACGCGAGCGCTTGGCATGCTCGACCCAGAAGGAGCGGACTTGCTCATCGTACGAAGACAGTGTATAGCCGGAATCGGCCTTAGGGTGTGAGAAGAACGTGGGGTTGAAATCCAGCCCGATGCCGAGCCTTTTGGCCCACGCCATCCAGTTTTCGAAGTGCGTCGGCTGCAACGCATCGCGGTCAACCGCCTCACCGCCGGTCTCGCAGTAGCTGCCGTGGAGATTGAATCGATGCTGCCCCGGGATCAAACTATAGGCAAGCTCGGCATCCTGCCTGAGCTCCTCGGCAGTGCGCGCTCTCCCGGGAAAGCTGCCGGTTGCCAGGATGCCTCCACCCGAAAGGCTGTCGGCACCTTCAAAACCGACGACATCATCCCCGGCCCAACAGTTCATCGAGACCGATACCGAAGACAATCGTTTCAAGGCCGCGTCGGTATCTACGCCGTAGTTCCTGAAGCGCTCACGCGCCTGACTGTAGTTGCTCTCTACCGTGACTGCATCTACATCACGCATACTCGATCTCCTCTTTGGATATTTGCCGCCCGCGGCCAGGCTCTACCGCCGGTCGGACTTTACCGGCGACCGCTCGCTGCCGGCCGTCTGACTCGGCATCGCCGACACGCGCTATCATATCACAGGCTCACCGATCACGGGGCCGCGGATTGCCGGCGACTCGATCACCGGCCCGTCAATTGCTACGCCGCCGATTACCGGGCTACCGAGTGAGGTATTTCACCATCAACCCGCGGATGGCTGGTGGACTCCCGAATCACGAGCTGCGTGGATATCACCACTCGCCTACGGAAGTCAGCCCCGGTCGCGTTGCCTTCGAACAGCATCTCCACCGCTATCCGGCACATTTCGCGGAACGGCTGCTGAACCGTAGTGAGCTGCGGCCTGATCATCGTGGCAAACTCTATATCGTCCACGCCGACAACCGAAACATCTTCGGGGATCCGTATGCCGCGCCTCTGCAGTGCATTCATCACCCCAATGGCCATCAGGTCATTCTGGGCCCAAATCGCCGTGGTCTCCGGCCGGTGCGTCAGGATATGCTCGACCGCCTCTTCGCCGAACCCGTACTTGAAGTTGCCTTCAACAAAACACGCTTCAGATGCATCGAGCTCCGATTCCCTCAGCGCCGCCCGAAGCCCGGCCAGCCGCTGGCGGCAGAGGGCCACATTGAGCGGCCCGGTAACGCACACAATCTCACGATGCCCGAGCGAAAGCAAGTGCCGCGCAGCCAGATGCCCGGTGCGCTCATTGTCCATGACGACGCTCGCTGCGCGCTCATCCTGCATGCCCCGGTCGATGACAACAAACGGCGTACCGACATCATCGAGCATACGCAGGGACTCACTTTCGTCGGAAACCCGCGAGAACAGTATGCCGTCGACGTTACGCCCTAGAAGCTGGTCGATAAACCTACGCTCGGCAGCGGGATCGTCTGCGGTGTTACCGACGATCAGATTACACTTGTGCCGGCGCGCAAACTCCTCGGTATACCGGACAAAGTTCGCAAACGAAGGGTTGGCGATATCCGGCACTGCAAGCCCGATAAGCCGGCCGCGACGTGACCTGAGGCCGGACCCGAGCAGGTTTGGACGATACCCGAGCCGGGTGATCGCCTCTTCGACGCGCGTGCGCGTTTGCTCTTCAACCGGGACGGTTTTGTTGATAACTCTCGAAACCGTAGCCACCGAGACGCCCGCCAACCGAGCGACGTCTTTCATCGACGGCATAATGCGTTCCCCCCGAACACATGCGTGGACTGCGCCGCTGCACCGGCCAGTGTGTCACGCTTCCACGAGGCTCCGTTCACGCTCGCGAAAGTACTCCACGCTCGACTGCACGAGGCGGTCGAGCATCGCGGGATCCTGCACACTGTTCTTCGCCGGGTACGGGTCACCGCCCGGCCCCAGCGGTTCGGGCGTCACAAACCGCCCTTCGGTGTTGTAGCCGATAAGATAGAGCGCCATGATGATCGTGTCGAGATCCATGAAGCCGTCACCGAGCGCCCGGCGGTTACTGTCAGCCGCGTGCAGGTTCACAAGCTGCTCTCCGGCGCTCAGGATCGCCTCACCCATATGATCCTCTTCGGTAAACATGTGATAAAGGTCGCCGTTGATGTGGGCGATCGCCGGGTGATCCACACCCCGGATGTACTCCTTGGCTTCGGCGATCGTGTGGACAATACTCACCTCGGCCGAGCGGATAGGCTCCACAGCCGCCTTAATTCCGGACTGTTCGAACAGGAGTGCGATACTCCGCAGCGTTGCGGTGCTACGCTCAAGCTCGGTGTCGTCGTGCGCCACAGGCCTGCCGACGGCCGCCGGCACAACAAGCAGATATTCGGCCCCCAGTTCAGCGCCGAACTCGAGCTCACGGCGAATATACTCGACAGCAGCCTGCTGCTTCTGCGGAATGTTGCTTGCAAGCTCGTTTTCAGCTGAGTACATGCCGCAGATCCCCGAAATCTTCAGCCCGTGGTCGTCGAGGATACGCAGCGTCTCTCTCGGATCATAGCCCAGGTCCGGGCCGTAATGGTTGCCATGAAGCTCGATGTACTCAAGACCCGCCGCCGCAAGACGCTTCGCCGAAGCTTCCAGCGGTTCGAGCCCGAACCCCCAGTTGCTCCACGACATCGCCAGGCGCCGTCGCAAGCGTTGCGGCTCATCGCATTTCAGCTGCTCGAATGCCTTTCTGATCTCCTCGTTTTTGTGCTCAAAACGCTGCGTCTTCATCCCGTCAACTCCTGGAAAACTATCGGTTAGTCCTGCTCGCGCAACCGGTCCAGCAGCACCGCTCCGACGATGATCGATCCTTGGATAACCAACTGGAAGTATGCTGAAACGCCCATCAGATTCAACCCATTGGCGATCATACCCACCAGCAAAGCTCCGAGCGCTGAACCGATGACGGTACCGCGCCCTCCCATGAGACTCGTTCCTCCGATCACCACCGCCGCAATCACATCCAGCTCGTATGCGCGGCCGGCTATCGGCTCTCCTGCATTCAGCCTGGCGGTGAGAATCAGGGCCCCTAATGCCGCCGCACCGCCGGAAATCATGTAGGTCAAGACCTTATAGAAGTCGACGTTGATCCCCGACAGCTTGGTTGCCTCTTCGTTGCCGCCGATTGCATATAGGTAACGGCCGAAGCGAGTCTGAGACAGCACCAGCGTCGCTGCTACTACCGTTCCGATGAAGATCCAGATCGGCACCGGAACGTTCAGTATTGACCCTGCCCCCATATAACGAAAAGACCGCTCGAAACCGCTGATCGGATGGCCGCCGGTACGCAGCAGCGCCGCACCGCGCGCCACACTCATCATTCCGAGGGTAACAACGAACGGGGTAACCTTTCCGATGGTAATGATCAGACCGTTGACCAACCCGACACCGGCGCCCACGCCGAGCGTAGCGATGATGATCAACGGCACACTCAGGCCAAGGTGCTCGAACCCGGCCGCCATGACTCCGGCCAACGCAAGCCCCGAGCCTACCGAAAGGTCGATACCCCGCGCCACAATCACAAACGTCATGCCGACGGCCATCACGCCCTGTATGGAGGTCTGCAGGACGATGTTCCTCAGATTGCGGACGGTCAGGAAGGTAGGATGGGCGAACGACAACGCTACAAACACGACCGCTATTCCGATTACTATCCCATACTTCTTCGCAACGATGCTCACCAGCTTCATACGTTCTCTCCCAGTAGCTCACGCGCACGCTCCAGCGCACCGGATTCGCCGCCTATCGCATAGCTCAGGATTTCGGCCTGATCGGTCGCTGCGGTCTGCAGCTCCTTGACAACCCGGCCCCGGTGCATGACAAGCACGCGATCGCTGATATTGAGGATCTCCGGCAGCTCTGAAGAGATCATGATGATTCCCGCGCCCCCTTCCAACAGCTCCTCCATGAGTCGATAGATCTCCGCTTTGGCTCCCACATCGATACCGCGGGTCGGTTCGTCGAAAATCACGATATCCGATTGCCTCAGGAACCACTTGCCGAGCACCACCTTTTGCTGGTTCCCGCCACTCAAGTTACGAACCGTCTGTCTGGGACTCGGCGTGCGGATTCTGATTCGCTCGATAATGCGGTCCACCATGTTCCGGAGCATGGAGTTCCTGAGGAAGCCCAGCGTTGTATTACCGTCAAGCACCGGCAGCGTCAGATTATCGGCAACCGTGAGGATCTGTACCAACCCATGTCGCTTCCGTTCTTCAGGAACCAGTGCCATTCCCGAATGCACCGCGTGCCACGGACCACCGGACTTCATCTCCTTACCGTGCACGAAGATTCGGCCGCTGGTTCGCCTGCGGTACCCGAACAGCAGCTGAGCCATCTCGGTTCTCCCGGCGCCAACAAGCCCCGATACACCGAGAATCTCCCCGCGGCGCAACGTAAATGAGATATCCGAGCAGACGCCCTCCTCGGTGAGTCCTTCAACCCTGAGCAACTCTTCGCCGACCGCGCGGCTCTCGGTGCGACTGTAGCGCACTCCGGTTTCACGGCCGACCATGTGTCGGATAATCTCATCGCGGGTTAGGTTCGCCTTCCTGTCGGTGATGATCCTTTGGCCGTCACGCAAAACCGTGACGCGATCGGCAAGAATGTCTACCTCTTCGAGCCGATGCGATATGTAAATAACGCCCACGCCGCGCTCGCGAAGCGTGCCGATGATATCGAACAGGCGTTCGGTTTCGGTTCCGGTGAGTGTGGCTGTGGGCTCGTCCATCACGATAATCTTCGCGTTGAGTGACAACGCCTTTGCGATCTCCACAACCTGTTGAGTTGCCGCCCCAAGACTGGCCACTGTATCGCGCGGATCAATCGAGACACTGAACGGCCTGAGAAGCTCGTCCACCTGCTGCCGCATGCGTTTCCAGTCGATCAGCCCCCCGGCGCGCAGTGGTTCACGTCCCAGAAACACATTCTCGGCCACCGAAAGATAAGGAGTCAGGTTGAGCTCCTGGTAAATCACACTCACTCCCAGATCGAGCATCTCCCCCGGTTTCTGAGGGCGCACAGCTCTCCCTTCCAACCAGATCTGCCCCTCATCCGGGTGATGCACGCCCGAGAGGATCTTGATCAGAGTGGATTTGCCGGCACCATTCTCGCCTACAATGGCATGAACTTCACCGGCCTCCAGATCAAAAGAGACATCGTCGAGCGCCTTGACTCCGGGGAAAGTCTTGCTAATGCCCTCCATGGAAAGCAGGGGGCTCCCGTTCGTGATTGGCATAGCGATTACTCCAGATGAAGTCGCCGGGCGCAGACAACGCGCCCGGCATCGTAGTAACGATTCAGCTTTTCGATTGTCGACTACTCGACCTTGTCTTCAGCCTCGTCGATGTTATCGGGGGTGATAATGACCGGCGCAATGTAGTGCTCGTTGCCCGGAGGAGCAACGCCGTCCTGGACATATTCGTACAGGTAGTTCAGAGCCACCCGTGCCTGTTCGCCGGGGAACTGCTCGACGGTGGCGTCGAGGCGTCCTTCCTCCATGTAGCTCAGCGCATCAGGGATGGCGTCGTAGCCGACAATCACAACGTCGTCGAGGTCGATACCGGCTGCTTCGATCGCCTCAATGGCGCCGAGAGCCATCTCGTCGTTTGCGGCGAAGACGCCGTCAAACTCACCATGGGCCTCAATGAGGTCTTCCATAACGCTTTGGCCCTGAGCGCGGTCGAACTCGGCGGTCACGCTTGCGAGCACCTCGATATCGGTATCTTCAATCACTTCGTGAAAGCCGTCTGCACGCTCAATTGCAGGCGTTGCGCCCGGGGTGCCTTCCAGCTCCAGGACTCTGCCTGAACCGTCGAGCGCTTCAATCAGATACTCACCGGCGACACGCCCACCTTCTATGTTGTCGGCGCCGACATGCACCAGCACGTCACCATCGGCTACCGCGCGGTCCACCGTGGCAACCGGAATATCGACCGCATTCAACTCCTCTACCGCAGGCACCAGGGCATCGGCTCCAATCGGAGACATCAGAACCGCGTCCACACCGCGCGCGATGAAGTCCTCGACAATCGACATCTGTCGTGCCGTTTCGTTGTTCGCATCGAGCGCCAATACCTCGACGTCGAGCTCATCAGCTTCCATCATCACATTGTTCTGCAAGTGGATGAAAAACGGATGACCCAAAGACGGAAGGGTGAGCCCGACCGTTACGCGATCCGGGTCAACCTCCGGCTCGCCCGCACCCATTGCAAGTACGCTGCTCAACAGCAGCAAAGCAACGGCCACGACAGCTACCTTCGATAGCGTCTTTTTCATAAGTCCTTACCTCCTTCTTGCGGGGCTTGTAACCTATCTCGTCAGGGCGCTTCCCAGCACCATTCACCTACAGGTACTGGAAACCGTTCACTCTTCGTCCGGATATCACCTCCTTCATAACAGTCTTGAGGCGCACGCCACGGCGACGCCGGCACTCCCCCGTTCGGCCGTGACCGCAGTTACGGCTTGGGACCGAAGTGCTTCAGGAGTACCAGGTTGTCATACTCGCTCTCGTTATGAACCTCGATGCCTGCACGCGCCGCATCCACGGTCACGAACAACTCGTCTTCGGTCATCTGTCCGAAACGGATCATGGCGGGCGAGTTGACTTTCACGCTGCCGAACGTTCCGTGGCCCTGCACCACTATCAGACCGTACGCCGCCTCATCCACGATGCGCGCGGTACGGCCCGGAAAGACGGTCAGCTCTTTGGCGCTGAACGCCTCGGACTTGTAGCAAATCCAGTTCTCCTCGTAGCCTTCGGCGTGCATCTCCTCGAGCGCGCGAACCGGTTTCGGCGGGGAGAACCGGTTTTGGTACAGGTTGGGATCAACGTTCAGCTCCCAGTCAATGAGGCTCATGATGTAATCGAGATCGTCGCGGAGCTCCGGGGGCACGTCCTTTACCAACAGCTCCCACGGTGTATACGCGTCCCACACGATGGACTGAAACATAGCGAACACATCCGAGGCGCGCTGCGGCTCATACGTCAAGAACGAGCCCGGCGCATGCAGGAGCCCCGGCGGCACATCCCAGCCTGTTCCGGGGGTCAACCGGTAGGCGCGCGACAGGTCTAAGATGCCGTTGTCACCCTTGTGCCAGTCTTCGAGACACTGGCGCACCTGATCTTTCGTGACTCCCGGGTTGATCCCGAAGAAGGTATACGGGAAATAGCCGCGTTTGTTGTTCAGCTGTGGCGGAAAGTAATAGGCTTCCGGCTTGCCCTTCTGCCCGACTTTGGCGGCCATCTCATCGTTGTGATGCAGATGATGGGGAAGCGGCTCGAGGTTGTCGAAGAACTTGCTGTACATCGTCCAGCCGCCGTGCGCCTGCATGACCTCCGGGCCGAGAAAGTCGTTCCCGCGCAGCTCAATCGCGTCTTTGAGGAGCACTTTGTGCTCCGAGGTACCGTCGCGCAGATAGATGTAACTCAGACCTTCGTCAGGTGTCGTCTCCGGTCCGTTATCGGCCTTGGTAGTCGAAGCAAACCAGCGCTCGTCGATACCGCCGCGATGTGCTCCGAACGCGTAGTAATCGTCGGGGTGCAGCTTCAACCGCTTGCCCGGAATGCAAAACGAGCGCGGCACCCAGGTTGGTGACAGGCGAACAACTCCGCCTCCCTGGTTCAAAGCCATGTCGAGAATTTCGTTCGCGGAAGCCATTACCTCTCCTTGTTCGTTAGAAACGAGCCGCACTGCAGCTGCTTATGCATGATATCGTTTATGAAAACGATATCATGCCCATTTTCAGCCGTCAATGGCGCTTGTTCAGTTCGAGAGGGTGCAATCGAGCTCGCGCTCAGTACGAATCGCCAAATCAGTACATATCCATTTGGTATCGCTTCTCATGTTTGAGCTGCTGCAGCCACTCTCCCGCCTGGGCAACGGTCATACCTCCTTAGCGAGCGGCGATTAGCTCGAGCGTGGTCTTCACATCGCGCCCCATCGTGCGTTTGTTGCCGCAGAGGTACAAAACAGCCTCGCGGTCAGCAAACCAGCGGTATACCTCGCCGCCCAGCTCATCAAAACGGTGCTGTACGTAGCGTTTCCGCGATCCGTCACGGGAAAAGACGGCGTTCAGACGCGTCAAAACACCATGGCGCTGCATTGCGATAAGCTCGTCTGGATAGAGAAAGTCGCTGTGTTCATGGCGGTCCCCAAAGACCAGTCAGTTAGCGCCGGTCGCACACCGCCGACGCCGCTCCTGCAGAAACGCCCGAAACGGAGCGATCCCGGTTCTACCCGGTCGGCGATATAGGTCGAGCATGCGCCGCGGTGGACTCGTCCGCTTAAGGTGTACTCAACCAAGGATATCGTGAGGTCGGCACGCCGAGCCACCGTATCCGCCTCCAGCGCGGATGCTGCCGAATAAAGACGCGGCATAAGATTTCGCAACGCACCGAGAAGCTCTTCGGGAACAGCCGGCGGTTCAAACTCAGAGACCAGGTCCAACACATCACGATTACGGCAGTAGTCCTCGAGTTCCACAGCGTCGGTTACCAAACCAGCGAGGCGACCGTTGCCGGCGCAGGCGGCGTAGTTGCAGACAACTACCGGCGTAAGCAGCGTCAGCTCGTAATCCGACAGAGGCGCTGCCTTCAGCAGCTTGGTACCGGAGCGAAAGCTCACCGCGCGCGTTCCGTCGTAACCGGTCGCTTTCAGCAACCGGTCGACCAGGGAACGCGGATTACGGAGATACACCCCGAACGGAGTCGCCCGCCTCATAGCGCTCTGGAAACTCGTCGAGCGAGCGAGAAAGGTGCACGCTCTTTTTGTCGTAGTCCGGATCGGTGAGCAGGCGTTTCTCCAGCACCGGCGCATAGTAGGCGTTCTCAGAATCCGCCTCGCGTACCCATCGCTTTGCATCCTCCTCGAAGTCGATATCGCACTCCACCAGCGGGCTGACTTCGGAAGCTCCGAGCTCCAGCAGCCTTGCACGCAGATCGTTGCCGACTGTACAGAAGTCGCGATAGCTGCTGTCGCCGAAGGCCACTACCGCGAATCTCGCGTGCTCCATCTCCGGAGCGCGTCCGTTGTGTAAGCACGTATACAAGGCCTCGACCGCTACCGGCGGGCCGCCTGCAGCAGCTCGGGAGCGGTTACTGGCTACAGCTGTTCCACCCACGTAGCCCGGGAGTCGTACTCCATCAGGAACGGATCAAAAGTCTTTGTGTGGTCGCGGTGCCGAACGTACTGCAGCATGAAGTGCCGGTTGCCCTTCAGTGGGTTGCTCACTACCGCGATGATCTGCACTTTGCCGTCGTATGCCGACATCACCGGTCCGGTCTCTCGCTCGAAGAACATGTAGTGCGGGACGGGACCAAGCTCCACCTACCGGCACCCCATGCGCGCCCAGCACTCGGAGTCGTTGCTGATGTGATTGAGAATCAGCGCGCTCATCGCTGCGGTTATTCCGGAGAAGACATAGACCAGCGTTTTGTACAGGTTTGTGTTGACGCCGGACAGCTTGACCGTCTCTTCGTTTCCGCCGATCGCGTACACGTAACGCCCCAGCCGAGTACGATAATGGAAAACGGGATACCAAACACACGGCCGCCGCCGATGAAGCGGAAGCTTCCGGTGAAACCGCTGATCGGCCGTCCACCGCTGTAGATCAGTGTGAGGCCACGCGCAATGCTCATCATGCCCAGTGTGACCACAAATGGGGTGATCTTCGCCACCGTAACCATCAAACCGGTGAAGCGACCGCAGGCAAGTCCCGCCAGCAAGCCGAGGACAACGATCATCACCAGACTCACCCCGCCGGTTGCAGCGCCGGCGGAAACTACTCCCGCCAACGCCGGCACCGACCCCACCGAGAGGTCGATTCCACCCGAGAGGATGACAAAGGTCATGCCGACCGCCATAACTCCGTAGATCGACGATTGGCGAATCACGTTGAGGACCTTCGTCCAGCTCAGAAATACCGGCAACAGGATCGATAACGCTACACATATCAGCACGAACGCGATTACTATGCCGTAAGACTTGAGGATTCGCGTCAGTTGGGTTTTCATTGAGGTTAACTCCTTCGTCGTAGCCCTCAGGAGGCAGCTTCCGCAATCCCGAGCGCTTGATGCATGATCTGCTCCTCGGTTGCTTCACCGCGACGAGACCCTTTGACGATACGACCGTCGTAGACCACTTCGATCCGGTCGCTCATATTCAGCACTTCCAGTAGCTCCGACGAAACCATGATGACCGCCGCACCTCGCTTGGCGAGTGCCTGCATCAGGCGATAAATCTCAACCTTGGCTCCGACGTCTATTCCCCTTGTAGGCTCGTCAAGGATGTAGACGTCACAATTACGGATAAACCACTTGGAAAGGACTACTTTCTGCTGGTTTCCACCCGACAGGTACCGCACCTGCTGACACATGTGCGGCGTTTTAGCACCGATGCCGGTTACAATCTGCTTGATCACCGTCCCCAACTCGCGGAGCTTCAGCACCCCGACGCGACTGAAGCGGTCCAGAACCACCAGGGAGGCGTTTTCGAACACCGACAACCCGAGAACCGATTCCCGGCGCTTCCGTTCTTCCGGAATCAAGCCGACGCCGCAGCTCACCGCATCGCGCGTACTACGAGTGGTCACCTCTTTGCCGCGCAGCAGTATCCGGCCCGAACCGGCCATGACTTCATCGAACCCAGCCTTACGATCGATAGCGGCGGATGCTCCCGGGGCGCCCTCCAGTTGAATCACGCGACCACTGCCACCGAGCTTCTCGATTATGTAGCACGCCGCAGTCCGGCCACCCTCGACGTTATCAGCGCCCACCTGCACGAGCACCTTATCTGTGTTGGCTTTGCGGTCCACGGTAACCACCAAAATACCCGCGGCCACAGCCTGTTCAATCGCCGGAACCAACGCATCGGTGGTCATCGGCGAGATCAGTATCCCGTCGAGGCCCTGGGCAATGAAGTTCTCGATGTCGGCCGTCTGCTTGGCCTCGTCGTTCAGCGCGTCGGCAAAGATGATTTGTGCACCGAGCTCCGCCGCAGCCGCTTTCGCCTTTTCGCGCATCGTCACGAAGAACGGAAACTGCAGCCCCGGCACCAACATACCGATACGAAGCTCGTCGGTGGTAGCTTCCCTGCGGCCGGCAGCGAATGCCATACTCGGCAGGAGCACTCCCATAATCACAACTGCGATCAGGAGTTTTTTCGTTCTCTAGCCCTCCATTTCTTGATACGCTCACCGGGAGCGCATGTAGCTCAAGCGAATACAGCCTGTGGAGGCGGCGATCGGGCCCTATCGAAAGCTAGGTTTTCAGGTAGGTTTTGAAACGGATTAAATCTTGCTTAAGCGAACAGTAGTGGTACAAAACTTGTTGCGCGGTTAGCCGAAGCTTATGGCTTACGATCGAGGCGGCGTGCGAGCGCTCGTTCGAGTTTGTCGGCGGCCGCCGTTATCGCCTCAAACGTCGTGGCTTCCAATGCCTCCACTGCTATTGGGTCTCGTCCTGCAGGGCGAGCCTCCATATTGCACGATTTGTCGATACCGCCTTTTCCCGGACGCTCGTCTTTAAGAAAGATGATGATTCGCGTCAGCCGCTGACCGAAGCGCCTCTCTATCCGTCGCAATTTCTCCTCAGCATGCTCTTCCAGTTCGGCCGTGTACTCCACACCCTCGCCGGTCTCAATCTCGATCTGCATGTTGCAGCAAGCCTCCCGTGGTAGTAGTGTAGGTCCATCTATATCTTAGCAAACTGTTGCACAGTGGATAAAGCGAGGCAGCCGGTGCAGCGTTGCAACAGGTTCTCGGGCCCTGTCGGTGACTGCCACGGCCGAGAGCTCAATTCGCATCGGCCTTCCGTTCGGAGGGACGGCCGGCCACCTCGCGATCGGCGGCTTGCGAACGCCGCGAACGCCGCGGGCGCCGCGGGCGCAGATGGCGGCTCACAATCTGCGGCTCACGTCCGGAACACTTGCGTCTGCGCCGCGCAGCCTGAGACCGGCTGGCGTTGAACTCTTCAATGAAGCTTGACCCGAGTATGCCGGTCGGCAGTGCCACAAGGCCGATGCCCGCAAGCGCGATGATCGCAGCCAGTACTCGTCCGAGCGCGGTGACCGGGTAAATATCACCGTAGCCCACTGTAGTGAGCGTAGCTATCGACCACCAAATCGAAGAGAGGACGTTGGAGAACGCTTCCGGCTGATGAGGGGCCTCGATGAAGTACATCAGCATCGCCGAAAACATCACCGTGATGGCGGTAAGGAACACCGTGATCGAAAGCTCGGCTTGTCGTTTGGCCACGGCGGTTTCCATGATCATAAACGGCCCGAGAAGCGCTCGGAGTTTCAAGATTCGGACAATACGAACCAGGCGCAGAACGCGGATAGCGCGCAGATCCAGATGTACAAGCAACGGCAGATAGAACGGAAGGATCGCGGCTAAGTCGACAAGCGCAAGCGGTGTCAGTGCGTATTTCAGAACAGCCGCCGGTTTCGACAGCTCGGGGTATCGCAGGTCGCTTACCGACAACCGCAGCACGTATTCAACCGTGAAGATGCCGACCGAAACGAGCTCCACAATCCGGAACGCCCCACCGAAGCGAGCGGCAAGCGGCGCAAAGGATTCAAGCACCACTGCCGACACGTTGATCAGAATAAGCGTGTTCACCCCGATTTCCACCCACGCGGCAGCGCGCCGGTTTGCTCTGTCGCCCTCGAGCAAAACAAATAGCTGTCTTCGCATCTCCTTCACCTCGCCGATACTATTGCCGTTCGACCGGCGGTCTGCCAAGTCCAAGCAAACCCCCTGTGTCTGCCTTGAGCTGCATCATGATCTATGGCGAATCGCTCTCGCTGCAGGTTTCAGGCTCGGGGGAAAGTGATTTCGCGAACCCGGGGCTACCACTCTTGACGAATCCTTCGGTGAGGTGGATGCTGATGATATTCCCGCCCCCGCCACCGGGGCCTGTTCATGCCGCAACCGCCTGAGGTTGCCGCCCGGCGTAACTGGAGGGTCACCATGTACACAACCCGTTCCCTTGTGCTTATCACGGCGCTTAACGCGATTGGCCTGGTAGGCGTGATCGCCGTCAACGTACTGGCCAATGCGCTCCCAATCGGAGGACGGAGCACCGGCGAGCTTTCGGCCGCGTTACCGAACCTGTTCGTGCCTTCAGGGATTACGTTTTCGATCTGGGGAGTGATTTACCTGCTGTTGATACTCTTTGTCGGATACACGCTGATCGAAGCCGTCCGCGGCCGCGACGCGGCGCAGAACGTATTGCCTCGCATCGGACCGTTTTTCTTTCTGAGTTGCATCGCGAACGTCGGCTGGATCTTTGCGTGGCACTACCTTCGCTTCTCTATGTCGCTCGTCTGGATGGCAGTGCTCCTGCTCAGTCTAGTCGCGATATACGTGCGGCTCGAGATCGGCCTCGCGACAGCCGGGGGGTCGAGCCGGGGCTCGCCTCATCCGGAGGAGCGGTTGTTCGTGCATCTCCCGTTCAGTGTGTACCTTGGATGGATCTCGATCGCCACCATCGCAAACGTCACAGCCGTTCTCGTCGCCTACGACTGGGGTGGCTTCGGCCTGCCCGATCAGACATGGGCCGCGCTGATGATTGCGGTAGGGACCGCGCTCGCGCTCGTCTTCCTCATCGTGCGCTCGGACGTTTTCTATACCCTGGTAGTTATCTGGGCGCTTATCGGCATCCTGATCAGGCGCACGGTCGAGAGCGAAATGCCTGCTCCTGCAGTGATATCTGCGGCCCTGATAGGCCTGATTGTGCTCATCGTCGGTGTGGCCCTGCGGCCCATACTCGCACGCCTGCGAGTGTAGCATGGGCGTAATGATAACACGCCCACGAGTGTAGCACGCGGCGCGCAAAGCTTTCGATCGTTGCGGAATCATGTAGCCGCGCCGAACTGCTTGAGAAACTGCGGCATAGAAACCACCTCGCCCAGGTTTCGCCCTTTTTCGGCCGCGAATGCGATGAGCTGCTCTTCGGCCGACTCCCGCGCGCTGACCACGCGCGAGCCGGCGCCGAGCATCGCGCCCTGCAGTGGTTTCATCACTGAGACCAAGAAAACACCCCGCGCACGCCATGGGCGCGAATCCGATAGGGATATCCCCGGAGGTTGCCCAGTCCTGCATGGTTGCGTATCATTCAGTATTGTCATGATGCCGCCCAACATGCCTGGTGCGATCAGCGCCAAAAGCAAACCGCTCCTCCTGTCGTCCCCACGAGCCGCGCGATCATTCGCCGGCGGCTTGACCGGTCGGCCAACGCCGCGGCGGCCCGTACCGGCACTGGTTCTCGCCGTGGTGCTTCTGCTTTTCTTTGGGGTCGCCGGACCGTCTCTGCAGGCCGACGATAGCACCTCAGACCCATCGGCTTACCGAGGGAGCGAGGCCGATTCGCGCCTAGTCCGCAATAGCGACGGCCCTCACGGTGAATCGGACACGGTGCGGCTGTATTACTTTTGGGGAGACGGGTGCCCGGTGTGCGACCGCCAGGATGTCTTTCTCGAGCGGCTCGAGCAGGAGCATCCCGAGCTCAGAATCGAACGGTTTGAAGTCTGGTACGATCAGGAAAACCTCGCACTACTGCGTGAGGTCGCCGCAAAGATGGACTTTGAGCCGCGAGGAGTGCCGGTGACGATCCTGGGAGGACGGCATTGGGTTGGGTTCAATCCGCAGATCGGAGAAGAGATCGAAAGTCAGCTCGAGGAGTGCCTTGAAGTCGGCTGCCCCGACCCGAAGGAATCACCGCTGTCTGCCGAACGCGGGGCTCTCGATGAAACCGGGCCGCTGCGCGTGCCGTTGCTCGGGGAGATCGATGTACGCACGCAATCGGCCGTGCTGCTGACGGCGCTGATTGCGTTTGTTGACGGGTTCAATCCGTGCTCGTTGTGGGTCCTGACAATGCTGCTGGCACTGGTGGTTTATACCCGCAGTCGCTTGAAAACGATCCTGGTTGGGACTACCTTCCTGCTCGTCACCGCTGTGGTTTACGGCGGGTTCATCGCCGGTGTGTTCGGCGTTTTCGCGTTCGTGCAGTACCTCGGCTGGGTGCGCGCGTTGACCGCGGCGATTGCGGCCGCCTTCGGGATACTCAATATCAAGGACTATGTTCGCTTCGGCCAAGGGGTAAGCCTCACCCTCTCAGCGCAGCACAAACGCGGGATCAGCGCCCGCATTCGTGAGCTCGTGCGCGGGGAGCGCTCCCTGACGGCCATGGTGGCTGTGACCGCGGTCATGGCTGCCGGCATCGCGCTTGTCGAGCTCCCGTGTACTGCCGGTTTTCCGATCATCTGGAGTGGTGTCATGGTTGAGCGCCGGATCAGCGGCCTGGGATTCGCCGGGCTGTTGGGTCTCTACATTGCGATCTACTTGCTGATCGAGCTCGTGGTGTTCTTCACCGCAGTCTTCGGACTGCGCGCAGCACGCATGACCGAGGGATATGCGCGCGTCCTGAAGCTGTTCGGCGGCGTCATCATGCTCACGCTGGCGTTCGTACTCGTGTTCTTGCCCGATACCATGACCGATCTGCAGAGCTCGATGCGGGTGTTCGGCCTGGCCATGATCGTCGCCGCGGGCGTACTGCTAACACATCGGATGGTCCGAGAGCTCCGCAGCTGATACGTGTTAGCTACGCAGCTGAGCCAACCCCTGCCGGCCGTAGTCTACGGCAACTCAGCCTAGCTCATCGAGCTCCTCAAACAACTCCTCAAGGCGTGCGTACGCTTTCTCAAACAACGGGTATACGCGTGTGTAGCGCTCCGCCACTCTCCGGTCAGGTTCGATCCGCCTGCGAACAGAGTTGAATCGGGCAACATCCGAAAGCCGCTCCACCGCTCCGGTGGCTACACCCGCGCACATAGCCGCGCCGAGCGAGGTAGCGTCCTCAACGTGCTCAGGGACCAGTATCGGGCAGTTCCAGGCCGACGCCAGGATAGAGAGCCACCGTTCGTTCGCCGCGCCGCCGCCGATCGCGACGATCTGATCGGCCGTTGCTTTGCCTTCGAAGGCCTCGAGAATGGTGCGCAGATTGAAGGCAACGCCCTCGAGTACAGAGCGCACAATCTCAGCTACACCGGTTTGCGCCGTGAGCCCGACAAACGCGCCGCGCGCCTTGGGATTCCACCGCGGACTTCGCTCACCCATCAGATACGGAAGGAATAGCAAGCCGCCGGCAGCCGGTTCACTCCGATCGATGAGCTCGCCGAGCCAGGCATCAAGCTTGAACTCCTCCGGAACCCGACCGGCTTCAACCAGCTCGGCGAACAGGCTCCGGACCCACCCGTACGAAAACCCCGCACTCTGCATCGTTCCACACGGTGAGTAGAGTCGACCGTCATTCATAATCCAGTTAAATGTGCGCATGGTAGGGTCAAATAGCGGCTCCTCGGCTGCAGTAGCGATCCAGGAGGAGGTGCCGATTACTACATAGGTTGCACCCGGCGCGGTAACCGTAGCACCGGTTGCTGCACAGGCTCCATCGCCGCCGCCGGCCACCACCGGCGTGCCCTCAGCCAGCCCAGTCTCGGCGGCCGCCTCAGGGGTAACGGTACCGACCTGTTCGACCGAGGCAACCGCTTCCGGCATTAGACCGACCTCAATACCGAGCGCAGCCGCAATCTCCTCAGACCATCGGCGCGCGCGAATATCGAACAGATTGGTTCCGCACGCATCTGAGTAATCGGTCACAAATCGCCCGGTCAGACGAAAGATCACATAATCCTTCGTCTGAAGCACGCGATGCATGCGACGATAGGTCTCAGGCTCGTTCTCCTTCAGCCAGGCGATTTTTGAAGCGGAGTAGGAAGCGCTCACGCGGTGACCGGTAATCTCATACACGCGGCGGTTTCCGAGTCGAGACTCGAGTCTCTCAGCCTGAGAGACCGCCCGGGTGTCCGCCCAGATGATCGACGAGCGCAGCGGAGTGCCTCCGGCATCCACCGGAAGACACCCCATCATCTGGGCGCTAAAGCTCACCGCTGCGACCCGGTTTCCCGGCACCCCGCTGGAGGCTAACAGCTCGCGTGTCGCCCGGCAGACCGCCTGCCACCAGTCTTCGGCGTTCTGTTCAACCTGGTGAGGAGCGGGGTAAGCAGTGTCGTACTGGACCGTCTTGGAACCCACCAGCTCCCCGGAGCTCGCATACAGCACCGCCTTGTTCCCGCTGGTTCCGATATCGTGGGCAAGTAGGTATGTCATGACACGCAGCAGCATAGCACGAGTTGCGCAGCTTGGTCTATTTTTTGGTTGACAACTTACAAAAACAGGGTTTATACTACAATTTGTATGAATAAATTTCAAATAATGAAATTTGTTATCTAACCGACTTAACCGGGCGGCGGCTGCCCCCGCAACTCCGCAACTTAACAACCAACTTTAGCTTAGTGCAACGCCGCAAGCCACGCAGGAGGATGATCCATGACTGGAGCGGAAGCGTCTGCACAAGCACGGTCCCCCCGATTCCAGGGCAAGGTCGCCATTGTAACCGGCGGGGCTATGGGAATCGGCCGGGAGTTTGCCGAAATTCTCGCCGCTGAGGGGGCTAAGGTCCTCGTCACCGACATCAGTGATCCTGAACCGTTCAAGGCCGGCGATACGATCCGATTCGAGCGTGCCGATGTGCGTAGCTTTGAGGACGCCCAACGGGTAACAAAGCTTGCGGTTGATACCCTTGGGGGGCTGCACATCCTGTTCAACAACGCCGGCACTCCGGGGCGTCTCCCGCGGCCGCCGGCCGTCGATCTCTCGTTGGAAGAATGGGATGAAACACTCGACATTAATCTCCGCGGCACTTTTCTATGGACCAAGGCGGCGCTACCGTACCTCGTAGACAACGGCGGCGGCGCGATCGTCAACAACGCGTCCATGCTGGGAATTGTCGGACTTCCGGATTCGGCCGCCTACTGTTCCTCCAAAGGCGGTGTCGTCCAACTGACCAAGGGGCTCGCGCTCGAGCTCATCCCGCATGGCATTAGGGTCAACGCGATAGCGGCAAGCTTCATCGACACCAAGATGTTCAACGATTGGCTGGACCTACAGGACGATCCGGACAAGGCGCGCAGGGAGGCGATGGCAAAGCTGCCGATCGGACGACTCGGCACCGCTGAGGAAGTAGCGCAGGCAGCAGCGTACCTGGCTTCTGATGATGCTTCGTTCGTTGTGGGGCACACCCTGTTCGTGTGTGGAGGCTATCTTGCTCAATAGGTACGGCAGGGCGGCGGCAGGTGGCCGCAGATCCACCGTACATGGTTGCGGGAGCGCATGGCTACGGGAAACGACTGCGAAGAATCCAAGGAGGGCGTATGGATAGACCGTAGGAAGAAGCGTAACCGACGAGAACGGAAACAAACGCACGAAAGGGGGAATCGATATGGAGAACATAAGAACCGGCCGCATCTGGCCCGTATTGAAGTACGGAGCAGCTCTATGCGGTCTCATCGTTCTGGCCTTGGCACTCATTGGCGCCGGCAGGGCCGAGCCCGAGCCGGAGGTCGTGGATCCCGAAGAGCTCGAGCTCGATGGGGTAGAGCTTCGCCTGGGGGTTGAGACCGGCCACGCTCTGGGAGATCCGATCAAGCCCTATGTCGAGGAATGGGAGGAGATGACCGGGGCCTCGGTAGAGATCACTGAAATCCCGTTTGCCGAGATCTTCCCGCGCTTCATGACCTCGTTTCACGCCGGTACCGACGACTTTGACGTCGTAATCATCCTGCCCACTTGGCTCGGCGACATGAGTCAGTTCCTGGTGCCGCTCGATGACCTTATTGAAGGCGACGACATGGCCGCCTGGGATGACGTTCTACCGGTATGCCAGGATATCGTCACCTGGCAGAACGAGACGCTGATCATGCCGCTGGACTGCGACCTGTTTATGTCGTTCTACAACCGCACGGCCTTCCTCGACGACGATCACAGAGCCGCATTCGAGGACTCCTACGGCTACGAGCTTGCGCCACCGGAAACCTGGGACCAGTACTACGACATTGCCGAGTACTTCACCGAGCAGGACCCCGACCTGTACGGCGCAATGGAGTCGATGTCGCGCGGAACTCAGACCTTCTGGACCGGCCTGTCCAGAATGGTGGGCTACGTCTCCCAGGGCGAACCCGGTGCGCTGTTCTTCGACCCTGAAGACATGACCCCAGTGATCAACAGCCCCGGCCACGTTCGAGCACTCGAGGAATGGGTTCGCGTTGTAGACGTGGGAGCACCCGATATCCTTGAGTTCGACGTCGGGGACATCCGCGAACAGTTCCCGTTGAACACCGGAGCGCTCGCGCTCGACTGGGCTTCGATCGGCTTCATCCCCACCGACCGCGAGAACCAGGAGTTGATCGGCTTCAATCCAATCCCCGGCCCCACCGAGGTTTACGATCACGACACCGGCCGGTGGATCGAGCTGGACGAGCCGAACCGTGTTCCCTACATGGCAGCACTCGGCTGGGGTGCCGCAATCCCGGTCACGAGCAACGAGCAGGAGGCGGCCTGGCAGCTGATACGGTATCTCTCAAGCCCCGAGATAAGCCTCAAGCTCGTCTCGATGCGTGACAACTACGATCCGGCGACCGGCTACCAGCCGTTCCGCTACTCGCACTTCGAAAACATCGACGGCTGGGTCGAGTCCGAATGGGACCGCGACCGCGCCGAGGAGTACCTTGAAGCCACCTTCGAAAGCCTGACTGCAGACTTCGTGAAGCCGGACCTCCGCATTCCGGGCGCATTCGAGTATCTCGATGAGCTCGACGCCGGCCTTACCGCTGCCTTGGCCGGTGAGATGGAGCCGCAGGAAGCGCTTGACGAGGTTGCCGACCGGTGGGACGCCATAACGAATCGTAAGGGTCGCGACGTTCAGCTACGCCTGTATCGCGAATCGATGGGCCTGGAATAATCGCTACCTGCTGAGTTTGGCAACCACCCGCCCCGGGGCGCAGCTGCGCTCCGGGCGGGCATAGCAGGTATCACAGTCCTTGAGACTATCACTCTGTGAGGGGTATATGCAGAAGACCGCACTGACCCGCCGCACCCTGCTGCTACCGGCCGTTGTGATCCTGTTGGGTCTCTCCATCTTTCCGTTGTTGTTCTCGCTTGCGCTGAGTTTCGGCGACTGGGGTCTCGGGCGCGGAATACCATATGAGTGGCGCGGGCTCAGCAACTATGCGGCTCTATTAGCCGACGGGCGGTATCGCAACGCCGCGTTCAACACCGTGCTCTACGTGGTGGTCACGGTGAGCATTCAATACGTACTCGGGCTCGCCCTCGCGTGGGGTCTGTTTCTCCGACCACCCGGCGGCCGTATCTTTCGGGTGTTGTTTATCTTTCCGATGATGCTCGCCCCGGTTGCGGTCGGTTATATGTGGCGCCTGATGTTTCAGAGCCGGATAGGGGCAGCTAACTTCTTCTTGGCCGCACTCGGATTCGAGCCGGTACGCTGGCTATCGGCGCGCTGGTTCGCGATGTCTGTGGTGATGATGGCCGAGATCTGGCAATGGACGCCGTTCATGTTCTTGTTCCTCTATGCGGCGCTCATGAACGTTCCCACAAGCCCTATTGATGCCGCATTGGTGGACGGAGCCAGCCGCTTCCAGGTGTTTCGCCACATTGTCCTGCCGATGCTGATGCCGATTTCAATTGCGGTGATCATGCTTCGGGCCGTTGAAGCGGTGAAGATTCTCGACACAGTCTACGTCATTACCCACGGTGGCCCGGGAAATACGACCGAGTCGCTCACGATGTATGGTTACAACGTCGGGTTACAGTACTTCAACCTCGGCTACGCAGCGGCGATCGCCTACACGTTGTTGCTGGTGGTGGTCGCAATCGCAATTCCGGTAATAATCTTCTTCAAGAAGGAAGTGTCGTATACATGATCCGCTTAAACTCAGTCCAACGGTGGAGCCTCTTTGTCGCATTGGTCTTGTGGGCGATAATCGTCATCTTTCCGCTGTACTGGATGGTCACGACGACCTTCAAGCTGCGCGCCGATATCTACGCCGGACCGGCACTGATCCCCTGGGTCGACTTCGTTCCTACTCTGGAGCACTGGGCGCGCGTTGTGGCTCGCTACCAGCAGGTTACCCGCGCTATGGCCAACAGCGCCGTCGCCGGGCTCGCCAGCGCCGCAGCTGCAACCTTTATCGGTGGAATGGCCGGCTATGGCCTCACCCGTTTTCAATATAAGCTCGGTTTCTTAAGGAACCGTGACATCGCGTTTTGGATACTCTCCAACAGAGTATTGCCTCCGATCGTGCTCGTCCTGCCGATCTTCATCATGTTCCGGACCGCAGGATTAGTCGACTCGCGGGCCGGTCTCGCGATCGTCTACACAATGTTCAACCTGCCGATTGCCGCGTGGCTGATGCTCGAGTACTTCAAACAGATACCAATCGATCTCGATGAGTCGGCGAAAGTCGACGGCGCGACATACATGCAGATCCTGACGCGGATTGCGCTGCCGCTGGCCCGCCCCGGCATCATTGCAACGTTTCTCGTCTGCCTGATGTTTGCCTGGAACGAGTTCATTTACGCGCTGATTCTCACCTTCAGCCGGGCGCAGACTCTGCCGCTCGTCGTAGCCGGCCAGGCAACGCAGCATGGGCCCCAGTGGTGGGATATCGCGGTGATGGCGACGATCACCATCGCGCCGCTGCTGTTGGTAACGATTCTGCTGGGCAACCGCCTGATCGCAGGGCTCACAGCCGGCTGGGGACAGTAGCCCCCGCCGGTCATCGCAGCCCCGCAGTTCCGGCTTCAGCGCGCCGTGGCCGTCACTCGGGCACCTTCCTCGAGCTCGGTCGCGCGCGGGTCAGAGATTACCTGATCGCCCGGGGCGAGGCCGTCAACGATGCTCGCCTCCCGGCGAGTCTTGAAATCCGGCGTAAT
The DNA here is from genome assembly GCA_003552985.1 of Spirochaetaceae bacterium. GTDB lineage: Bacteria > Spirochaetota > Spirochaetia > DSM-27196 > SLAA01 > B1Sed10-166. Next base: position 37,862 of record PUPD01000074.1, read on the forward strand.
CGGCCGGACCACGGCGCGCCCCTCTTCAACGACGAGCAGCGCGTCCTCACCATCCACGGTGAACAGCGCCGTACGCGGGACCACCAACTGATCCTCGCGTCTTTCGGTACGAAACGTGACATCCAGCCTGTAGCCGGGACCAATGCGCAGGCCGGACGGTATCTCGGGAGCGATGGTCACGCGCACGCGGTCCTCCTCGAGACCGAGCGGGGAGAGACCGATGCGCGCATGCGGCGCAATCCGCAGGACATGGCCGGTAAAACTCACGTCCTGATCGCGGCGCTCGGCGATGAGCTCCACCTCCATCCCCGGCTCGACTCCCTGCAGATCACGAGGGCGCAGGGACGCCTCTACCCTTAGCTCGTCAAGCTGAAACAGAGTCAGGAGCGGTGTCTCCGGCCCAACAAGGTCCCCCACCTCCGGCTCAATGTCGGCAACCACACCCGCATACGGGGCTCTGACAGTGTGGCGCTCGATCTGATAGCGCACGAGCGCACGCTGAGCCTCCACCTCGTTCCGGCGTGCGCTCATCACCTGTAGGCTGCCTGCGGTCGGCTCGTGGGCCTCGATCAGCGCTTCAAGCTCCTGCTCGCGCTGCTTAACCAGAAGCCTGGCGTTCTGATAGGCATCACGCGCCTGCTCCCACTCAACCTCGCTGATGTTTCCACGCTCGTGGAGGGGGGTTAGTCGTCGATAGCGATCCTCGGCGATCCGCACGTTCTCCCGGGCGAGCTCAATCGCGGTCTCGGCCTGTCTGATCTGCGCTGCGACCGGCGGTTCGTGCATCCGTACCTTCTCGCCCTCGAGACGATCGAGTTCGGCATCGAGCCGTTGAAGCGTGTACTCCAGTTCAGTAGTATCGAGCCGCATCAGCACAGCACCGCGTTCCACCGTGTCGCCTTCTTCGACTTCGATCGTTTCCAGCTCGCCGCTGTAGGAGGGGCGAATTCGTAGCTCGCGCCCGGCCTTCAGCGTCCCGTCCTCGGTGAAGCTGTGGTAGATGGTACGCGGCCGGACCTCAATGACTTCAACCGCAACAGGACGCAGCGCGTAGCTCGCGCCGAATACGACCACCGCAACCGCGGCAGCCACCCCCACAATGATCTTATACGTTCTCTTCATGACCACCTGCCTTCACGGTCACACCACCGCCTTAGCGCTACTCGCGCTCCCGCAGCACCTCGACCAGACTCAGCGACCGCACCCGGCGCAGCGCAAACCGCTGTGCCACCCAGATCGAGATCAGGGTCGCGACGATCCCGACCGCAATCGCCTCGGCCGGCATGTGAGCCGGCATGGTATACATGTCGGTTGTGTAAGCGGTAGCGAATCCCTCCACCAGATAACGCGCCGGGAGCAGACCGAGCAGGATACCGAAAAAACTGAGGAACCACTGCTCAAACGCGATAACCGAGAACACCTCCTTGGGCGTCATCCCGAGCACGCGCATCGATGCCAGCTCGCGACTCCGCTCGGATAGGGTTACGAAAGCCGCGATATAGATGACGGCAAAGCTGAAGACCGCCCCGATCAGAACAAAGAGATGGAGAATGACACTGAAGAGCTCCCACATCTCTTCAAGATTCGCAACCATCCGCTGACGGCTGTCGACTGCCGTGACCACATCGCTATCGCGATAGTGCTCGCTGAGCCTGGAGGTCACCTCTTCACCCCCGCCTTCACCCCGAACGAGCACCGAGCTCAAGAACGCCGGTTGCCCCAATAGCCGTTCGAGCGCCCCCACCTCCATATAGGCGTTCATTCCGATGTACTGAGGAATAACCGCAACAATCGGCACCTGCACCTCCTCGGTATTCTCCCGCAGATACGGACTCTCCAGCGCCACCGTATCGCCGTGCCTGACTCTGAGGTTGCGTGCGAGGCGCTCCGAGATGATCAGTCCCTCGCGGGCCGGAGTTATCCGGTTTCCCCGCGCATCGAGAATGTTATAGAGCCGACTGTCCTCGGACAGGCCGAGCAGCTTGAGGTCTTCCTCCTGAACACGATAAACGAGCGTTACCGGAACCTGAGCGAGCGGTTCCGCGCGCGTAACGAACGGCAAGGCTTCGACCTCCCGCAACACCGCCTGACGGGCCTGAGGAGCACGCAGGCTAATCCGGGCATCGTAGGTCTCAACCTCCGTGTACTGATAAAACAGAAAGGTCGGCATATTTACCGCCGTCATCGAGTAGTTGGCGGAAACAAGAGTTAAGCTGATCGCGATACCAACCAGCAGGAAGGCGCTTCGGCCGGGCGCGCGGCTGATATTGCGGATGCCCATCAGGCCCTGAGTAGTCAGCATCCTGGTGAACCACGGCACGCGATCGAAAATGGTCTTGCCGGCCGGGGACGGAGGCGGCGGGAGCATGGCCTCGGCCGGGCTCAGCCGCAGCGCGTGCTTGACGCCCTGGTACCCTGCCAGTCCAAGCACGCCGGCGCAGAGGCCCATGCCGGCGAGGAAATAGCGCAGCGAAAACCCGACATAGACTTCCGGCAGGGCAAAATACTCGAACAGCAGCCGCGAGACGGTATTCGCGGCGAACATACCGCACAGGCTCCCAACGATACCTCCGGTAACCGCCAGCACAGCCGAATATGCAAGGTAGTGGCGCGTGATCTCGCCGCGAGTATAACCGCACGACTTGAGGATGCCGATCTGGCCCCGCTGTTGCTGCACAAGACGCTTGAGAACGATATAGAGGATGAAACCGGCGACCCCGAGCATCAGCGCAGGAAAGAAGGTCGCAAAGCTCGTGAGCACTTCGCTTTCTTCCTCAAGCAGGAGGTGACTGCGGTGGTCGTCCCGGGAATAGATTCGGATGAGTCCGTAGTCTTCGAGCTCCAACTCGAGCTCTTCTTCCACACGGCGATACTCGGTCCCCGGTTCAAGCGTGAACACGATATCGTTGACAACGCCCCGCTGATCAGGAAACAGCTCCCACATCGTTGTCAGCGGCACGGTTGCGACGCCAAATCGATACGGATCAGGAAAGAGATCACCGTCGTCGCGCATGATGTAGACAAACTCCGGATTGAGCATTGCGGCCATCACCTGCATCTCGTGCGCACGGCCCCCGGCGACGACCGAGATCGTGTCCTCAGCGTCCAGCCCATGGGCATCGGCAAAGGCGGTGTTGACCCAGAGATGACGCTCACCGGACCGCATCGGTTCGCCCCAGACCGGGGAAGAATCGTTGAGTCGCTCGGTATCCTCCAGGTCCTTTGAGATCAGCCGCAGATAGAGCGTGCCTCCGTCATCACGCCGGCGGTCGTCGCTCAACACGCGGACGTCTTCAACCAGTCTGCCGCTGACCCGGGCTATCCCCTCGATACGCCTGAGCCGATAGAGATCACTCTCCGGCATGCCACTGACTTCGGCAAAGCCTTCCGCGAAGCGCCCATCAGCGTAGAGCAGCTGCTGAGCCATCATGAAGTTGTCGTTCGCGACTGAAAACGCGATGAAGACCGTGAGCCCCATCACAATAAGCACCAGACAGGCGGCATAAGAACCCTTGTTCTGACCGATATCGCGCAGGACTTTGCGCCGCAGGACGTTGCCCTGCAGACCTGTGCGCTGCCGGCCTTTGTGGCGCAGGACGTTGCGCTGCCGAACCTTGCGCGCCAGCATCTCACCACCCCACTTGCTCAGGAGGTAGGGGCTTTTCGTTTTGCTTCACCCATTCGACGTACCCATCTTTGAGATAGACCACCCGGTCGGCCATGAGACTGATGTTTTCGTTGTGCGTTATGATCACCACTGTCTTGCCGTATTGATCCCGGAGCTCTCGCAGCAGTTTCAGGACCTGACGGCCGGTGGTCAGATCAAGCGCGCCGGTAGGCTCGTCGCACAGGAGCAGGCGCGGGTTCTTTGCGAGCGCGCGAGCAATTGCGACCCGTTGTTGTTCGCCACCGGAGAGCTGAGATGGGAAATGGTTTCCGCGATCACCGAGCCCCACCTGCTCCAGAAGCTGATCAACGTCCAGAGGGTCCGGAGCTACCTCCGCCGCGAGCTGCACGTTCTCCCAGGCGGTGAGATTCGGCATCAGATTGAAGAACTGAAAGACGAACCCCACCTCGGTACGCCGATACTTGGTAAGCTCGTCTTCGCCTGCACCGTGCAGCCGGCGGCCGGCAAAACGCAGCAAACCCTCGCTCGGCCGGTCCATCCCTCCAATGAGGTTGACCATAGTGGTTTTGCCGGAACCGGACGCGCCGAGCACCACCACAAGCTCGCCGTCATAGAGCGTAAGGTCGACACCATTGAGAGCGTAGACGTCGACCTCACCCATACGATAGCGCTTCTTCAGCCCGGACGCGTGCACCAGCTCACGTTGCGTCTCTTCAGTTCGCACAGCACCGATAGTGTAACACAGGTACCGCCGGTCTCGAAGCTTTCGGCTCTTCGCGGCGTGGTAGCCGTGTTGGGCGTGCTATCCGTGTTGGGCGTGTGGCCGTGTTGAGCGTGGTAGCCGTGTTGAGCGTGGTAGCCGTAGCTGTTCGGGGAGCACCCCTGTCAGAGGTTGCGTTCCCGCAGCTCGCGGAAGAACAGGTGCAGGTCCTTACGCATGAGGTCATTATCGTATTCGCTCAGCGGATGCCGGCCATATCGGCGCTCAATCCTCTTGAAGACATCCCGAATCTGGCGATCCGAGCCGAGCTGATCCAGCCCAAGCTCGGCAAGCCCGTCGATTCCTCTGTCGATCGGCGAGGACAACAACACGCCATACGCATCGATGATGCGTTCTTTCTCTTCCTCCAGCTGCCGGTCGGCGGCCTGCCGCCTGCGATTGCGTCGGTCCAACGCGAATACAACTGCGGGGACCAGAATCATAAGTGCCGCCGGCAGTACCGACTCGCCCACAGGACCCTCCTTCAACGCCCCGGTGCCCCGGTGCCCGACGCATCGATGTCGGGCGCATCGGCCCGGGTTACCGTTCGGCCGGGCCTAAGTACCCCCGACACCTTACGGCCGCGGAGCGCACAATCCGCGCTCCACTGTCGCTCTGATAGGTCCCTACTTTATCGCTGTACCGGCGCCGATGCAACACCACGCACCACACACCACGCAATACGCATCAGCCGTCAGTGCCGTGACCTCGAGACCTAAGGAGAAAGAGCGAGGTTGTCGCTGTGTCGTTGCCTACTCGGGAAGCTCCCCGGGCTGCATCTCCGGCTGTGCCGGCGGTTCACCTGCCGGGAGCAGTGTCACCTGGACGTACTCCTCCGGATTGAGATACGCTTCAGCCGTCTCGACAAGCGCTTCAACGGTCAGCTCGTCGATCAGGTCCGGATAATCCAGTAGCTCTTCGAACTCCCGGCCGGCTCGGTGGAGGGCTTCGATGTTTTCAAGCCAGAACTCGTTCTCGCGAAGCGCCTCCTCGAACTCGCTTCGTTGTACCTCGCGCGTCCGCTCAACGTAGCTTTCGTCGAGCTCCCCGGCGCGTATACTCTCGAGCTCCTCAAGCGCCA
>PUPD01000032.1 GCA_003552985.1 Spirochaetaceae bacterium
GGAGCGCGTAGTTCCTGGCGAGCTCCAGGAAACACAGATCGTAGCAGATGAGGAACCCGAAGGTTCCCCACCTTGTTTGTATGGTCAACCTCCTGTCGGTTCCGTGGCGAAAGTAGTGCTGCTCCAGCGGAGGTAGGAATACCTTGTCGTAGATGTACTCTTCCCGCGTGTAGTCCAGCCCGCGATGGAGTATGTAGGTGGAGTTGTAGAAGTCGTCGTCCTTGCGGCGCACGTTGTTGTAGAACACATACTCCGGGCCGCGGCCGTCGTCACGAAGCCCGTCCCGGATCTGTCGGATGGCCGGTGCTATGCGGCTGTTCTCGCCCTCCTGGAGGAGCTCCGTCACTGCTGTGCCCTGCGGACCTTCGTCCCAGACGTAGCCGGTCACGCACAGTTCCGGAAAGATGACGATATTGGCGCCCGTCTCGTGCGCCACCTGCATCACCTCCTGCATGCGATCAAGGTTCTTCCGTACGTCGGCGGTGACATGGAGATTGGCAATGAGCACGCTTGGGTGCTCTTCGCGGTCGGAGAAATGGCGCTCGATGAGGCGCATCGGCTCCTCCTTGCGTTTCTGCGGTCGAGGTCACTAGATTATTGCGATTATGAGGCGATTGGAAGGGCCGTGTAAACAGCGCCGGTGGCTTACCGGCGGTAAGGTGGGGCTGAGCGCTCACCGTAAACCCCAGAGCTGGTTGCGAGCTCCGGCCGCAGTGCCCGCAGGACAATTTAACTGCCCTGGGACACCGTCGGTAGTGACGTGGCCGAACGCTACCGGGAGTTGAACCGCCACGGTCGGCTGTCCCGGCTCACTCGTCGAGTGCCAGGCTGAAGTTCCGGACTTCCCATACTCTCTGGCCACCCTGGAAGTCGATCTGGAAGTCGCAATCGGGAATGTCGAAAACCACCGTCGTCTCCTCGTTCAGCTCGACCGTTGTTTCCACGATCAACTCACCCTTGGCTCCGTCAGAATCCACTCGGTACACCTCCACGTCACCGGTGGGGTCGTTGCCGGGGCCTTCTTCGAGCGTAACATCGAACGAGATGGTACCGGAGGCGTTAACTTGCCAGAACCGCAGTGATCCGCCACCGGTCTTCTCGTAGACATACACGCCTTCCTCGCCCTCGACCGGTTCAAAGCCGTTGTCCGGGTCGCCGGCGATCGTCTCGTGGACCATGGTATTGAACGCCTCTTCGATGTCATCCTCCTCCGTGAGCGGAGGACTCCACTGGGCATACAGCGTTACGTCCGAATCTGGCATCTCGAACTCGTCGTCGCGGCGGTACTGTTCACTTTGACCATCCGCAGCAGTGTTCCACCCGGCGAAGGTATGATCAGACTTCACGAGTCCTCCGATGTTTCCGAGTACGGTAACCGGCTCACCTTCGAGGTAGCTCTGCGCCCCGGCCGGCACCGATCCACCGTCTGCGCCGTTGCCGTCGTAGTTCACGGTGTAGGTCGGTTCTTCGGTCCACTGAGCGAATAGCGTAAGGTGACCGGTGATTGTAAACGAATCGCCGGGAGCGTAGCCTGTGCCTTCACCATCGTCTTGGCTGTTCCAGCGGAGGAATGTATGGCCGCCTTTCTCGAGTCCGCCGGTGTTGCCGAGTACCGTGACAGTCTCGCCGTCCAGATAGTTCGCTCCCTCCGGTGCTTCGCCCTCGTCCGCCTCGTTGCCGTCGTAGCTCACGGTGTAGGTCTCGGTGGTATCCTCCACCCATCGCGCATACAGGGTCATGTCGGACTCGATTGGAAAGGTTGCGCCCGGAACGTAATCGGCCCCTGAGCCGTCAGCGGCATCGTTCCAGCGTAGAAAGGTATGGCCGTCTTTTTCGAGATTGCCGGTATTTCCCAACACCGTTACCTCCGCGCTGTCCTCGTAGAGGCTCTCATCGAAAGGCGGGGTACCGATGGTAGTTTCGCCGTTGGCGTCGTAGGTGACGGTATATGTCACCGCAGCAGCTCCCTCGCCGCCGGAGTTGTCGCTCGAGGAACCGGAGCCCCCGGAGCTTCCGAAAGGATTTGAACACGCGCCTAACGCCGTGAATGCGATGCCCAGGATGCACAGCATGCCGACGATGTTTCTCATATCTCTTATTCGCATCACAGTTCCTCCATCGCCGCGTCTGCTCACGGCGGAACCGGCTTAATCACCGGAAAGGCCGGGTATTGGCGGCCTTACTATCTTATTAGCAATATGCATGCCAAAATTAATTCCATCGCCCGGAGTAACACGCCCTTCGAAAGCTCTGCCTAACCCGAAAGAAACAATGGTCTGCTTCCATATCTCATTTGTCGGTTGGAAAATACGCGAAAGATAGGGTCTTCCGCGGATGCAGGAGACCGCCCCGGGCCAGATCCCGGCTCCACAAAACCGCCGTGCTCGCTTGAGCGGACTATGCACCATGCATAGATCTGCACATTGAATCGAATCCTTATGCAAGTTGCATAACCGGGTGAAGCCGCCGCCCCGTGTTCAGACAGATTACCGTGACCGATGAGCGCGTGCCGGATTTCACGCTGCACAGGGTGCGGATAGTCGGCGTGCGCAACTGCTGACCGGCCGACTATTCTCATTCGGTCGGCCGTTAGGTAACCTCAGGGAATTCCGCGCGCGCGGCGCGCACCGAGCACGCGTTGTCCTTCAGAACGTAGTCTGCCGCATCCTCATCAAAACCGAAGAAGCGGGCTTTCGGCGAGTAACTCTATCAGCTCCGGGTCGATGATGTCCGCCGTGGTTTCCACCACGCCTGAGATCACGGTTGTTCCGTGGGCCCTGCTGTGGGCAGCGAGTCACTCGAGCTCTACGCGCTGTTTGAACTCCGGAATTACCGCCCGGGGCGCGCCGGCGTGTTCCACCAGATAGTCGCGCAACGCCTCCATCGCCGGGAGCTCACCATGGTTGAGCAGCAAGCCCCGCGGAGGCTGCCGCATGGCCGAAAGCCAGTGCGCAAGCTCGGTGCGGTCGGCGTGGCCCGAGAACCCTTGAATACGGCTTACCCGGGCGCGCACGCGGCGCATCGCGCCGAAGATGCGAACCTCCTGCGCGCCGTCGACGATCTCGCGGCCTAAGGTTCCCTTCGCCTGGTGGCCGACGAACAGCACCGTGCTCTCGGGCCGCTCGATGTTCGTGACCA
>PUPD01000117.1 GCA_003552985.1 Spirochaetaceae bacterium
ATCATTACCCGGCGCACCGCTTCGAGGTAGTAACGCGCCGGGACGAGGTGAGTCACTATCTGTATCGGGACCGGCATATTGCGGATCGGGAACACGAACCCCGAGAGCAGGAATGAGGGGAGGTAGGTGGTGAGTACGGCGAGCATGAAGGCGACCTGCTGCGTTCGGGAAACGGTAGATACCAGTAATCCGAGCCCGAGGCAGGCGAATAGAAACGCGAGGGTGGCGGCAGCCAAAGCGAGCGGGCTTCCGGCAATACCGATTCCGAACAGCAGGTATCCGAGCGCTAGAATGAGTCCGGCGACTGCAAGCGAGACTCCGGCGTACGGCAGACACTTGCCGATGATGAGCTCGCCTGCGCTCAACGGCGAGACCGCGATCTGCTCGATCGTGCCGGTCTCTTTCTCTCGGACCACGGCGAGGGCAATCGAGACCACCGCGGTGATCACCAGGATCATCGCTACCAGCCCGGGCACCAGGAACAGCGAGCTATCGAGCTGCGGATTGTACAGCGGCCGGGCTACCAGCTGAAGCGGGGACCGAGCCGGTGTTTCCGCAAGCTTGTCGGCGGCAGCCTGCAGCGAAGCTTCTATCAGTCCGAGACTCGCAGCTCCGGCGAGGGGGTCGGCTCCGTCCAGAATCACCTGCACCGGGGCTTGCTTGCCGCGCAACACCGCCGCGGCGAAGCCCGGATCGAACTGTATGATTGCATCGGCGTGCTCACGGTGAAGGGCCTCATCAGCTGTTCGGCGCTCATCGATCTCTGCTGTGACCGTGAAGTAGCCGGTGCGTTCGAGCACCGAGACCACCGACCGGCTCTCAGGAGAGCGGTCATAGTCCGTCACCACCAGCCGAACCTCGTCCACGTCGAGGTCGATCGCGTAGCCGAACAGCACAAGCAGCAGGAGCGGTACAACGACAAGGATCGCGAGCGTTCGCGGGTCGCGCAGTATATGGAGCACCTCCTTGTGCGCTATGGCTTTGATCCGCCGCCGGTTCATTGGTCTGCTCCCGCGGTTATTGTGATGAACACCTCCTCGAGGCTATTGGCCCGCAGCTCGGAGCCGGGCCGACCCAGCGTTTGCGCTTTGATCTGAGCCGGACTGCCGACGGCAACCACCTTGCCTGCATGCATCAGCGCCAACTTGCCGCAGTACTCGGCCTCCTCGAGATAATGAGTCGTCACAACCACCGTGGTGCCGCCGGATGCAATCGAATCGATCAGGTCCCAGAAGGCGCGCCGAGCGATGGGGTCAACGCCGCTGGTCGGCTCATCCAGGAACAGCACCGCAGGGGCGTGGAGCACCGCGCAGGCAAGCGCCAGACGCCGCCGGTAGCCTCCGGAGAGACTGTCGGCCCGGGCGTTCCCGAGTCCTTCGATCTCGCTGATCGATCTTGCCCAGGCCATGCGTTCGCGCAGCTTTGCGCCGTACAGCCCGTATATGCCTCCGAACAGCCGCAGATTCTCGTCCACGGTGAGGTCTGCGTAGAGCGAGAACAACTGTGACATGTAGCCGATCCGGCGCTTTACGGCCTCCGGAGCCGAAGCGACATCATAGCCTGCGACCGTAGCCGCCCCGGAGGTGGGAACGAGCAGACCGCACAGCATTCTGATCAGGGTTGACTTGCCCGCGCCGTTCGCCCCAAGCAGGCCGAAGACGGTCCCTGATGCGATATCGAGCTCAACGCCGTCGACTGCCTTGAACTCGCCGAATGACTTGGTCAGTCGCTTTGCAGTAATGTGTGCATCGGAGTGCGATTCCATCTTATCGCCCCGCCTATCTTCCTGCCTCTGTATGCCGCTCGGCAAACGCCATGAACGCGCTCTCGAGGGTGGGCTGTACCCGGCGAACGGCGTGTACGCTGACTCCCGCTCGTTCGAGTAGCGTTCTGAGCGCGGCTTCGGAAGCAACCCCCGCCTCTGCCCGGGTGCGCACCTGCAGCCGGTCGCCGTAGAGGTCCAGTTGCAGGACAGCAGGTTGGTTGCGGAGAGCTTCCCGCGCTGCACGGAGCGGGTCGCAGATCAGCTCAAAGGAGGCACCCTTAACGGCGTCGATGATCGACGGGGGATCACCGGCGGCGAGAACGCTTCCCTGATGCAGCACCACGACTTCGTCGGACCGTTCGGCCTCGTCGAAGTACGGCGTCGTCGTGAGCATTCCGATTCCCTCGTGCAGCAGCTCGGTCAGAATCGTGTGGAACTCTCGCCTGGAGACCGGGTCCACGCCGGTGGTGGGCTCGTCGAGCAGCAGCAACCGCGGGTGGTGGATCACGGCGCATGCCAGGGCGAGCTTCTTCTTCATCCCACCTGAAAGGCGGTCGGCCCGCCGGCTGCGGAACCGGCTGAGGCGCGTCAGCTCGAGAAGCTCCTCCAGGCGCGCGGCAAACGATCGGATACCGAAAAGCTGCGCGAAGAAAGCGATGTTCTCCTCGACGCTCAGATCTCGGTACAACGAGAATCCCTGTGAAAGGTACCCGACGGTTCCGCTTTCGCGATGCACCCGCCCTGTATCGGCGGCGAGCAGACCGGCCGCTATTCGGATCAGAGTGGTCTTCCCGGCGCCGTCCGAGCCCACAAGCGTGACTATCTCTCCGGCGTGCACGGTGAGGCTCACTTCCCGCAAAGCCTGCACCGCGCCGAAGCGCTTGCCGACCAGCTCGGCGCTCAGAATGATCTCGCCGGCGCTCATCTCTCCTCCGGTTCCTGCGGAGCGGCGGCCGGAAAGTGCGCTTCAGCGTGCATGCCCGGCCGAAGCAGACGGTCGCGATTCTCGAGCTCGATCTTCACCGCGAACACCAGCCGCGCACGCTCATCGCGCGTCTGCACGTTGCGCGGTGTGAACTCAGCTTCATCGGCGATGCGCACCACGCGACCGCTGAACACGCGCTCGGGATAGGCGTCGACCTTCACTTCAGCGGAGTCGTCTATGGAAACCTGCGCCAGATCCCTTTGCGGCAGATAAACGGTGAGCCAAACCGGCTCGAGCTCCACCAACCGAACCAGCGCCATTCCGGTGGTCACCAGCTCGCCCGGCTCAACCAACAGCCGGTCGACTCGGGCGGCGCGCGGCGACTTCACCTCGGTGTAACCTTGACGGTGCAGTGCGCGCTCGAGCTGCACCCGCGCC
>PUPD01000020.1 GCA_003552985.1 Spirochaetaceae bacterium
GCATGCGTTGGGATCGTGCTGCTGATCGAGAACGCGGACTGCATTGTCGAGGTTGCCGAGGTGGGCGACTGGCATGCTCGCGGCGTGCGTGTCATCGGTCCGGCCTGGCACCGTAATGCGTACACCGGTAGCAGCGGCGAGCCTGGGCCGCTGACCGCTGCAGGCGAGAAGCTACTGGCCGAGCTCGACCGTACCGGCATGGCGCTGGATATCAGCCATCTATCTGATGAAGCCATGCGGCAGGTTTTCACGCTGTTTAAGGGACCGATCTGTTCGAGCCACGCGAATCCCAGGGCGATTGCCGACAAGCCTCGACAGTTGCCGAGCTGGGCCTTGACCGAGATCGGTCGGCGCGAGGGCGTCGCCGGTATCATGCCGGTGAACTGGGCGCTGGATGCGGCCTGGGAACCGAAGGACGGCAAGCAGGTGGTGACGTTGCGGCGCGTCGCCGAGGCGGTGACGGCTGCCGCGGAGCTCGCGGGCGGCTTTCAACATATAGGCCTCGGTAGCGACTTCGACGGCGGCTTTGGTGCCGACAGCTGTCCGTTGGAGATAGAAACGATAGCCGATCTGCCGCGCCTGAGCAAGTCGCTTGCCGAGGCCGGAGTGCCGGACGACGCAATCGCGAGTGTAATGGGGGGCAACTGGTTGCGTTGGCTGAAGGCAATTCTTCCGGAGGAGTAGGGCATGCTATTCAAGTCGTTGAGACTACAGCGCTGGGAGCAAACGGCTGTGCGGGCTTTGGGTGCGGGCCGTTACGAGTTGGCCGAGTACTACTTCAAGCGAGTCTACGAGGCGGCTCCCGACAGAAAAGGAGCCGCCTACAACGCCGGGTTGGCCTGCTTCGCGCAGGGCAAGCACGATGCCGCCGAAGGGTTTTTTCTCGAAGAGTTCGAACGCTTCGGTGAGACGCAGCATACGCTCAAGGCGCTCTCGGAGCTCTCGTATCAGACAGGCCGCCGAAGCGATGCGCGCCGGTACCTGAAGCGAGTCCTGCGCTATGTCGAAGGTGCGGAGCACGATCTGATTCGGCGCCGGCTTGAGATCGTGGAGGATCCCGACCGCTTTGAGGCTGCGGTGCAGGCTCAGGAGGCGGTCTGGGAGGGTGAGCATGCACTGCGTGGCAATGACTGGGAGACGGCGCTCGAACGTTTCCGTCACGCTGCCGGCCTCGACGACACTCAGTTTGCGGCCCGCGCCGGGGTAGGTAAGATCCTGTTCGACTACATGAACAAGCCCGGAGAAGCACTGGAATGGTACCGCGAAGCCTACGCGCTCGCTCCCGATCCGCGCTACGAACAGCAGATCGAGCGGATCAAGCGACGCCTGCCGAGCTGAGCTTGACCTGCTTCGTTGACCGGCACCTCTTCGTGCGGCGCCTCTACATCCGAGTCACCCCTGAGATGCCCTCGAGCTCTCCTTTCCTCAGCTGCGAATGAAAGAACTGTTCGGATTCGCCGAAAGCAGGTGAGAGTTGATTCAGCCAGGTGGCGTCCGGGTCGTAACGGGCGAAGAACGGACGCTGCACCCATTCCGAGTTGCGGGCCTGAATGAGGCGCAGCACAAAGAACTTCTCATTGCCGACCTCGGCGATGCCCTGTATCTCCACTTTGCCGGGAGTTGCCGACATGCTCGGGCCGCGAGCGGTACGCGCGAGCCCCGACACATTTCGAATGGCCTCACGATAGATCTCGTACGCACGCGCGAGCGGTACGGCGAAGTAATCGCGCGCTCCGGTGTCACGCTCGACGAACATATAGTACGGAATCATGCCGAGCTGGACCTGCCGCCGCCACATCTCTTCCCACAGCCCCGGATCGTCGTTGATATGCCGTATAACCGGCGATTGCGTCCGCAGCACTGCGCCGATAACCTGCAACCGTTTCGCGGCCTCGGCGACGATCGGCGGCTCGAGCTCGCGCGGATGGTTGAAGTGGGCCATGACCGCGAGGTGTTTGCCGGCCTTTACGACGCGGGAAAGCGCATCGAGCACCTCTTCAGCATCGGGATCGTCGACGTATTTGTGCGGCCAGTACGCGAGAGACTTGGTTCCGATCCGGATATTCCGCAGATGCTCGAGCGCAGGATCCAGCAACGGCTCGATCACTTTGCGGATCATCTTTGAGTTCATCACCATTGGATCGCCGCCGGTTATGAGCACGTCGGTGATTTCGGGGTGTGCCTTGAGGTAACGGACGAACCGGTCCATGCTCGGGGCGGAAAAACGCAATTCATCGATGCCCACGAACTGAGCCCAGCGAAAGCAGAACGTGCAGTACGCATGGCATGTCTGTCCGGCTTGCGGGAAGAACAGCGCAGTCTCGTCGTATTTGTGCTGGACGCCCTCAATTTTTTCACCGTCGAGCTCCGGCACGTTCATATCCATCTGCCCGGCCGGATGCGGGTTCAACGAATAGCGGATCTCATTCACGATTTGTTGGAGCTGCTTGCTCGTGCCGTTGCCGCCGCGCATTGCGTCGGCCAATCGGTTGAACTCATCGTCGTGCAGCATACCGCGCTGCGGAAAGGTCAATTGGTAGATTGGATCGGCGGGAATGTTGCTCCAGTCGATCAGCTCGTCTACGACGAACTGATTGGTCTTGAACGGAAATACCTGTGCCACTACCTCAAGCTCAAACCGCTGCTCAGCGGTGAGCTCCTGCAGTTGAAAAATCTCGTCGAGGTTGTTCAAGGTATACTGCTTGAACCTGACCTCGGTGCGTTTCTGCGCCATAGGCCTCCCTTGATTTTGTTACGCCGCCCCCCAATTCAGCGGGTTGAAAAGCAATGTTACCCCGGTTTTGCTCCGGCAGTCAAATTATTCGTATTGGGTCATTTGGCGACCAATGCGCGCAGCAGGTGCAGCAGCGCATCGACGGTACCGGCGAGGTAAGGGTAGTTCAGCGTATCGGCGGTGTCGGACAGGGCATGATAATGCGGATTGCGGAGGAACGAGGTATCGTTGACCATGATCGCCGGGTAGCCGCGGAGCCAGTAGTTGATATGGTCCGAACGCTGCGCGAGCTCTGCGTGCTCGGGGAAACAGACCCACTCCACCGGCACGGTTCCGGCGGCCGCCATGATGCGATGCACC
>PUPD01000239.1 GCA_003552985.1 Spirochaetaceae bacterium
CACCACACACGGATTCGCCCGTCCGACTGCGTTTCCTCGCGAATCGGTGCATCGATTGCTTGCTGAATCAACCCGTCAGTAATCTGTCGTCGATCCGGCCGCTGCCTGGTGTAGAGAAAATACTTTGTGAACTTCATAGAGCACACTCACGCAGTCGGCCAATCGCGGTGCTCGATCTACCGTTTCGATTGTTCCTGCATATTAGCATACATCGCTGCCGCCGGGCCAAACAACAACACGGTGATCACCAACACTCGAAACAGCGTGGGATCCGTGTCGGCATATGCGATAACGATAACACAGTGCTCCGTACGTCTGTGTGTTTAACATTCCATATTAGCCGTTATCCCGATAATGGCAGCAAGCTGTATATCAGTGCCATTGTCATTACACCGAACGTTGCATCGGGCCGACAGATCCTCATCGCAGAGCTTGAAGGTCAAATGCCTGCACCTCGATTCTGTCCTCAAGTTCAATGGTTCGGTCTGGATGCCTGCCGGCCACCTCACCCCATCCACCCCGCTAGTACGCGCTCAAACAGCTCCGGTCTATGCGCCGTCACATACGCCGTCCGCCACGCGAGGAGCGCTCTCCCGAGCGCGTGAGCCTTGAGGGAGGTTCGCGGCGCCTCGGCGCTGAGGAAATCGAAGACCACTCCGGCGCGCTCGGTGGTGATTTGCCGGGCCGCCGCGCCTTGGAGGAACGGCTCGCGAAACGAGGCGATGAGGTCGGCATGCCGTTTTCCAAACGCGCGCCGCGCCTGTTCGGCTACCCGGTACTCGAACCCGCCGAGTCGATGCAAGAGCTCGAGGACCTCTCCTGGTACAACATGAGGCCGTAAGTTTCGGCAACGACGTGGTTCGCCGCCTCCGACAGGGGCGTTTCGTACGCGTCCGAGTGCGTGTTGCGCGAGTTCCGCGTTCGCGCGTTCCGCCCCATACGTTCCGCCAGCGCGTGACAACGCTCAAGCTCTCCAACCATATGCGCGGCGTAGAGCGCAGATAGATCGGTGATCGAGGCCGGCTTGGCCCGGCGCAGGAGGTCGCGCATCGCTTCGCTCTCGAACCCGGGGATCCCGCCGGTGTCGGTCTGCTGAAACAGAACAGCGGTCTTGCTGTCTTCGCCGTGCTCCCGGTCGAGATGAAGCTCCGGTTCTTCGCGAGCCGCTGCGCGGTTCAACCGACTCAGGAAGGAGAGGATCGGCTCCCCAATCAGAGTAACGACAGCGGCCCCGGCGGCTTCCGCATCTTCGGGGGCGAACTGAGATTGGAATGTGTCGCCTCTCCACCACACCGGGAGGCATTCCCCAACCTCACACACGGTCACGGCGACCGAAGATTCGTGGCGCCGGAAACCGATTATTCTACGCCCGGGGCTTTCAAACGTCCATTCGGTCAGGTAGGCAACGTTCCGGTTCCCGTAACGCCGCCGCAGGTACTCAACCATTTCGGTGCGCCGGGCAACCTCCACCTCCACCTCCAGCCGACCGGAGGTGAGGAAACGCTCGACGATGAGCCCGTGACGGACAGGATCGATCTCGGTGAGCCCGAGCGCGTAACAGACGAGCGAACCGGCGACTGCTCCGCGCCCGGGGCCGATCACAATCCCTGCCGCCGAGGCGTAGTTGTAGAGGTCCAGTAACAGCTCAAGCTTCGGTAGCAGTCCGGCCTTCGCAAGCTCCAAAATCTCGGCCTCGAGACGCTTGCGATAGCGCTCCCGAACTGCGTCGCGGCTTCCAAAACGTTCGGCGAGAGCCGAGTACGCGCGTTCGGCAACCGAAAGCCCAGCCGACGGGTAGCGCCTCGGCGCCCGCCTGGAGACCTGCGCACCCGCCTGAGGCCGATACGAGGGCGCTCCGGTGCCCGCGCTCGCTGCAACCATGTCCGATTCCCCTGTCCGTTCCGGCGGAAAGAGGTATTCGCCTGCCGGAACGCACCGCTCGGCGATCGCAACCGTATTGGTGATCGACCGCGGCCAGGCCGCGAATGCTCACTGCATTTCCTCCGCCGAAGGCAGTACTACGCGTCCTCCGTCCGCGCGTTCGCCGTCTGCCCGTGGATCAGCCGCAGCGACCACCGGCACCCGCACCTCCTCGGCGATTCGCACCAGACCACGGTTTATGTGCGGCGGTTCGTTTTTCCCCACCGGAACGAGCTCCAGGTAGAAGCGGCCCTGCCCGAAGAGGTTGTTGTAGCGACGCACGGTTTCGACAGCCGTGGTTATAAGACCGCTACGCGCGAGCGTCCTGATCTCGCCGTCGTAGGAACCGCTCAAGATCACGAGGCCCGCCGAGCGCGCGGCAAGCTCGGACAGATTCAGGACCGGAAGCGGCGGCGCCTGCCTACGGTCGACCGTCAAACGTGCCTCCCACAATATCGACAGCAGGTTACGATACCCTTCGGCGTTTTGCACCAGAACCGGCAAGCGCTACAGCCTGGCACCCGCAGGGAGCGTTCCTGAAGACCCCCATGCACCGGCACAGCTCGCCTCGCCGCTCGCTGACGAGTTGCCGGCGATAAGTAACTCGGCTTCGATTATCGGCCGAATGCCGGAGCGTTCACAGTACTCGCTAAACTCCACAGCGCCTGCGAGACAGCAGAAATCGGTGAGCGCAACCGCCGTGGAGTGCTGCTCTGCCGCAGCCTCCACAAGCTCAGACACACGCGGGCCGGCACCGAAGCCGACACTAGCCGGCACGCTGTAGTGCGAATGCAGATGCAGGTGGACGAACTGCGCCATATATTTGCAGTCTACCGCGTCTGGGGCGACATATTGTGTCGTTCCTCTGGTTCTTCGCCATGCGGGACGCAGTGTAGTGTGGGATCGTTCAAGGTCGAGGCAGTGGTATCGAACTGTACCCGGTGCCTATGAGCGGTCTGCCCCGCTCTTAAGAAATGACAGAAATCCTCGTAGCCGAGTATAACTCTCGCGCGATATCGCTGGACCGATACCAACTCAGCGATCCCGGATAGGTGTGCCGAACTAGATGGCGAAACGTCAGGTACTCAATAAGCACATACCAGCTCACGCCACTCGCTCAAGCTCGCCTCTGCCTCTAATCGTGCGGCTAAACTGGTCGTCCGAGTCCAGGTCC
>PUPD01000063.1 GCA_003552985.1 Spirochaetaceae bacterium
CCGTCGGCGAGCCGGTCACGGATCGAGGCGACATCGGTCCGCGAGCGGATGAGGAGTTGCAACGCCGAGAGCTCAGCCGGTGGGGCATTCATCGAGAAGCTGCAAACCACCCGGCCCTCACGGAGTCCCAGGATCATGATCCGCGGCTCGAGCTCACGCACCACAAGCTCATCCCAGGCCGATTCATCGCCGTAAATCTCCACCGTCCGGTCGCCTACATCCGACCACAGATACGGAACCATGTCCCAGCGATCCTCGCCTCCGGCCATGTTCGCACCCGCGAGGAGGCCGCCGTACTCAGCGTCGCAGTAATGCTCAACCCGGCGCCGTCGCTCGCTGTAGGGGTCCGGGTATACGGCCACATCACCGGCGGCATAGACGCGCGGATCGCTGGTTTGCATGCGCTCGTCGACCACGATGCCTTGGTCGGTCGCAAGTCCTGCATCGGTGGCAAGCGCGTCGTTCGGTTCAATCCCGACCGCAATACAGACCAGCTCGGCGCGGAGCTCCTCCCCGCCCGAACTGCGCACGCCGGCGACCGAGCTTGAGCCGTCGATTTGCGAAACCTGTTCGCCCAGTAGGAAGCGGACGCCGGTTTGTTCGAGCCCGGAGCGCAGGCGGCCGCGCAGCTCCTTCGGCGCACAATCGCCCCAGACTTCCTCCCGCAGCTCCACCAGCGTGACCTCCAGGCCGGCCCGGCGCATGAACGCAGCAACCTCCAGCCCGATAAACCCCCCGCCGATTACTACCGCCCGGCGGCTGCTCTTCATGCGCTCGGCCAGAGCAAGCGAATCATCGATGGTGCGCAGCAGATGCACTCCCGGGAGATCGGCGCCGAGAATATCGAGCTTCCGAGGCTCCCCGCCGGTGGCGATCAGCGCCCGATCGAAAGTCAATTGCGAGTCGTCCGACAGCAACGCGCGCGCCGGCGAGGCCTCGAGGTCAAGCCGCTCGACGCGCGTACCGCGGTAAAGTCGTACACGATGCTTGATGTAGTACCAGCGCTTCTCTGTCGCGACCTCGTGCGGGGCGATCTCACCGAGGAGCATCCCTTTTGACAGCGGGGGGCGATCGTACGGCCACCACGTCTCCTCACCCACCAGCGCGATGCTGCCGCGCCGGTCATGCCTGCGAATCGCCTGCACCGCTTTCGATGCCGAAAGCCCCCCGCCTATCAGCAGATAGTTCACGTGTCGTCTGCGAGCCATACGACAATATGATTTCGGGGATTTATGAACGTCAAGGTTTTCTTGACGCCGCTGCGGTCCTACGGTAGCTTAACGGCAAGCCTTTAAGGGGGTACCTGTGTTCACATTGTCAGCAAAAGGCGTCTACGGGCTTACTGCGGTGCTGGAGCTCGGCATGCGCTACCAGAGCGGACCGGTGCAGATCCGCGATATCGCCGGACGCCACCGCATCCCGCAACACTACCTCGAGCAGATCCTGGTCGTCCTCAAGCGCAGCGGCATAGTCGCGAGCTTCCGAGGCGCCCAGGGCGGGTACGCGCTCTCACGGCCGCCGGATCAGATCAGGCTCGAGGAGGTCCTGAGCGCGCTCGAAGGCAAACTCGAGATAATCGCCGAACAGCACAAAGAGAACGCCCTGTCGTTCTTTTGGCAGGAGCTCCACTCTGAGATCCGGAGCCTGCTGAACCGCACAATCGAAGACCTCATCTCGCAGAAACAGCAGGCCGAAGCGCAGTACATGTACAGTATTTAGACGCGCAGAAGCTACACTTCAGTCACGTACAGTTTCCTGAGATTCTCCGCAAACGGCGGCCCGACCATGCCGCGGTCTGTGATGAACCCGCTGACAAGGTGGTGGGGCGTCACGTCGAAGGCAGGATTGCGGACCTTCACGTCCGGAGGCGCGGTCGGCCGCCGCCCAAACGAGCGCACTTCGTCCGGATCTCGTTCCTCGATCACGATTTCCGCTCCGGTCGGGGTATTGAAGTCGATCGTCGAAAACGGCAGTGCGACGTAGAAGGGTATGCCGAAATGCCGGGCAAGAATCGCAACGCCGAGCGTTCCGATCTTGTTGGCAACGTCTCCGTTTGCCGCCACGCGGTCGGTGCCGACGATCACGAGATCGATGAGCCCTGCGTCCATCACGTAGGCCGTCATGGTGTCGGCGATCAAGGTCACATCCAGTCCGGCCTGCTGCAGCTCCCAGCTGGTCAACCGGGCTCCCTGGAGCAGCGGCCGTGTCTCATCGGCATAGATGCGAAAGCGCACCCCGCGCTTGTGCGCAAGATACATCGGCGCGGTGGCGGTCCCGTATTCCGAGGTCGCGAGGCGTCCGGCGTTGCAGTGGGTGAGCAGGCCGGCGCCTTCACTGATCAGATCAACGCCGTGCTCGCCGATGAGCCGGCAGAGCTCTTCATCTTCACGGTGAATCGCTACCGCCTCGTCGGTTATAACCTTCAGCAGCGAAGGTGCTGAGGCTGCATCACTCCGTTTGGCGGTGTTCACCACGCGCTCGAGCGCCCACCGCAGGTTGACCGCTGTAGGACGGGAGCTGTCCAGGTAGCAGGCGTGCTGTTCGAGGGCAGCCAGGAACGCGTCCCGACCGGAGACGCGCTCGTGTAGCATCGCCACCACGAGCCCGTACGCCCCGGCAACGCCGATTGCCGGTGCACCGCGAACCTTCAGCTGCTTGATCGAGTTCCAGACCTGCTCGACCGTGTCCTGCCGCTCAATAACAACCTCAACCGGCAGACGTGTCTGATCCAGCAGATAGAGCTCGTCGTTCTCCCATCGAACTGCTTTCGGCCGCCCGCTCTCATCCAACCCTGCCATGCCTCTTCCCCCTGTCTCGGTAATCGCTCAGGCGACCTGTACTCTACCATCAAGCGCTCTCGCCGGTCAAAGAAACGGTCGGTTGCACGGCGCGCGAAGATGCAACTTGACCAACACGGTATGCTTCCGTAAAGATTGGAGGCCTCGATATCTCTGGCGTTGAACACGGCGCGCAGACAGGAGGCTCCCGCATGGCAGTACAACAGGATGGGTTCGCAACACGCGCGGTGCACTCGGGCTCCCGGCCCGGACGCGCCCAGGGCGCAACGACCACACCAATCTACGCGTCC
>PUPD01000035.1 GCA_003552985.1 Spirochaetaceae bacterium
ACTATCCCCGCTTCAGAAAGCTCGGCCTATGCACATCCAGCGGCATTGTTGAATCAGGATGCAAGCATGTTATCGCAGCGAGAGTTAAGCAATCAGGCATGCACTGGACGGTTCGGGGGGCCAACGCCATTATTGCGCTTCGCTGCTCCAAGCTCAGCGGTCGCTATGACGCGTTTATGGACCAACGGCGGAGCGCTTAAACAGATGGGATCAAACGAAATTGTCGTGCACCCTTCGTTGAGATTCCTCTGAGATTCTACCGAGATTTCCCGCAACTCGCTCATGGGCGAGCCTTATTCGGATCGGCTCGTACCGCTGATTGACAGCCCACCGAGATTCAGGCGAGAGTGCCGCCGAAGGAAACGGGTATAACGAGATTACCGACGATGCAGTATCGACGGCTAGGTAAGACCGGCTGGGAGGTGTCCGAAGTGTCGCTCGGCACATGGCAACTCGGTGGTGGCTGGGAAGGGCGGTTCGACGATACCCTCGCGGATCGCGTGCTCAACGAAGCGATCGACAGTGGGATCAATTTCCTGGACACCGCCGATGTATATAGTGGCGGGAAAAGCGAGGCGGCGGTAGGACGAGTAGTGCGAAAGCGCCCCGAACGTGTCTACGTCGCGAGCAAATGTGGGCGCAGGCTTCAGCCGCACACCTCCGAGGCATACACGCCCACTGCACTACGAGGATTTGTGGAAGACAGCTTGCGCAACACCGGACTTGATCGCATAGATTTGATACAATTCCACTGCCCACCGACCGAAGTCTATTATCGTCCTGAGATATTCGAGTTGTTCGATAGACTCCAGGAAGAGGGGCAGATCGGGTTTCTCGGTGTTTCGGTTGAAAAAGTCGAGGAAGCGGTAAAGGCCATTGAGTACTCGAATGTGAGTACCGTGCAGATAATCTTTAACATGTTCCGGATGCGTCCGGCTGAGCGATTCTTCAAGGCGGCTAAAGAGAGGGATGTCGGAGTAATCGTCCGGGTTCCGCTTGCAAGCGGTCTGCTGTCCGGCAAGCTGGATCAGAGCACTCGATTTGCGGAGGACGATCATCGCTACTTTAACCGCGAGGGTGCAGCTTTCGACAAAGGCGAGACCTTTTCCGGTGTTCCCCTCGAGGTCGGCGTCGCCGCCGTGAAGGAACTACAGAAACGTCTTGGCGGTAGTAGCACGCCGTTGGCCCAAATGGCGCTACGATGGATTCTGATGTTCGACGAGGTTGGCTGCGTTATCCCCGGGACAACCAAGAGCGACCAGCTGCAGAGCAATTTGGCAGCCGGCGAACTGCCTCCCTTAAGCGCTGAAGAGATGCACGCGGTTCAAGAAGTCTATGACCGCCACATTCGCCCCATCGTGCACCAACGGTGGTAACACACGCGCCACCAGGAAGCTTCCGGCTTCACCCCGGATGCGGGGTCATAAGATAGCGCGTCGACAGTAAGTGTAAGAGTAAGCCTCTCTCGTGCTCTAACCGTCGCCACCTCCGTGGCTCAGTTCAACAGCGTTTTATCGCTCATCGCTCCGAAGACTCCACGACGCCCGATAAAACGCAATTCGTTATGCGATGTTCTGCAAGCGATTGGCAA
Source organism: Spirochaetaceae bacterium (assembly GCA_003552985.1). GTDB lineage: Bacteria > Spirochaetota > Spirochaetia > DSM-27196 > SLAA01 > B1Sed10-166. The sequence continues at coordinate 1,592 of PUPD01000035.1, forward strand.
GATCGAAGCCACTGGTTGCCGGCGGCAGGGGTTTATTATCCTTGCGGTATAACTCAATGGCTTCTTCGACGATTCCGCATAGTTCTTCGAAAACTCGTTTTTCGTCGTCCCCAAGTTTACGTGAAATTGTTATGGATTTCTGTACCTACGGGTGGACAGAGTTTCGATGACTTCCTTTGCCGCCGCGATTCACGAACCCCGCCGTCTCCACCTCCGCGATTACGTCCCTAATTGTTGGCGGCATCAGCTTCCCTTTTTGTTGCTATTCGCATAACGGCGCGCGTGACCGGCGAGCAGGCCTGTCCCGATCGCCTGCTGGGGCGTCACGTTACCTTGCCTGAATATCGCGCATTTCGGCCAATAGCTTTCGAAGCTCTTCGCGATCGTACATCTGATCGGTGACGTACTTGTGTACGATCTGGTTGATGAGTGTTTGATAGGGAATACCTTCGGCTTCCGCTCGCTTCTTCACCAGCTCCAGATCGAATTCCGACATTCGCAGATTGACCTGGCGACTGCGTCGAGCTTCCTCGATGATCGTTTCAATCTCCTCTCGCTCATCACCGGTGACCGATTCGAACTCTTCGGCGTGATCTTCTATTTCCTGTTCTTCCGGGGTCAACTTGAACTTCATTGTTCGCCTCCGTATCGTGTCTGATACTTGCGACTTGGATACGCGGTCTTCAACACAAGCCGGCGCTGTTCATCGACAACGAATGGGACCACCCACACATACCCTTTCAGCCGAATCAGGAAACACCGCTGGTTATCCCGAGTTGGATTCTTGATGATATCAAGGTACCTGTGTTGGAGGATCTCGTCAGAAATCTCTTCGAATGACACCAATCGTTCCGACTTGAGCCACTCATTCTTATGCTCATCCCACAGGCACTGCATCCACATTCAACATAGGCCCGTGTCAATACAATGTCAATCTACGATTCCTTTTGCTTCTGTTTTGATCGATCTGATTCTTCGCCATGCGGAATTGCATTGTGAAACGCGGCAAGCAGTCCGACGGTTGGGACGGCAGAGACACGATTAATCGGCTCCGCTCGCCGATGGGCAAATTGACGCGGTTTCCCAACTCACTTCGCGATACACCAACTCCTGTAGACCACCGCTCTTTCTCCGCCAAGTGAAGCATTAGGTTCTCTGTTGCCGTCAGCTGCTCGCTCAACCCGCCCCGCGTCCACAGGCCACAGATCATAGACAGCTCCGCACCCAGCACCGGCAGTTCTCGCTCCATGGCTGCCCGGGCGTGCAGTTGCGCTCTGGGCAGTAGCTGCGGTGAAGATGGTGCGAGACCGATATTTGTGTAGCAGCTCACCGGGCGCTGTGGTAGCATGACGGTATCGATGCGCCGCTTGACCGGCAAGAGCGCCTTGCGAACGCGTGCCGGCGTTAGTTTCAGGATGAGTAGACGATGCACAGGACCATACAGGTGAATATCTACCCCGGAGACGAGGGCTGGTACGTTGCCGAAGCTGTCCATCT
>PUPD01000135.1 GCA_003552985.1 Spirochaetaceae bacterium
CGCGGAGAACCGTTCGCGAATTCAAGCGTATTCCGACTACGTTGCGGAAAACGGCGTATTCGGGGAAACCTTCCGGGATTTCTGATGGCCCAATGCGACGTGCACAGAAATGCGAACCCAAAGACACGCGGGCGAACTCCGTTTCTGCTGGATGTCCAGGCCGATGTGATGGCGGCTCTCCCCACGAGGTTGGTCTGTCCCATTCGTCGTCGCGAGAACCTGCCGGATGATCCGATCGACAGGGTACACCTTCCGGTTACCATAGGCGATCTCGAATGCGTCGTCTTTTTCACTGAGCTGACGGCGGTCCCTTCCGGCGTGCTCGGTTCGGTCGTCACCTCACTAAACCATCGTCGGCACCACGTCGTTGCCGCGATCGATCTCTTGATTACCGGCTTCTGACGGTGGATAACGGCGGGCCCCACCGAGATTGTGTTCGTCGTCGGCTACCTGAACACAACCGGTCGCCGTTATAGTCATCGTTACGGGTCGAGTCCTTCAAAGAACAACGACTGCCTGAACCGGCGCCGGGCAAGACTGAGAAAAACCGGAAGCAGGAGCGCTGCAAGATACAACGCCGCGGCGACTCGAAATCGGGGCGAGGTTGGATCGGACACGCTGTCGCCGAGAAATGCAAGAATAAACAGCATCGGACCGTTGCCGAGAAACGATGCGAGCAGGAACTGCCGATACGAGATCCGTGTGACACCGGCTATGTAGTTCTGCACCTCATACGGCACCGTCGGCAGCAGCCGCAGATAGAAGAAGACCAGAAACGCGTGCCGATTGACCAGGTCGACGTACTTCTGCACGCGAGTATTGCCGAGCGCGCCTTCTATTCCGGCACGGCCCAGTCGCCGCGACACGGCAAACGGCAGTAAACTAGCGAACGGCGTAAGCCCGTAGGTCAGCATGCTCCCCCGGACCGTTCCGAACGCCAGACCGGCCGCCATCGTCATTACGGTTGTCGCGTAGGGAACGAAGACCGCCCCCAGGTACAGTACCGCCCAAACCAGGGGCGCGAACGGCCCGAACCCAAGCACGAGCTCCTTGACCGCCAGCGGGTCTGCAAGCTCGGCTCGTGCCGCTGCTACCAGCGCCGCTAGGACTGCCGCTACAACAAGCACGCGCACGAGCCCTCGCGTAAAGGCCCGTAGCAGGCTTTCCTTGCCGTTGGTCATCACCGGTCATCATAGGTGCTCCACCTGAGAACTACAACCGCCGCCCCGAGCCTCGCCTAAAAGCCGTCACCCGAAACCTACGTAGTTCTACCGAGCCGGGGATTCCGCCGCTTCAACTGCAAAATACGTAGATTCCTCGATAGTCCGCAGTTCCTGGGGACGCTACTGTCACACCTCAGGAGGCTTTGCTATGCGAAGATCAATACAGTATGCGATTGCGTTGGGGTGGGGCCTGACGCTCGCACTGGGCACACCGCTCACTGCGGTTCACGCGGCCCCGGCTGACGCGGGAGCAGCCGGGACCACCCGCACTTCCCCCGCGGCCCCGGCTGACAGCCCCGCCCGCAGTATCACCTTCGGTGTGTTGTTCGACGGGCCGTGGCCCACGAACGAGGAGGCGCTCGAGCGCTTCAGCGCTGAGTTTGCACGGGTGCTCGGTAGCTCGGTAACTGCCGAGTTTCCCGAGGAGCACTGCCGCTCGGCCGAGCTCACGCGCCGCAGCGTCGACAAAGAAATCGACCACATGATGAACGATGCCGAGCTCGACGCGGTGATCGCGTTCGGCCCGCTCGGCTCGCAGGCCCTGCTCGAGCTGGAGGATCCGGCTAAGCCGGCCGTGGCGGCGGCCACCTTGCCGCGTGCGCTTCGCCGCGGATCGGCGGCTCCCGACGGTCCGCGCTCGGAGCGCGTGGTGGCGGTTGAGCTGCCGCTGCGCCCCGGCCCAGATCTTACGCGCCTGGACAGTCTCTTTGCGGTTGAACGCACCGTGACCGCGGTACCCGAGGTCTATCTGCGCGAGCTTCCGTTCCTGCGCGACGCACTCGCCGGCGAGCTGCCGTCCCGTCCACAGCCGATGCTCGCCGCAGTCGATGACGCCGGCCGGTTTTGGGCGGTGGATGAGAACGCCGAAAACGACGGCGCGGACCACGACGCGGACCAGGTCGACGGAACGGAGCGCAGCGTCGAACGGGAGGAGCTCGCGCTTCCGAACGGAGCCGAGCTGGTGTATCTCCTGCCGATGCCGCAGCTCGATCGAGCCGGTACGCGTGAGCTTCTGCTGCGCCTGCGTGAGGACGGCCTCGCCACCGCCTCAGCGCTCGGCGAGCTCGAGATAGGCTCCGGCGTCACGCTGCGCATGCGCGAGAGCCACCTCGAGCGCATGGCGGCGCGGGCCGCGGGCGAGTTCCGCGATCTGCTTCGCACCGGCTCAACCCCGCAGGTAACGCACACCGTGCGCGCCGCCGATGCCGTGGTCGCCGACCGTAACGCACTCCGCGCCCTGGGTCTTTCACCACGGCGGGAAGCGCTGCTGGAGGTGCGGTTCGTCGACGGCACGGAAGAGGCTTCCGAGCGTATCTCGCTGTCCGGCGCGGTGCTCGCGGCGCTTTCCGATAACCTCGACCTCACGGCGCAACGGCTCGGACGGGAAGCGGACGACTCGCGCGTGCGCCGCGCGCGCTCCAATCTCTTTCCCAAACTGGACGCATCCACGACCTTTCGGGCAATCGACGAGGATCGGGCCGAGAGCCTGTTCGCGCCTGATCAGTTCTCAGCGGTGGCGGGACTGGAGCTCACCCAGGTCATCTGGTCCGAGCCCGCGCGCGCCAACGTGAAAATCCAGCGATTGCTCGCCGACAGCAGCACGCACGAGCTTGAAGCGTTTGAGGCCGACACGGTTGAAAGCGCCGCGGCGGCCTATTTCGACCTGCTGCGCACCAGCTCGCTCGTGGAGCTCCGCCGCAGCGATGTTGCCCAACTGCAGTTCAACCTAGCGCGAGCCGAGGCCCGGCGCGCGGTCGGTGAGGCCGGCCCGGAGGATGTGTACCGGTTTCGAAGCGAGCTCGCGCTCGCTCGTCGCGAGCTTTCGAACGCCATATCCAAACACCAGCAAGCGACGATGAACCTC
>PUPD01000108.1 GCA_003552985.1 Spirochaetaceae bacterium
GCTTCTCGCGCACGAACCGAGCGGCCCCCTCGTCTCCGACAAAGGTAGCGATCTCTTCGTTGTACACATTCTGTCCGTCTATCCAGACCGTGGAGTGCATCTCCTCGTGAATGATTAGGTTAGCGAGTCGGTAATCACTATAGTCGGCCATGAAACTGTAGACAGGGTCCGGGAAATAGCCGAGGCTGCTGAACGCGTCGACTCGACGCACGAGCACATCGTACCCTTGTGCACGCAGGCCGGCGGCGATGGTTCGGGCCTGCCTGGAGTCAAAGAAGCCGCGATAGAACAGATTGCCGACGACCGGGTAACTCCAGGATACGCGCTGCATGCGGTCATCGTGAACCTTGGATATGACCGACAGGAGATAGTCACGCTCCAGCTCGGTGTAGCGCGTGAAGTTGTCGCTTTGATCGAGCCCGAGCTCTTCATACGCAAAGCGGCGAATCTGCGCGACACGATCGAACAACCGTTTGGTCTCCTCATCGAGGTCGCCACCCGCGCGCAAGGCGCTAATCTCCTCTGCGAGCACGACGGTGCGAACATAGCCGATGCCCTGGTGGACGAAGTACTGCCCGTCGAGCCCAAAATAGATGCCGAACACCACCAAAACAGCCGGTACGATGCCGGCCGCCACGCCAACTCGTCTCATCATCGCTTCAACGCCTCTGGTTTCAACTTCGCAACCCTAAGCGGTGTTTGTCAAGAACTTGTCAAGAACTTGTGGCTGTGACGTCAAGCTCTGTCAAGGTTACGTCAAGACAGAGCGGCGCGCGCGTACCAACTAATGCGCGAGTCGGCGAAGAGAGCTTCCTGCACCAGGTCGGCCGCCGAATCGATGAGACGCGCGCAATGAAGCCCGACATTCTGCAGTTGGTAGATGCAGTGTTGGTGTACTATGCGCCGGCCGCGCTCGGTCTTGCCTTGCTGGGTTTCGTCCTCTGGAGCGCGGACGCGTGGGCCGTCGCGGGTCAACCCGACCTCGCCCGCGGGGTATACGCCGCTCTCGGGGCCCTGGTTCTCGGTTACCTGTGTGCGCTGGGGATGACAACCACGCTCGCCACGATCCGCGACGGCGGAATGGCGGCTGATAACGGGATCTTGATTCGAGCCGGCGAAGCCTTTTAAGTGATCAAGGATATCCGCTGAGCGGTACTCGACCAGACCGGCACCTTCACGGTGGGGAAGCCCGAAACAACAGACGTAGTGGCCTTCGAGAACAGCGACGAAGAGCAGACCGTCGCCTGTGCGGCCGCGGTGGAGGCGGTATCAGAGCATCCGCTCGCTGCCGCGGTGCTCGCCGAGGCCGAACGGTGCCGCATCAGTCCGAGCAGTGCGACTGATTTCGAGTCGGCGTTCCGGCCGCCACCACCGGCCTCGTGCACCCGGTATGGGCAATGGCCGCCATGGTTGCGAGCGTCGGCGCGGTGTTGCGGAACTCCTGCGGGTGGCGCGTCGTCAGGAAGCCTTCACCGGCAGGCGGATCAGGTAGCCGATAACAGCGCACAGAAGCGACACGATCACCAGCCCGGCGCCGAGCCCAAGAATGCTGCTGAGCACGCCGAGGGCAAGCGCGATGGCCGCCGCAAAGAGCGTTTCGGCCTGCGATTCTACCGAAAGCGCGGAGGCCAGCGACTGCTGATCCATGCGCGAACTAACGTAGGTGATCCCCATCGGCTTGCGCAGGTTCTCGAGCAGATAGATACCCAGATAGACGACCACCGCCAGAGTCGAAAGCCCCGCCCAGTGCAGCCCGCCGCTCAGCGCGCCGAGAGCGACGCCGACCAACAAGGTGGCGTTAAGCGGCGTTCCGAGGTCGGTGAATCGTTCGGCCAACCGTCCGGACCGCCGAGAAGCAGCCGAGGTTAGGATGTACAACAGGCAGTAGACCACGCCAGTAATGATTGCGGTACGCTCGTGAGCTGCCAGCCCGAGGGCAACCGGTACAGTCAGCGCGGCCGATTTCAGGATCGGCTGCAGATAATCCTTGCAGGCCTTGTAGTAGCCGCTATACAGCGCCTGATTAGCGACCGCCCGCAGCGCTGCCGGATTGCGCATGCTAGTCAGCAACGAGCGAAGCACCCCCGCAAACTCATCGCGGACACTCTTGGTGCTGGTGTGCCGCGGGCCGTCGAGGTTGCGCGGATAGCTGAGAATGAGGATGAGGTCGAGTAAATAGGGAATAATCGTGAACAGAAATACCGGTGCGTACGAGCCGAGGCGAAAAACCAGCGCCGCCGCGATCAACGCCGACAGCGCCGCGCCGCGCTGCGACCACGAGCGGGTATGGCCGTAGTAATGGGTCCGCAGATCCTCGCGACCCATGGCGTGCAGGTAGTCGAATATCATCGCCTTGTGCGTCCCGGTGCGGAACGCATCGCCGAAGGCGTAGAACGCCATCGCGATGAAAAGCATCCAGTACTCGACGGCGAAGTAGAAGGCGACGAACGCAAAGACGTACCCCACGAACGAAGCAACCATGGTCAGCCGCCGCCCGAGCGCATCGGCGATCAGGCCCGAGGGCACCTCGGTCAGGTTGATGAGAATCTCGCGTGTAGCGTACAGAGCGCCGATCTGCGCGAACGAGAGCCCCTTCTCGAGGAAGAACAGCATCAGGAACGGCTCGTAGAACCGCAAGTTCTTGAGAAACCCGTATGCACAGAACTTGAAGTATTGCCGGTCTCTGACGAAACCGCCGCGCTTCTCTCTGCTGCTCATGCCACCCTCTCAGCCCCGCGGCGCGCTACTTGACCGATACGCCCGGGGCGGGATAATATCGATCAACGATATCGTTATCGGATATTACTTGCCGACGGTTGGGCCGTCAAGGCCCGGAATGGTGAGCGCAGAATGTCGGGTATAGAGCTTACACGCGAGTTTTTTCTGGGGTTCATCAAGCTCCATATTCTCCATCACGCAGCACGGGAACCGGTCTGCGGGGTCGACCTCGTCGAAGAGCTCGGGAGGCACGGGTATGAGCTGAGCCCCGGCACACTCTACCCCACGTTGCATGCGCTCAATCGGGCAGGTTATCTCGAGCACCATGAGCGGACGGTGCAAGGCAGA
>PUPD01000004.1 GCA_003552985.1 Spirochaetaceae bacterium
GCCTTTGTATTGATACTCCATCTGTCTGTCAACTACCATTTCCTCTTCGATTACAGTTATGTTAAACACAAGTCGTGCAAATGTGTCTATCAGATCCTCCAACTCAGTCGGGGTTTCCAGCAATTCAAAAGGAATTTCATCCTCCAGCTCAACCTGAGCAGAAGACATAGGCAACCCTGTTCCTGTTATTAATAACAGAACAAGCAAACAGGAAGTAATCTTTTTACATTCGGGACATTTGTCCCCTACTCACATGGGTGAGTCGCAGTTTCTCTTTGTCTTTGGCCCTATTCCTCTTCCCTGCAGGGAAGAGGAATAGTCAGAAAATTATATTTCATCTTTTTCGAATTCCTGTTGATCCCCGTCATCACAGTCTTCATGGTACTTTTTATAGATCTGGATATACTGCTTGATTACCGATTTGCCACGACCCGTCATATGGCTTATTTGTTGAATCTCAATCCCACGACGTATGAGAAATTTTATCCGCTCATAGTCCTTGATATAGCGGTCAACAGCTGACATGCTGTGGTCGGTTTTTTTCGCAATATCTGGCGGCTGCACGTTTTGTTCGTACAACTCAAGGATCTTCTTTTTATGAGTTGTCCCCCGCCCCATGTCCATAATGTAACCTTTCAGCGGAAGAAGATCATCATGCTTTTCATGATACTCCTTGATTCGCTTCGATATGGTAGCTGTAGAGCGGTTTAAAATGGCCGCCAGCTCTTCCACTGTAAGCAGAGCTCCCTGTTTTTTGGCCGATTTCGTAAGCCTCTCGATCCGGATTAAATCGTGCTCTGTTTTGGATACATTCTGTCGCTTTAGTTCGATATCTTCAGCGGTCACGTAAGGCAAATTTATTGTTTCCTGTCTATACTCTTCGAACTTCTGTCCCAGCTGAGGTTTGGGATTGTCAGCGGCAGTGGTTACCCAGCTCAGCTGACCAAATGATGGACGGCTGTTTTTAGGATAATATTTGTGGTGTAGAGACATAATATCCTCTGCTATTAGTTCAAGAACCTTATGACTGCCCAGAATCTTGTACTCACGCTCCAAAAGTTCGGTTATCGCCTGGCGAAATGTCTTTTTGTCAAGATTGGAAAAGGGGGTTCGGGTCACTGGTTTTTGACCCCCCTTTTTGCCGCAGCCTGGGTTGCATCCTTCTTCTCGGCAATATACGTGATATCCCTCAGCCGGTCCTGATATTTTTCGGTGTTAAATTTGAGGAAGAGCTCATAGTATTCACCGGCTAACTTCTCTGAGATACCAACAATGTGAGCCACTTCCTTAAGGGAAAGTCCATTTTTGAAGGCCATAACAACTCTTCCAAAACTTATAACATAACGTTTAATTGCTGCTGGGGAGTGGCGGGTTTTACGCTGGATGTCACTGTAGGTATTGTACTCAAGATAGAGCTCAACGATCTTGGTTTTATGAGAAATCCCTGGTCCGATATCATGGTAGGCACCCCTGGTGGGGACATCAAACCCATTTTCCCTTATGCGCCTGGTATCCCGTTTAATAGTCCTTACTGTAACTTCAAGAATATCGGCTAGATCTTCCTGGGAGAGGGTGCCACCCTGCTCTATTGCTTCACCTGACATTCTGAGGATTTTGGCGGCTCTCAGAGCCTGTTCCCCTTCGCTCCTCTGCAGCTGTTTATCTTCATGAAATTTATCTTTGGTTAAGGTGACTTGTACCTTGGGTAGCTCTTCAAGCTTTGGACCATGTTTGGCAGACTTAGAAATGACAGTTCTTTGAATCTGTCCTTGAGTGAGGTGATAACTAGGATCGTAATGTTCTAGACCATAGATTTCTGTTACAACTTCACTTATGGCCTGAGATGCTCGTGGCGATAACTCAAAGTCGTTTTCGAGGATATATTCAAGTTGTCCTCCCAGTGTCTTGGCTTCTAATCGTTGTTGCTGTTGGTGTGATTGTGACATTTTTGTCCCCCCACTTTATGATAACTCATGTCTCTCTATTTATCTAACTTCTTCTGTAGGGGACAAATGTCCTTATTTGTTTTAAGCCATAATAAACTTTTCCTTTCTGGGGTTGTCCCTATAAGGTCCCCTCCTGGTATTATCTTTATCTGTTATTATAACTACTTCTTAATAAAAAACATTTCTCCTTTCTACTCCTGCTTACATAGTCGGCTACCAGTCGGTAGGAGACCCACGCTTCTCATACAGCCCACCAAAAATGGGCAGAGATTCCCTGCAAAAACCTCTGCCTCCTTTTTCCACCTTGCAGGGAGTATAAACCGCCAAATGGAGGCTTGCGTAGTCTTCCATCGACAGGATGTCTTCTCCTCTTCTCCTTGAGAGGACAGGAGATAAATAGCCCATACTCCTGCAACAGCTCCGGTTCTCACACAGCTTGTTATGCATTTGTCTGTAGAGAACCCTGTACAGGAATTCACTCAATATTCCACACGCTTAATAAACTCATCCAAAGCCCGGCGCACCAGTTCGGATTTATCCATCCCCGTCTCCTCCGCCAGCCGATCGATCACATGTACCTGCTCCGGTTTCAAGTAGTACGCCCGCTGAATGAGGGACGGTTTTTCCTTCTTTTCAAGACGGATCGTATCCTTTTCCGTACTGTCTTTAGTACTATCTTTAGTACTAGTACTGTTACTGCTATCCGTACTCTTATTCGCCTTGGTTTCTTCTTTCAAGGCATCCAAGCCGGACACCCCCTCGGAATCGGACTGGAAGAGCGCGCTCTCCTCAATCGACTGTTTGGACTTATCCAGGTTGGGATTTTCTTTTTTCCGCTCGGAGTTAGACAACCTTTTTCACCACCCATTCTACAAGTTGCATGAAATCCTCGCCGCCCTTGCTCTTCTGGTCGTATTCAAAAATCGTCTTGCCCTCGCCGGGCGACTCCCCGATCTTGCTCGTCTCCCGCACCACCGGTGCGACCCGCTCGCCAAAGATGTCACCCAGTTCCTCTAAAATATCCTTATCCAGGTTCCGCCGCGGATCGAATTTGTTGGGAATGACGCCAATCAGTTCAATAGGGGTTCGCAGTTCATCCACCACACTTCCGATCC
>PUPD01000273.1 GCA_003552985.1 Spirochaetaceae bacterium
AAGGTGAACATGCTCCTATAACGAAATATAAAAAGATGGTTGAAAATCCGCCAAATACACCAAAAATTGATGATTTTAAGGATAATGAATATAAAAATATTATCATACCAATAATTAAACCAATGATTAAATATGATTGAGTAGTCACAGGACAAGACCATAACCTAACTTCTCCATAAGAATCTATTTGTGGTAGAGTTTTAAAAGAGTATTCAGTAAAACCGCCTTGTGTATCACCAGTACACCATATAAGAACAGTAAATATATCTTCTTCTATAAAATAAGATTCGTTAATATAATCTTGATAACCTGTACCGTAAGGTGTTAGAGTTCCATCAGTAATTATATGTTCTCTACCATTATTATGCGAGTAAAGATGATAAAAACAATCATAATTAGAGGTGTTTACAATAAGACCTGTAACAGTATTAAATACATGGATATGAACATAATGAGACGTATTAATATTATCATATAAATAAGGTTCTACTATTTGCAGAGTTAAACCCTCATCAAAATGTGGATTTTTACTGACAGGTTGAGCAATAACTCCAATAGACATTATTAAAAGTATATAAACTATCATAAAAAACCATACACATTTTCTTATCATTATCATTTTATTCATTTTTTATATAAAAGGTATCATTAAATATACAGCAAAAATTAATAATATTAAAGGAAGCCAAAATATTAAAAAATTTAAAATATATATTATTAAATCGTTCTGAAATCCAAAATCAAACCTTAACGTGAACATGTCAGAGGTCATCGTCATTATTTTTCTTACAGTACTCCTTGACGCTTCAATTTCAATCTGTTCTTGTTTTAACTGAGATATACGTGCATTAGTAAGCCATGTACATGAAAATAATTCGCATGCGGTAATATTATAAATAACATTCGGATGAGTACAAATACTACCTCTTCCAAAATTTAACTGTGAATTATCATGTTCTGCTACATGAGTACTTAGAATAGATGTTGTTGTGTTAAGATTATAATAATCAGCATCAATCGTTCCTATACATGTATCGTCATCTTCTCCAAAGATAGGTATTAAACCCTCTAAAGTTAATATTCTTCTAAGTATACCGTGAGGAGGTGCAGACCATGAACATCCTTCTATTGCTAAACAATCTTGTTCTGATAATACACCACGTGAAAATCTACATTCTAACTGAGATAAATAAGGTTTATTATCGTGATTCTTTTCGAAATTATCAGTAGTAAATTTAGGTTCAAGTAAATAATAATCGTATATATCTCTTGGTTCTGAGCATGTGTCAGGTTTTAATAAATTAAGTGATGATGAAAACCCGCCAGAAAATGCATGAGATACACTATACACAGTAATAGTCATAAAGAAAAAATATAATAATACTATAACGAATAATTTTACACCTTGTGCTGTGGATGACATTTAACCACCTACTCCACCCTCAGAGAAAAAATAGGCTTTTATGATAACTAAAATAAAACTTCCTATAAACATAAGTAAAATGAAAGCTACTGAGATTAATTGTAATAATGTCGCGAAAATAACACCTATTATAAAAAATACCATAACAGAGAATGTTCCTATCTGCATACCATATTTACCGAATACTCCTATCCCTGTAAACATTACAGCTAAAATGATAAATAATGCACCGATGTATTTATTAAACTGACTTCCGCCAAGTAATGTTCCCCATAATTCATCCATAAGACCATCATCATCTGTAAAATCAGGTGGTGGTACAAAAATATCACCTTCTACTAAAGTATTAAAGGTTAATCCGTCACTACAAAATTCTATATCAGATTTATATAAACAAAATTCATAATAATACGTTGTCTCACTTGTAAGACCTAACACGTCAACTGATAGTGTTGTAGGGATTGTACTTGTAAGAGTAAAATAATCTGTATATAAAAACTCGGTATCCGTGGATTTCCTGAATTTAAAGAAATATTCAAAATCACTCTGTCCTGCTAAATCAGTAACAAAACCGTTCAATCTTGCACCGTTATATTTAATTAAACTAGCTGAATTTGTACCAAAAATTAAACTTTCCCACCATTCAGGTAATGTTGTAAAAGATAATACATTACCGTATAATTCTACTGGTGTACTTGTCATGTTATATTCAATCACAGCCCTGTAATAATAAAGTGTACTCGGTGATAAATTATAAACAAAATCATAATAATAATACGGTGTTGGTTCAGTACTATAATCTAATAAATGTTTATCAGTTTCGTTTATTAAACTTGATTCAGATTCACCATACTGAAAATAAATCAGCATCTCGGTAGCAGTACCAAAATTAAAATTACTGTTAAGACGTGCTGAGTATGGTTCAATACTTGTCGAGTCAAGAGTTAAAACAGTAGCATGAACGAATGATGTTGTGAAAGATTCTTCTATACATTCATAATATGAAAAATCTTCATCTAATTCAATCGAGTAACAAAATAATAAATCGTATTCAGTGTTAGCGTCTAAATCATTGATTGTATATAAATAATTATTTTGATTTGGTGATATTGCTATTGTTTGAGAATAATCATACACAGATTCATCAGATTTTTTCCATTCCCAACGACCAAAAAAACTTTCTGATAATAAATTATTTTCTACATTCATTCTAATGATAGCAGAATCATCATCAGTTGATATTGGGTCAAATGTAATAATAGGTAAATCATAATCAGCGATAGGTGTAAAATTAATTGTTTCGTTTGATGGGAATGGGTATTGTCCTGATTCATACCCGTCTTTTTGGATATCAAAAAGAGTGCTTATTTCATCGTTAGTTAATGTTTTATCATCCCATATACTTAACTCATCAAAAATACCACTACCTGCAAGAGTATTCCCTTTACCCATCATATAAGGATGATTACTATGTCTAACAGGATTATTTCTTGAATTACTAGGATTAATAAAATCATTACCATTAACACTTATTTGATATCTTGAATTAGTATCATCCCATCTTATAGCCATAAATATCCAAGTATCGGCAGGAATAGGGTCACTAATACCAGGAATATCGGAATAATCCCA
>PUPD01000211.1 GCA_003552985.1 Spirochaetaceae bacterium
ACCGTATGAGTCTGCGTTATCCCCAACAACGCATCAGCGTCTTCGACATCTTCAAAATCGGTGTAGGCCCATCGAGCTCGCACACCATGGGGCCGTGGCGTGCGGCGCAACGCTTCTGCGCCGAGCTAAACGCAAGCGGTGTTCTGCACCGGGTTCGCCGCGTGGCGGTAACGCTCTATGGGTCGCTCGCTAAGACCGGTGTGGGACACGGAACCGATCTCGCAGTCTACATGGGGCTGTGCGGGTACGATCCGGTGACGGTGGACCCGACGGCGGTGCGGAGCGCGCGGGATACGTTTCAGAGCTACACCCGATTACAGCTTGCCGGATGCCGTGAGATTGGGTTCACGTACGATGAAGATATTCGGTTCGTGCGCGAAATCAGCCTGGACTATCACCCAAACGGCCTGACCTTCACGGCCGAGTTAAGCCCGCGCACGGGAGAACACCGAGAAGATCAGGACACGCACGATACCGCTCTGAGTCGAACCTACTTCAGTATCGGTGGCGGGTTCGTGGTCGAGGAAGACGAGGATGACAGCTCTAAGACAAAGGTTCAACTCCCCTATCCGGTCGACCAGGCGGCAGATATCCTGCGCTGGACCCGAAGACACGGGGCTGAAGCGTCGATCAGTGAGATTGTCTGGGCCAACGAACGAGTCTGGGATCCCGAGGACACGGTGGCAGAGCGCCTGCTATCGATCTACAATACTATGCGGAACTCCGTCTACAACGGCCTGCGTACTGAAGGCGTTTTGCCGGGAGGCATAACGGTACGAAGACGGGCAGCGCGGATTGCCCGCAGCCTGCTTCCCGAACCCTGGCCCCACGACGCCTCCGAGTTCGTCGCCGCTGTGCGCCGCACGCTTGGCAGCGGTGACACAGACACCACGGAAGGGGGCGTGACTGTGAGCGGGCCGTTCGGCCCCGGTCACTCCGGGAGCGCAGGTGATTTCGTCGCGGCCGGCGCGCGCGGCTTCGAGCGCGTCCTGCGGTGGGTCAGCGCCTTTGCGCTTGCGGTAAACGAAGAGAATGCCGACTTCGGGCGGGTGGTAACCGCGCCGACCAACGGGGCTGCCGGAGTGCTGCCGGCGGTTCTGCTGTTTTACGTGTGTTTTGTTCCGGGCGCCGACAACGAAGGCGTAGTGCGCTTTCTCCTGACTGCCGGCGAGATCGGCAGTGTCTTCAAGAAGGGCGCCACAATCAGCGCCGCTCAGGGAGGCTGCCAGGCCGAGATCGGGGTCAGCTCCGCGATGGCCGCCGCCGGCCTGACCGAGGTTCGCGGCGGAACTCCCGAACAAGCGATCATGGCCGCTGAGATCGCGATGGAGCACCACCTTGGGCTCACATGCGACCCGATAGGCGGATTGGTACAGATCCCCTGCATCGAGCGCAATGCTATGGGGGCGCTCAAGGCCATCACCGCCAGCGACCTCGCGCTTACCGGAGATCCGGCCGATGCGCGCGTGAGCCTCGATCACGTGGTGGAAACCATGTGGCAGACCTCGCTCGATATGAACGGCAAGTATAAGGAAACCAGTGAAGGCGGCCTCGCGGCCCAGATCACGGTAAACGTCATCGAGTGTTGAGATGCAAGAGCTGAATCATTACGATGCCCCGCGCGAGGCGTTCCTGCCGACGTACCGGTCGGACCTTGAGCACCTAGGTTGGGGGGAAGACCCGACGCCGCTGGACTTCGTAGTGGTGACCGGAGACGCCTATGTTGACCATCCTTCTTTCGGCGCGGCGGTCATAGGACGGCTACTGTGCGCGAGGGGGTACCGCGTCGGGATCATTGCCCAGCCGGACCGGCGCTCGGCGCAGGACTTCAAACGGCTCGGACGGCCGCGCCTCGCGTTTCTGGTCAGCGCCGGCAACGTGGACTCGATGGTCGCCAACTACACCGTCGCAGGCAAGCCGCGCAGGCGCGACTCCTACAGCCCCGGGGGCAGCGGCGGGAGGCGGCCGGACCGGGCTACCCTCGTGTATTGCACGCGCATCCGCGAGGCATTCAAGAACATCGATATCATCATCGGCGGAATCGAAGCGTCGCTGCGACGGTTCGTGCATTACGACTACTGGTCTGATCGCCTGCGGCGCTCGGTGCTACTTGATGCAAAGGCCGATCTCCTCGTCTATGGGATGGGCGAGCGCGCGATGCTGCAGATCGCGGCTGCGCTCGACGGCGGACGGCGTGCCGCCGAGCTACGCACCATCCCCGGCACGGTTTGGAAGTGCCGCGACTCGGACCGCAGCCTGATCCGCGAGACGGCACAACATCTCGGTCGGGCGGTAACCGAGCTGCCGGGTTGGGACGCGGTATGTGACCCTGACAGCGGCCAGGCAGCGTTTGCCGAAAGCTTCCTCCAGCAGCACCGCAATACCGACGCGGTGAACGGAGATCTGCTCGTGGAGGCCTACGGGCCGCAGCTACTCGTGCAGAACCCGGCGGCCGAACCCCTCGCCGGTGCGGAACTCGACGAGATCTACGAGCTCCCCTACACACGCACCTTCCATCCCGACTACGCCGCCGCCGGGGGCGTTCCGGCGATTGAGGAGGTCCGCTTCAGCCTCGTCAGCAGCCGCGGGTGCTTCGGAGGCTGCACCTTCTGCGCACTGACGTTCCACCAGGGATGCCGAGTCACCGCGCGCACGCCGGAGAGCTTGATTCGCGAAGCCAAAGTCATCACACAGCTCCCCGGCTTCAAGGGGTATATCCATGACGTCGGCGGCCCCACCGCCAACTTCCGTACGCCCTCGTGTTCGCGACAGCTCGAGCACGGGGTTTGCAAGGATCGTCAATGCCTGCACCCAACCCCATGCCCTCGGCTTACGGTTGACCACCGAGAATACCGCGCGATCCTGCAGCGGCTTCGCGAGCTGCCGGGCGTGAATAAGGTGTTCGTGCGCTCAGGAATTCGCTTCGACTACCTGATGCTCGACGAAGACCCGCAGTTCCTCGAGGAGCTCTGCCGGCATCACGTCTCAGGGCAGCTCAAGGTCGCACCCGAGCACATCTCGCCCAATGCCTTGACAGCGATGGGTAAGC
>PUPD01000075.1 GCA_003552985.1 Spirochaetaceae bacterium
CCGGCATGTTGTACGCGCTGGACGATGCGGGTAACGAGCTTTGGAGCTTTGATGCCGGAGCCGGCGGTGTGTACTCAAGTCCGGCTGTGGGCAATAACGGGAACGTGTACTTCGGGTCATATGACCGCAACGTGTATGCGGTAGACGCCTCAGGCAAGGAACTGTGGCGCTTTGAGACCGGAACCGGAGGAGTGTACTCCAGTCCGGCGCTAGATGAGAACGGTACCTTGTACGTTGGCTCTAGAGACGGCACGATGTATGCGCTTGAAAGCGGCTCAGGTGGGCCCGCAGACTCGGCGTGGCCGATGTTCGGCCGCAGCGCCGAGCGTACCGCTGCCGCGTCGGCTGCTCCGTAGCGGCGGCGTCGTTCCGGTCCGTTGATAATGATATCGGACTCAACTCCCGGGCGCGCACCGGGTAGCGTCCGGTGCAAATTGCTTTGGGGCTGAGAAGCTATGACCGTAAACACCCATGTGAAAGCAAGTAAAGACGTGATCTCCACCGAGCTCGACGGCGAGGTTGTCCTGATGCACGTCACGGACGGGGTGTATTACGGGCTTAACCGCGTGGGCGGGGCTGTCTGGGAGCTCATCAAACAGCCGATCGCCGTCGGTGCGGTCTGCGATTCGGTGGCCCAGGAGTTCGAGGTAGCGCGTGATGTCTGTGAGCGCGATGTCTGTAGCCTGCTCGAACAGCTTGAAGATGCCGGGCTTGTTGAAGTTGTTCGCCCGTAAGCTGTGGGCGGCGGTGCGGCTGTCGCCGGCCGAGATTGTCCTGGGCTTGCAGGTGTGCTACTGGCTTGTGCGCGTCAAGTGGGGGCTCTCGGTGCGTCCGTTCCGTACGGTTACCGCGATGGTTTCGCGCAGCGCGCGCAAGCGACCCCGCAAGGCGGCACCTCCGGCGCACGGTGGGGCCGGTTCCCCGGTGGGGGGCTTCGGGCCTGTTGAGATCGGCTGGTGGGTGGAGCGCGTTGCGCGGCACCTCCCCGGCAGCTACTCGTGTCTTCCTCGCGCCCTTACGGCGCATCTGCTCTGCCGCAGGCGCGGCTACGAACCCGTTTTGCGCGTTGGGGCGCTGCGCGATTCGGCCGGCGAGCTGCAGGCGCACGCCTGGCTCGAGTTCCAAGGGCAGATTGTAATCGGCGACCTTCCCAACCTGGGGGATTACCAACAGTTTGACCGCGCCGAAGAGCTCACGCTCTGAGGGCCCTCCGGTGCGGCCAAATGGTGCGCCGCCCGGCTTGAGCGGCGACTGGCCACCTATGCTTGGCGAACCAGAGATGTATGGAGTTAATCCCAAATCCGCGGAGCATACTGCATATGACGTCGCCGTGGTCGGCGGCGGCATCGTCGGAACTGCGGTCCTGCATGAGCTCTCCAAGTATCGCCTGCGCGCGGTGTTGTGCGAGAAGCAACACGACGTTGCCGAGGGCATCAGCAAGGCGAACAGCGGCGTTCTGCACGCCGGGCTCATGGTTCCCTCGGGGTCGCTGAAGGCGCGCTTCAACGTTGAAGGAATCAAGCTCTACAGGTCGCTGGCGCGTGATTTCGGCATCGCGGTTCATAACTGCCGCAAGCTGATTATCGCAAGAGATGATTCCGAGCTGCCGAATCTCAGGCGTTTGCTGGACCAGGGCAGGGCGAACGGTGTGCCCGGCCTCTCGCTCCTGAACGCCGAGCAGATACGCAACCTGCAGCCCAATGTAGTCGCCGAGCATGCGCTTCTTTCAGAGGAGACATCGGTAACGCTCCCGTATCAGATGGCGATAGCGCTGGCCGAGAATGCCGTCCTGAACGGGGCCGAGGTCAGACTCAACGCCGAGGTTTGCTCCATCCGCCCGCACCCGGGGGGAGGGTACCGGCTGCAAACAACCACAGGGGCCGAGATCTCGGCGCGGCTGATCGTCAATGCTGCCGGCGTGCACGCCGACCGGGTCATGGAGCTCCTGGAGCCGGCGGCTGAGAGGATCTGGCCCTGGCGCGGTCAGTACCATCTGCTGGAAGAGGCTTCCGGTGCGGTAGTCAACATGGCCGTCTATCCGCTCCCGCCGAAGGACGGAAGCGGGCTCGGAGTTCATATCACGCCGACGGTGAACGGAGGCATTCTGCTCGGGCCGTCGGCGGAGTCCGTGACCGATGGAGCTGATACCGCAAACTCAGCTGCGGTGCTCGAGCAGTTGCAACGCGAAGCGTCTGCGCTTGTTCCGGCGCTGCGCGGTTTTCAAACTATCAAGAACTATAGCGGCGTGCGTCCCAAGCTCTTCGGTCCGGACAGTGGTGTTAGCTTCAAGGATTTTCGCATTGAGCCATCCGAAGCGTTCCCCGGCGTGATCAATCTATTGGGGATTGAGTCTCCCGGCCTCACTGCCGCTCCGGCTATCGCCGAGCATGTGCTCGAGCGGTTCGTTGCCGCGCACCTCGAGCTTTCACCCAACCGCGACTGGCAGATACGCTGGGAGCCGATACCCCGTCTGCGTTGGCTGCCGCATGAGGAGAAACAGCGCCTCTGGCGGCAGGATCCGGCCTGGGGGCATATCCTGTGCCACTGTGAGCAGGTTTCGCGTGCCGAGATCGGCCGGGCTGTCGCCAACCCGCTGGGCGCGGTCTCAATCCACGCGATCCGTAAGCGTACGCACGCAACCCTCGGCCGTTGTCAATCATCGTTCTGCCTGGGCCCGGTCTCGGCCGAGATACTGCGCCGCGGGTATGACATCGCCACGGTGAGGCGCGGTACGCCTGCGCACTCGGTGTTTACCGGCGTGGAGCGCGGGCAGCGTGCGACGCACTGAAGGATTACATGCGGTCGACCTGCTGATCGTGGGCGCCGGCGCCGCGGGCCTTGCGGCAGCCGTACGCGCACGGGATCAGGGCGTCGATAAGATCCTAATCGTGGATCGCGACCCTTTTCCGGGCGGTATCCTCAGGCAGTGTATTCACACCGGTTTCGGCCTGGAGTACTTCACGCGGGATCTGACCGGCCCCGAGTACCTTGCGCGTCTCGTGCGGCGTGTGAAGCAGCGTGAGATCGAGCTCCGACTCGACAC
>PUPD01000011.1 GCA_003552985.1 Spirochaetaceae bacterium
CCACCTCGTAGAAATCCCCGCTGCCATCGGGTGCGGAGTTCCAGCCGGTGAAGCCGTGGCCGGCTTTCCGAAGATTGCCGCTGTTACCCAACACCGTTACCTCGTCGCCTTCTTCGTACTCGGCATCATCGGGAGGTGAGCCCTCGTCATGCTGGTTGCCGTCATAGCTGACAATTAAGTCGTCACTCGGATCTTCCGGCTCGCCCGGGTCCTCCTTGTAATACGTATACCAGTCGGGATAGTGCTCTCCGAAGGACTCGCGCCAGTAGCGGAAGGCTGGGTATACGTCTTCAATGAAGACCATTTCGCCGGGGTAGATCCAGTCCTCCTGGGGGATGATGAGCGCCCAGGGCATGCCGGTGGAGGGGTGCCGGTAGTTCCAACCGTCGCCATCGGAGGGCGGGGCGTAGGGATGGGGTTCCATTCCGATGCGATGAATGTACTCGCCGGTGTTGTGCACCTTGATGTATGGGTCGTACGGCGCCTTGGTGACCTCATCGCGCGGCACCGGATCGGGAAACGTGATTGTGAAGGAGGTTGGTATTGTCTGCAGCTCTACGGCGAAGTGGCCCCGCGGAAAGAGCTGGCGGGTGCTTTCAAACAGCACGACGTCGGCGTAGTCCTGCACGCTAGTGGGTCCGCGGCCGGCCGGGCCGTTGACATGTAAGTCCGCCGAGTGCCCTTCAAAGCGAAACAGCATCCCGAACAGGTGGTTGTAGCCCGCTAGGCGCTCTATGGCGTGCACCTTACCCTTAAGCTCTACGAGCTTGCCTTCTGAGTTGGTGATCTCCTCAATTGCGTAGCGTGCCACAAAGTCGTTGAAGTCGGCATCGAAGAACCTGTGGGGATCGTCCGGATCATAGCGCGGATAAAGGTCCTCGAACGCAACGGTGATCATTCCTTCGGCCGGAACCCGCGCGTGAAATGCGCGCTCAGGGTCATGCGGAAAGTCGTCATGCTTATCGGGCACGCCGTCGCCGTCGGAGTCGGCGGAGCTGAGCGCCGATGCCATGCCGTCCCCGCCTTGCGCGCTCATGCCCCCTTCGGCGCGGCGGAGCTCGAGTCTGCGGTCTATCGCCTCGTAGCGCACCATCTCCTCGATCACCATGCGCCGCGACTGAAAGCCGGGTCGCTCCACGAGGAGCGTGATATCTTCCGGTGCTGAGGGTAGCGATACAGCGGTCACGATGAGCCCTTCGGAATTGCTGCGCCCGCGATAGACGCGCGCTTGGTTCGCGGTCTGCAGGGTTGCGACCGCCCCTTCCACCGCCTTATTGCTTGAGTCAACGAAGGCGAGCTTCACCTGCACCGCCGGCATGCCGTCATAATCAAAGCCGCCCAGCTCAGCGGAGGCAGCGTAGACACGCGACACGTCGTTAATGCTGTCACCGGGAGAGCTTCCGACGCTCTCGCTTTCGGTAGTGCCGGCCGGGCTTTGGAGGTTGCAGCCTGCAATGACGATGAGAACCGCAATCGCGACCGCAGCCGCCGAGGTTAAGGCGCGGCGGCCGTGCAACATGGTGTCAACGGTCCGGCCAACTGCGTTTTCTTTTGATTTTGAGTTCGGTTTTGTGTTTGGTTTAGACACTATTGCCACCCCCGCATGTTGACTGTTACGAAGCTATCGACGAATACAGTCGATACTCCAATTCTGCGGTTATGCTAAGGTGCACGTCAAGTATAGTCCTTTAGTCGCCGGTATGACAGCCTTTGGAGCAATTTGACCGGAAATTTCATACCGCAGCATTATGGAAATCTTGCAGGAAGCACTACCAACTCAAGCGCAGGGCCTGTTGCACTGTGTTCCGGAGCTCTTGCGCGCGAGATACAAAGAGCACAGGCGGGGCGTTGGGCCTCGCTCTCTTTTACTTCGGTTTCCAGCCGTGCCGGCCACCACCCAACACCTGAGGTGCCGGGCACACGACCGTGCGGGGACTGTGCGCCGCTACCAGCCGATCGCCAGCGACACCGTTACCCCGAGCCCGCGGCGGCCAAAGACGCCGGCAAGCTCGGGAGCCGCCGAACACCAGCTCATCGGTGGGGATGATGTCGACCACCGGCACCTCAAAGCGATAGAAACCGGATACGCTGATCGGCATATGCACGCTCGGCCGGTCTCCGGAATCGAGTCTGCGAGTGTCGAGATCGCCCTCCTGCTCGACGGTGTCAAACGGATTCTTCTCGGCTTCAATTGCAGCGAGGATACCGTCGGACTCGAAGGTGAAGCGCGTCTCCTCGAAGCCGATGTCATAGCCGGGCCGCGCGGCGCTGATCGGGATGTTGTTGATGGCTCCCCCGTACTTCGGCCGCCCGTCGGCACCGGGGCGAATACGCCGAGCTTTCCGGCCACTACGAAGTCGCCATAGGAGTATGACCCGTACAGCCCGGTATCGGTGAAGGAGCGCTGCGCGAGCTCTCTGTTGCCGGAGTAATCTTCGTCCAGTTCATTGCCTTTGGCTAGCAGCTCGATGAAGCTCTGCGGCACGGTGACCCGGGAGATACTGCTGCTGTTGCTGTACAGGCCGAGGCCGAGTTGGCCGACATGCATCACGAAGTGCGTCTCGGGATTGAGGTTGACCCCAAGGCGCATGCCGCGGTCCGGGGTGCGGTCAAAGAACTCATCGAAATCCACGGTGAGGGTTTCGGTGAAGAGCTCGCGGGCACCGCGCACCGTATTCCCAACGGCCGCGCCCGCAACCATAAGGACGCTGCACAGTATCGTCGTTTTCATTGTTCGTTCTTAACGTCCTCCTTTTAGTCGAGATCGAACTTGTAGTCGAAATCCGCGCTGACCCGCAGCGAAGAATTGCTCACTCTTAGTTCTCGTCCGCGGCAGAACTGGACCGAGGTACCGCCATTGAAAGCGTCGCGCAAGTCCGCAGATCCTGCAGGTCTTCGAGATCAATGCGCTCCATAATTCGCTGAAGGACTGAACGGGATCTCGATTCCGAGCTTGATCGAGTTCACCGAACCAGAGCCGTTCAACCAAAACAGGTAATAGGCATCGAATAATTGGTTTTCTCGTCAGGATCATCAACTGGTTCCCCGATGCTAAGCCCGATCTCAAACGTGATACGCGTCACGATCTCATCGCGACTGATTCCCTCCCGAGGCTCGCCAAGGGAGTCCTCCGCATCATTAGGGAAATCGCCCTTGAGAGTGTGATCATCCCACTCCTTTGGCAAGGAATCGTTGTCAACCTGAACGTCCTTCACACCCCCACACAGCCAAGAGCGTATACGGCTCGTCCAAGTCGTCGAGATCGAAATCCGCAGAGCCGCCCGGCAGCACCACGTCCGGGCTGCCTTTGATATTCACGCTCTCCAGCATCTTCCAGTTGCAGGCTCCCAGAACGAGCACCGCCGCCGCGGATCGCCACCACCACCTTCATTCATAGGACAAATGACGAAACAGCGCGGCAGAATCGACGAGCCGACAGCCAAAAGAGGCTTGACACTGGTCAATTATCTAGTCAGATTTCACTTATGAAAACGATCGCGAAAAGCGTGTTCAAAGCCAAGATGCTCGAGATCATGCGCACAATCGAGGCTACCGGTGAGGAAGTGGTTGTAACCGACCACGGCCGCCCTACGGTCGTAGTCCGCCCCTACCTGGAGCTCCAAGATGTACGTTCCGTCTTTGACGACCTTACCGGCCGGTTGGTGCTGCATGAGGACCCCGACGAGCCGACTGTAACCGAATGGAGCGATGTCTGCTGACATGGCGGTTACCGAAGCGCCGCGTGAGGTGGTGGTGCTCGATACTTCGGCGTTGCTGTACTGGACGCTCGCGCCTGAGCGGCTGAGCCGCGCAGCAGCCGATTGCCTTGGCTCAGCAGAGGAGAAGCTGGTGCTCTCGGTATCGCTTTGGGAGATCGCGCTTAAGAATCGGCGCGGCGCGCTCGAGCTTCCATGTAGTGTTCGCGAGTACATGGAACGCCTCGGGAAGGTGCAGGACCTGCAGATTCGCCTCTTGGACGCGGGACTTGCGGTTGCCGGAGCCCTGCTGGACTGGGCTCACAGA
Organism: Spirochaetaceae bacterium; assembly: GCA_003552985.1. Lineage (GTDB taxonomy): Bacteria > Spirochaetota > Spirochaetia > DSM-27196 > SLAA01 > B1Sed10-166. The sequence goes on from PUPD01000011.1 coordinate 4,024, forward strand.
GACCCCGTCGATCGGTGGATCGCAGCGCTTGCACGTTCGGTCAAAGCACCACTTGTGAGCTCCGATCGCCATCTGCGCGAGTTCTACCACGACACGGTGTGGTAGAGGCTCACTAATTAGCTTCGGTCACGTCGTTACCCTCCGCCCGGCTATGCAGTTTGACGGAATAGGTCATGCAATCTGCATAGCTATGCAGATTTCCTGCAACCACGCCGTCATCCGGGGACCCGAAAGCTTGCGAGCAGCGCCTTCCAGCCCGGCTGCCGAGAACACCTCAATCAGGTCCTTACCGCCGGCCAAGCCACCAGACTTTCATCTAAATTTCGCTACAATATAGAAATACAATTGCTCCCGGACCTGCACAGGTGAAGCTGCCCGGCGCGCCCTCACCCGGCCCCTCGCCGCGGCGAAATAATAACTTACTTGATCATAATTCTATTGTTGGCACGTATATTGCTAAGGTACTATGCAGCTCTAAGGCTAAAAGCCAGGAGGAAAAGCCGATGATTGATAGAATAGTGCGGTTCGCCGCAGTGAGCGCAGCGGTAGTTCTGATCGCCACGCTTACCGCAGGGTGTTCCAATCCGTTTGGGGGCTCCTCAGGCGGGTCGTCCGGTTCGGACACCGCACAGGGAACCACCGGCACGCTTCGCGTTGCAGGCGTGCAACCCTTCGCTGACGGCATCGGGGCGCTCTCGGTGTTTCCGGAGAACATCCCCGACCAGGTGACTCACTTTCGCATCAGCGTCACCAATGGCCCGGAAGGGGAAGTCGAGGTAGACGGAGAGACTGTGAACGGTGCGGAGCTTGAGTACCATCAGGTGGTTGCGTTCGCAGAGGGACAACTCACCGAAGACGTGGTGTTTGCAGACCTTATTCCGGGCGACTGGGCCGTTACCGCCCGCGGCTACGACGCGGACCCGCAAGCCGGCGAGCCGGCCGAGCAACTGCTTGAAGGCAGCACAACGGTGACGATTGTCCGGGGACATCTGGTTGAAACCGACGGCCCCATCGTTGTGAAGCCGCTTACGGGCGAAGACGCTCTCGGCTCGTGGGAGATCACAATCCGCTGGCCGGTCGAGGTAGATCCCGACTACGCCGTGACCGACGTCGTCACCAAAGTGGAATACTCCACGGACGATGGAGAGACCTGGGCGGACGCATTAGAGCTCAGTGAGGCAGAGGAGATCGGCACAAGCGCCGGAGGCAACCAGCGCGAGATCGTATTCGGTGAACAGGAGATTCAGGCCGGGAGCTTTCCGCTCGCCGTACGGCTGCAGGCCGAGGACAAAGCGGGCACCCCGTACGAGTACGTGCGCCACTACTTTGATGAGTGGTACGTGTTCGGCGGCCTTCTGACACAGAGAGCATTCGAGTTTACCGCCGATACTTTCTCGGCAGGCGGCGGGCTTATGGTCGACCCCGACCAGGACCCGGACCCCGAGCTTATTGTGATCGAAACCCTCTCCGACCCGGCCGAGCTGAGTAACTGGGCTGCCGAAGGGCCGGTCACGGTTACCGCAGGACAACCGGTCACGTTTGAAGTTGATTTCAGCGAAGTTACACCTGAGTATTACGCCTGGCGCGTGAACGGCGCCGTGCAGGCAGAGGGCGAAGAAGAGAACAGCTTCACGCTTGCAACAACCGAAGCCCAGGCGGGGCTGGTACGCACCGTCACGCTGGTAGTTACGGTGGACGGAAACGATTACTCCGGAAGCCGGTCGGTTCGAATAGTGGCGCCCGAGTAGGAAGACCCGAGTTTCCAAACCGGGATAACAGGGGGACGAGACAATGTCCGGATCACAGGGTTCAGCATTTAAACCGGCGCGAGCGCTTGCTGCCTGGTTACTGACCACAGCCCTGATTGCAGCCTGCTCGGCACCGTTCGGGGCCGATATGTCCAACCCATCAGAAGCTTCGGCCGCCGGAACCGGCGGCCTGAGCCTTTCGGCCGGCCTCGAGGGTGAAGCCGGCGTCGGCGCGCTCACGGTGCTGCCGTCGATGGACCACAGCAGCATTACCGCGTACCGGTTCACCCTCAGCGACGGCCCCGGCGGGGTTGAGGCGCCCGCGCCGCAACTGAAGCCGGCTGATGAGGCCGGGTATCTTGCCGAGCCGGTTGAGTTTCGCGACCTTGTGCCCGGCGGATGGACCGTCTCGGTGACGGCGCTCAAGAACGCGGAGGACGATGATAGCGTGGTCCTCTCGGGGGCCGCAGTCGTACGCGTCTCGGCGGGCGCATTTGCCGCCGAAACCATCACCTTGCGCCCGTTCGCCGAGGGCACCGGGGCGTACGAGATCACCCTCGAGTGGCCGAGCGACCTCGATCCGGAGGTGCTGTCGGTTCGCTACAGGGTGGATGACGGCAGCTGGGACGGCGAGTGGCTCTCGGTAGACACGGAGACCTTTGAGGAGCGCCCGGTCGGCATGACCGCCGCGGTGATATCAGACGACAACCGCGAGGCCGGTCCGTTCTGGCTCACGGTGCGCATTGACCATAACCGTGCGGTGATAGACGAGCTCGTCTACGTCTCCGCTAACATGACATCCGCGGAAACCTTCACCTTCTCCCAGAATGACTTCTCCACCTTCTACGTGAGTGAAGAGGCCATCATCCAGGATATCGACACCGTGATCGTCGGCGACGGCGAAGGCAACGGTGGCACCGCCGGCTTCCAGGTTGCGGACGGCCAGGACGGCACCTACGAGTACGTCGGCCAGGGCGGAGGCACGCTGGAGTTTGATCGCATTGAGGCCACGGGCTTGATTCGGTTCGAGGTACGCAACGACGACGGAGGCGGCCGGGACGGTCGTGTTGAGATTAAACTCCCCGACGGGGCAGGCGGGTTCGATGCGCCGGCGGAGCTTGTGTTCATCCTCCCAGGGTCTGACGATCCTCCCGAGGACCGCGAGTTCGTGACCGTGGAGTTTGCGATTCCGGAGACCGAGTTCCACATCTTCTTCCAGGGAGGAGGGCGCGACTACACCTTCCGCAACTTCGAGGTAGTGCTCGACGGTTGAGCCTTTCTCAACCGGAGCTCTCCGGGCGCGCGTCGGCCCGCACCTGCAAGTCGGGCGGGCGCAGGCTGGGCCGACGCCGGCGGGCCGGGCGCGCGCCGGCCGGTGTCTACCGGATACCCGGAGGCGATGCCTTCCTGGCGCCGGGCATCAGCCGGCCGTGCCCACGAAGCGCTCGAGCGCAATCCGGGCGCCGGCGAGCACCTCGCTATGCACCGCCTCGTCGCGGGTGTAGTAATCAGGCTTGCCGTAGCGCCCGGCCGAGCCGAGGCGGTACACCATCACGTAGGCGCCCTCGGGATTCACGACCCAGTACTCGCGCACCCGGTGCCGTTCATAGAGCGCAAGCTTGGCGGTCTGGTCCTTATAGCTGGTTGTGGGCGAGAGGATCTCCACCACAAGGTCCGGCGCGCCGTGCGCCCCGTGGTCATCCAGGACCTCCGGGCGGCAGAACACCGAGATGTCGGGTTGGACAACGGTGCCGGCCGAATCATGCTCGGTATCCTCGCCGAGCCTCACGTCGAACGGGGCTACGTAGGTCTCACAGTCGCCTGCATCTGTCAGCTCCGCCAGAATGCGAGCCAGATCGAGCAGCGCGCGCTGGTGAGCACGGCCGGGAGCCGGGCTCATGTCGTAGGCAACGCCGTCGATAATCTCCCAGCGCTCCTCGTCGGGCCACTGTAGATAGTCGGCATAGGTGTACGGGCGCTCCTGCCGGCTCGGCGGTCCCATCGCGGTGGTTCCTCCTGTTTGTTATTATAGCGTATTCGGCCGCGGCCGCTACAGCCTTGCTTTAGGGCTCGGGCGGCATCATTGACGACGCAACGGATTTCGGGCTAAGTGAGGGACTATGCAAGAGCTGATTCGGTTTCCCACCCACGGGCGCGAGGGCCTGTACGACATCACCGAGCAGGTGGCAGCGATTGTGGCCGAGAGCGGCGTGCGGGACGGCGTCTGCACGGTGTACGCCCAGGGTGCCACGGCGGCGATCATGATCCAGGAGAACTGGGACGACAGCGTACAGAGTGACGTCGTCGATCTGCTGCGCAAGCTCATCCCGCAGGGGGTGTGGCTGCACGATCGGCAGGACGGCAACGGCGACAGCCACCTCAAAGCCGGCATCGTCGGACCCAGCGAGACCATCCCGATCATGGACGGCTCGATGGGGCTCTCGCGCTGGCAGAACATCTTCTTCTGCGAGTTTGATGGGCCGCGCCGCGAGCGCTCGGTGGTGGTCACCATCCTCAGGAGCGAGTAGCGCTACCGGGGCGGCGCTACCCCGGCGGCGCTACCGGCGCCGTGCCGTCACTGGGGACGCGTCACTGGGGACGGAGGTCTATCCCGATCCATCCGGCCGGGTCGGCCATACTCTGCTCGATCTGCCCAATCGCAACATCGGCGGTGAGCTCGGCGACGAGGTAGGCGGTGCCCTCGTGCTCAAAGCGCGCGCCCTCCCCGTGCACCTCCACGGCCGCCATCGCGTGACCGTACTCGTGCGAGACCATCAGAATTGCGTCGTAGCCGAGGTGATGCAGCAGGGCGACGTAGACAATCGCTAGGCTGTCACAGTCGCCACTTCCGCTCACAAGGCTCGAGAGCGGGGGCTGCACGTCGGCGTCGCCGCCCACTCTGCGGTAGGCGAAATCCTGCAGCCACGAAAGGAGCGCACGCGGGACCTCCTCGCCGCGAATGCCCTCACGGCCAAAGTAGCGCAGTAGCTCGGGCACCAGCGGCGCAAGCCGCTGGTAGTTGTCGCGGTAGATTGCGCGATAGAACCGCCGCCAGGCGTCGCGCCAGAGCCCGTCCTGCTGCGTCGGCGCGTACCAGGCCTGCAGAACGCGAGCTTCGCGCTCAATTACAACCTGCGATGCCTCAAACTCGCCTTCGTCCACCGGCAGCGGGAGCTCGTAGCCGTCCTCGCCGATCGGGATCATCGCTTCCTGCCGGTCCGGCGGCGGGTAGGGATAGTAAAACTGGCTGATGGGGCCGGGCTCGAGCCGGGCGCGCCGGCCGGGAGCAAACGAGTCAAGCGCCGAGAGCAGCGTGTCATGGTAGCGCTCGTAGTCCTGCTGCGGGGCAAAGCCGCCAACCGCGTACGCGGTCTCATCGTTGCTCCAGAACACCCAGTATCCCCGCGCCGGGATGCGGCCTGCGGTGTAGCTCCAGTCGGCGAGCACCGCTTCGCGGCCCAGGTATTCGAACTCGGCGCGGCTTCCATCGGCGCGGAAGCGGCCCTCAAAGTGGTCGGCAAGCTCCGCCGGGGTTGCAGGCGTCGCGGGGGCCGCGTCGCCCGCCGCATCGGTTTCGCCCTCTTCGTCGTCCTCGGCCGGGAACGCAAACACCTGCAGGACCGCCCGGCGCTCGGGGTCGGCGAAACTCACATCGGCGAGATCCTCGGTATCCACCGTGCCCCAGCGCTCGGGGAGATCCACCCAGTAATCAAACGGCTCGTTGTAAAGCGGAAGCGCCGCCGCCCGCGGAGCCTGTGCTCCGAAGAGCGCCGCGAGCGCGATGACCGCAAGGCCGAACGCCGCCTGCCGCAGCGCTCCATTACCCGAAATCCGGCGAATTAACATACTGCTCATTGAATCACGCTTGTCATGTTCAGGCAAGTTCGGTTATAGTCCGACCCGCGAGCATACCCATGAAAATGCCGACTTACCAGGTCAGATTTAGCTACGCCCTGTTTGCCGCGATCACGGCTCTGGCCGTGTTCGTGATGCTCGCCGGGCGCACCTGGTGGAAGCCGGCGGTGATGCCCGCCACTACGGTCGCCTCGCTCAGCTTCCTTGCAGCCGCACAGGCAGCCGGCGCCCTCGGCACCCGCTACGGGCGCCTGGTCCTCGTCGGCCTCGCGTTCTGCGCGCTGGGTGATCTCGTCGGTCCGCAGGATTTCTACCTCGGCATGTACGCCTTCCTGATCGCGCATTTCGTGTTTGTCCCCGCGTTTCTCATTCGCGCCCGGACTGCCCCGGCGGGCGGGCGTCAGGTAGCCGGCGCGCTCCTGGTCACCGCGGTCGTCACCGTAGCGCTTGCGGTGTTCTGGCTCGGGCCGTACCTGCCCGCCGAGCACAGGCTGAGCGTGCTGATCTACGTCGGGGTTTTGGCAGCGATGGTGGTCGTCGCGCTGGCAGTCAGGCTGGATGAACCCGGCCCGCGCCTCGCCGCCGGCGGCGCCGTCCTGTTCTATATCTCCGATATTTTCATCGCCAACTGGAAGTACGTTATCACCGAATCCTGGAATGCCTACCTGGCATATCCGCTCTACTACACCGCCTGCCTGCTCCTGGCGGCATCGGTCACCGAAGGCCGCCGCCGAGCTTCGGGCAACCGGCGCGCGGGAGGCGCCTCATGATATGACGATTATAGAAGCTGTGGTCCTCGGGGCCGTGCAGGGCGTGTTCATGTTCTTCCCGGTGAGCTCGACGAGTCACCTGGTGATGGCGCAGCACTGGATGATCGCGAACGGGTCTTTGATTCCACGTCCCGAGACCGCCGAGATGATTCTGTTCGATCTGGTCGTGCACCTTGGCACCCTGGTATCGATCGCGCTGGTGTTCCGCCCCCGGCTTGCAGGTTTTCTCACCCGCGTGAAGCGCGACCTCCACCCACAGGCAGCCACTCGCGACCGGGTGTTTCTCAAGCTTGCGCTTCTTAGCATCGTCACGGTGGCGGTAACCGGCCTCATCGGCCTCCCGGTTCGCGCCTACGCGGCGACATTCTTCGGGCGACCGCTCGTGCTCAGCATCACGCTGGCGGTCACCGGGCTGCTGTTGTACTTCACCGACGTCACCGGCCCGCGGCCGCGCGGTCTGCGACAGCTCACCGTCTGGGTGGCGCTCGCGATTGGGATTGCCCAGGGGCTCGCGCTGCTGCCGGGCTTGAGCCGCAGCGGCCTCACCATCAGCGTTGCGCTGTTTCTGGGCCTCAAGCGCCGCTGGGCCGCCGAGTACAGCTTCTTCGTCGCGTTCCCGACGATCATCGCCGCCTCCGTGGTGCAGGCCGTCCTTGCGTTGCGCGGCGCGGAGCTGGGGGCGGTCAGCTCGGCGGCGATGCTGACCGGGTTTCTGGTGGCAGCTGTCGTCGGGGTCTTCGCGCTCAGGATCGTGATCTCCCTGCTCTACCAGGCCCGCTTTCGGTTCTTCTCGTACTACGTCTGGTCGGTCGCCGGAGTGACCGCCGCGATGCACCTCTTCGGCCTGTAGCCGCCCGCGCTGGGCGCGCTGCAGCGCTATTATCGGCGGCGCGACCGGCCGCAGCGCGGTCGCCGCTCGCCGCGCGGTCACCGCGGGCCTGCAGCGCGAGGTTTCCCCGCGGGCCGTCCGGCCTCCGGCACAGGCGGAACGACGGGCCGCAGCGCAATTGCCGCCCGCGCGGCTTTCGTGCTACACCAAACGCATGGAGATGCAGGTGACCCCCGCCCCGATCGGCGGCACGATCCGTGTTCCCGCTTCCAAGTCGCACACTATTCGGGCGCTGCTGATCGCGGCCCTGGCCGAGGGCGGAAGCCGCATAGAGAGTCCGCTTGACTCCCATGACACCGCCTCATGCGCGGCGGCGGTCCGGCTCCTGGGAGCCGAGGTAGCCGAAGAGCGCGACAAAGACGGACGCCTGCAGGCCCTCAGCGTTACCGGCATCGGCGGCCGCCCCGCCGCGCCGGAAGACGTGATCGACGTCGGAAACTCCGGAACCACGCTCTACCTGGCGCTTGGCACCGCTGCCCTCTCGGAGGGCTGGACGGTCTTCACCGGCGATGAGCAGATCAGGCGGCGTTCGGCTGCCAATCTGCTGCAGGCGCTCGGCGATCTGGGCGCCGAGGCGTTCTCCACACGCGGGAACGGCTGCGCACCGCTCTGTATCCGTGGGCCGCTTACCGGTGGGCACACCTCAATCAGCTGCCCCACCAGCCAGTACCTCTCCAGTCTGCTGCTCGCCGCTCCCCTCGGGCAGGGCCGGTCGGAGATCGAGCTCCCGCTGTTGCACGAAAAGCCGTATGCCGAGATGACCCTCAGCTGGCTTGAGTTCCAGGGCATCCGCTACGAGCGCGAGGGCTGGGACCGGTTCAGCATCCCGGGGGGCCAGGCCTACCGGGCCTTCTCGCGCCCCATACCGGCCGATTTCTCCTCGGCGACCTTCTGGGCCGTTGCCGCAGCCATAACCGGCTGCGCCCTGACGCTCGCCGGGCTTGACCCTGCAGATCCCCAGGGAGACAAAGCGGTCTTCGACATTCTCACCGCAATGGGCTGCGAGGTGCGCCACCACGCCGGCGGTACCGACCGCGAGACCCGTACCGGTGCTGACGCAGCCTCGGCCGACTCTGGAACCGGCCCCGAACAGGGAATCACGATCAGCGGCCCTCCTGCAGTCCACGCCGGTGATGTCGCCTCCGCCGGTGCCGGCAGCCACGCCGGCAGCCCTGGCAAGCACGCCGGTCACCCCGGGATGCGCGCCGGGCATCTGCGCGCGGGGCGCTTCGACCTCAACGCCATCCCCGACGCGCTGCCGGGGCTCACGGTGGCTGCCTGCTTCGCCGACGGGCCGGTAGAGCTGGCCAATGTGCCCCAGGCGCGCATCAAAGAGACCGACCGCATCAGCGTCATGCGCACCGAGCTCCGGAAGCTCGGCGCTGAGATCGAGGAACTCGAGGACGGGCTCCGCATCCACCCGCGCCGCAGCACCACCGCCCCGGCGCTCACCGGTGCCCGGGTAGACGGCCATGCCGATCACCGCGTGGTGATGGCGCTCGCGGTCGCGGGGCTTGGCGCCGCAGGCGAGACGGTTATCACCGGCGCCGAAGCGGCGGGGGGCACCTACCCCACCTTCTTCGAGACGCTCGCCGCAATCAGGCAGACGTAGTCAGGCAGCCCCGGCCGCGAGCGCTCAGAACAGCAGGTGCGCGAGAAACATGAACGCCGGCAGCGTGAGCGCCGCCGCAAGGTAGGTGAACAGGATCGCGCTTCCCAAGAAGCGCACCTGATCGACGTTGCCGTAGCGTTTGGTGACGATCATCAGGTTGGTGGCCGGTGGCACGGCGGCCTGCAGCAGAATCGCGAGCCTCACACCCCACTCGAGCTCGCCCGAAACGCCGGGCAACGGCACCACCGTGAGCAGCGCCAGGAACACGGCCGGGAACAGCACGAGCTTGTACACGACGAAACTCCCAAACTCGGGGCGGTAGCGCAGGTGCCGGCTCGGGATGGAGGCAAGCGTGCCGCCGAGCACAACCAGGATCAGGTCAAGTGCAAAGGCGGCGTTCCAGCTCAATGCCGTCGAAACCGGCTCGGGAAGGTAGCGGTACCAGTCCAACCCCGCCACCACAATGCCCATCAGGATTCCGGCAATCGGCATGCTGACGCGGGGGCGGTAGCGCCGGACTCGGCGCCACCTGCGGCTGCGCCGACGCCCTTGCATCTCCCCGCGCCTCTGCTGATGCCCGTCCTCCTGCGCGCCGCTCACGTAGTTCACGGCGAAGCTCCAGAACACCAGGTTGAAGGCCAGCACCACGAAGAACATGTAGATCTGCAGCGCCTCCGGAGCAAGCGCGGCGAGAATCGGCAGCGGGATGTAGCCGGCGTTGTGCGTGGCAAACAGCGCGATGAGCTCGCGGGGGTGCCTGCTGCGACGGAACGCCGGAACACGCCGGGTGAGCCACCACCCGTAGGCGGTCTGCAG
>PUPD01000280.1 GCA_003552985.1 Spirochaetaceae bacterium
GACGTCGTGGTCTCGTACATTCGAACCGAGTTCACCTCGGCGGTAGCGGTCTACGTGCTCGTGATCATCTGGGTCGGCGCCGTGTTCACCACCCTGGCGCTGTACAACAAGCGCAGCGCCAATAAGGTTTTCGATAACAGCTTCACACGCTACTTCGACTCCGGGGTCTCGTTCTGGATTCTGCGCGTGGTGGGCGCGGTGCTCGCGGTCATGATGTTCTGGGACCTTGGGCCGGAGGTGCTGCATCGTCCGGATATCGGGGGGCTGATGTGGAGCACGCTTTCGTTTTCGGTCGCGGTCATCATCCCGATCGGCGCGCTGTTTCTCTCGCTCTTCATCCTGATGGGCGGGCTTGAGTTCGTCGGGACGCTCGCGCGCCCGCTGATGCGGCCGCTGTTCAAGATCCCGGGACGGGCGGCGCTCGATGCGCTGGCTTCATGGGTGGGGTCGTACTCGGTGGGGCTTTACGTTACCAACCTGGTGTACCGCACCGGCGGCTACTCCAAGCGCCACGTATTCATCAACGCGACCTGTTTCGCCACCGTCTCGGTGGGCTTCGTCGGCGTGGTTGCAGCGACGCTCGATCTGCTGCACCTGTTCCCGTATATCATGGGCTCGTACCTGGTCGCGATTGTGGTGACTGCGGCCATCACGGTGCGGATCTGGCCGCTTTCGCGCGTTCCGGACGACTACGTCGCGCCGCCGGACCCCGAGCGCCCGATCAAGGGCTCTCCGGCGGACTACCTCAAGCTGGCGGTCTCGGAGGCGATCAAAAAGGTGCAGAAAGAGGAGGGCATCGCCAATGTGGCCCTGCGCGGCTTCGTTGACGGCCTGAAGCTCGCCTCGCTGATTATCGGGACCATTCTGGCGGTCGGCACAGCGGCGATTTTGGTCGCCGAGTTCACCCCGATCTTCACCTGGCTGGGCCGGCCGATTGCGCCGATTCTGGGCCTGCTGGGTATTCCGGATGCCGATATGCTGGGCCCGGCGACGCTGATCGGGATCACCGAGATGTACATTCCGGCGCTGCTGGTGCGCGAAGCGGCATTGCCCGCGCGCTTTTTCATTGCGGTGCTGTCGATCTCGCAGCTGATCTTCTTCTCGGCCGTCGGACCGATGATGCTCGATATGTTTCGCGACGTTCCGATCAAGCTCGGCCAGCTCGTCGGGCTGTTCCTGATTCGAACCGCGATTCAGATTCCGCTGATTGCGATTATCATGCATATCCTGATCGCAGTCGGCGTCATGTAGGGTTACGGATAATGACGAATGAGGCGATTCGCGAAGCGATGACGATTCGGCTTCCGGCGGAGCTCCCGCCGGAGCCGGAGTTCGATGACACTATCAGGCGGGCCCCGAACCGGGGCCTGGTTCTCTCGCCGGAGCAAACCGAGCAGGCGCTGACGAACGCGCTGCGCTACGTGCCGGAAGAGCTGCACGCAACTCTTGCGCCGGAGTTCATGCACGAGCTGAAGACCCGCGGCCGCATCTACGGGTATCGCTACCGCCCGCAGGGGCGCATCTACGGCAAGCCGATTGAAGAGTACAAGGGCAACTGCATCGAGGGCAAAGCCTTCCAGGTCATGATCGACAACAACCTCGATTTCGATGTGGCGCTGTACCCTTACGAGCTCGTCACCTACGGCGAGACCGGGCAGGTCTGCCAGAACTGGATGCAGTACCGGCTGATTAAGCGTTATCTGGAGGAGCTCACTACCGAGCAGACGCTCGTGGTGATGTCGGGGCATCCGCTTGGGCTGTTTCGCAGCCACCCGGAAGCGCCGCGGGTGATCCTCACCAACGGGTTGCTGGTCGGGCTCTACGATAACCTCGAGGACTGGGAAGTTGCCGCCGAGATGGGCGTCAGCAACTACGGCCAGATGACCGCCGGCGGGTGGATGTACATCGGCCCGCAGGGGATCGTCCACGGCACCTACAGCACCATCCTCAACGCCGGGCGCATGAAGTTCGATCTCGCGGCGGATGCCAACATGGCCGGCATTCTCTTCGTGTCCTCCGGGCTCGGCGGCATGAGCGGGGCGCAGCCCAAGGCGGCCGAGATCGCCGGCGGCGTGGCGATCGTCGCTGAGGTGGACGGATCGCGGATCGAGACGCGCCGGCGGCAGGGCTGGGTCAGCATGGTCACCGCCGACGCCGCTGAAGCGGTCAGTGCCGCCCGCGAGCATATCGAGGCAAAAACGCCGATCTCTATCGCCTACCACGGCAATATCGTTGACCTGCTCGAGTACTTCGTGGAGCACAAGGTCGACCTCCCGCTGCTCTCGGATCAGACTTCGTGCCACAACGCGTACCAGGGCGGTTACTGCCCGCAGGGAATCACCTTCGAGGAGCGCACCCGTCTCCTCGACACCGACCGCGCGGAGTATCGCCGCCTCGTCGACCGGAGCCTGCTGCGCCATTTCGAGCTGATTCAGACGCTCGTCTCGCGCGGGACTTTCTTCTTCGACTACGGCAACTCCTTCATGAAGGCGGTCTACGATGCCGGAGCCACCGAGATTGCGCTCGGCGGGGACCCGAAGAATGGGTTCATCTTCCCGTCGTATGTTGAATCGATAATGGGGCCGATGCTGTTTGACCTGGGGTACGGGCCGTTCCGCTGGGTCTGCCTCTCCGGTAGGCCGGAGGATCTTGAGCGTACCGATCGCGCGGCGATGGACTGCATAGACCCCAACCGCCGCGGGCAGGACCGCGACAACTACAACTGGATTCGAGATGCCGGCGAGAACGCGCTCGTGGTCGGCACCCAGGCGCGCATCCTGTATCAGGATGCGATCGGGCGCACCCGGATCGCGCTGCGGTTCAACGAGCTTGTGCGCGAGGGTGAGATCGGCCCGGTGATGCTGGGGCGCGACCACCACGATACCGGCGGGACCGACAGTCCCTTCCGCGAAACGGCCAACATCAAGGACGGCAGCAACGTCTGCGCCGATATGGCGACGCACTGCTTTGCCGGCAATGCGGCGCGCGGCATGAGCCTCGCGGCGCTGCACAACGGCGGCGGCGTCGGGATCGGCA
>PUPD01000146.1 GCA_003552985.1 Spirochaetaceae bacterium
AGGTGGTAGGGATTATGACAACTGCCATTTCCTCCGCCGGTATTACCCGGGTCAGGTTCAAGGGTATGATCTCAGCCCGCGCGAACGCTGACGGCACCCCTATGGTCCCTTATGGGTTTCAGATATAGGATAGCGAGGCGGCGTCCCCTAGTCAAGCCTCGTGCGGACACGCTAACACGTGCAGGAGTTAGAGCATCATCCCCAACGCGAGGCTAACAAACCATTCATCGGCCTTCCAGTTGTACGCGAGGTCCAGGCCGAGTGCGGGGATTGCGACCCGGCTCAGATAGACGCGAAATCCCGCCCCCGGTCCGTAAAACCGCTCGAGTGCGTCCTGTGGTTGATACACGCCGGCCTCGCCGAATCCAAGCAGCGTAATGCTTGCCCATGAGAGCTTAGCAATCCGATGCTCGTACGTCGCTGCCGCCGCGGCGTACCGGTCGGCGCGAGCCTGATTGCCCGGCAGAGTTCGAAACCCGACCCCGCCGAGCGACTGCAGAAAAACACGTGGAGTTGAGCCGATCTCCCCTCGAACGCGAAACCCCAGTCTACCATCGGTTAGAAGCGGACGGTTGTACTGCAGGTCGGTAGCCACCACGTCGTAGTCGTCGATCCCCTCCAGTGCGAACCCACGATGGTACGATATCCGTGCGGCGGCCCCGCGCAGGAAGTACTCGTGATACGCCCGCGGGTCCCACGATAGTCTGAACCCCTGACGATAGGCCGCTGCGCTGCCCGGCGGTCGGATCGCCCCGGATCGGTCTTCGTCGACCTCTACGATCTGAAGGGCGGCTGTTGTTCTGATCTCAAGCCCCTCGCGGAGCTCGTATCGCAGGCCGAGTTGCGCCTGCAGGTGTTGTCTCCGGTATTGCTCGTACGGGTCTTCGCCGGCGAGCGCCGTTTCACGCTCATCCGTGCCGGCGGCACCGCTGATTGAAAGCGCCGTGCGGCCTCGGCGGAGCCCGTGCCCCCCAAGGCTGGCAAAAACCTGGCGGCCGCTGTGGGAGATAGAGGCCGCTGTGACGAGCATGGTTCCGGTTCCAAATAAGTTGGCCTCGTACAGTGCAAACCCGACAGCCCAGCCGGAGCTTGTGACGGCTCCGAACGGAAGCGGCAGTAGTGTCCAGCGTTCACGCAGTTCGATAGAGAGCACAAACTCTGAGGCGGTCGAGGAGCCGGGGGCCGCCGCTCGAGGTCGAACTGCGACGGTGATGTCGTCCCGGAAGAGGCCGCTGCGCTGTAGGCGGCGTTGAATGCCTTCGAGGTCGAGCTCCGAGACTGCAACCGGAGGCTCCACGCGAGCAATCCGATGCACGGTTTGAGGGCGGGTGCGCTCGATCCCTTCTATTTCAATCTCTGTGATGACCCCGTCCGCGTTCTGCCGGCTGGTACCGTCGAGCGCGTGGTTTGCATAGGCTGCTTGCCATCCCGGTACGGTCGCTAGAAGAAGCAAGCTCAGCGCGACCGTTCTCATGGGAACTGGAGTCCGCAACACACCGGGCCTCGAGCGTTCGGCCATTATGCGCCGCCGTAGCGGTGCTCAGAGGCCCGTAGCATATCGAACAGCACAGCGTTCAGCGGTGCCGGGGCATGGGTCTCTTCGGCGAGCCGTAACACGGTGCCGGCGAGCATCTCCACCTCGGTCTTGCGCCGCGCTTCCACATCCTGCAGCATAGACGGCTTACCGTCGGCTGCGAGCCCCTGCATGATTTCGTGCCAACGAGACACATCCGCTGAGCTCAGATCGATCTTCAAACGCTCGGCGATAGCGATTACCTCGAGCATCGCGGTGTCCATAAGACGCATGGCATACGGATTCTCACGGAACTCACCGAACGGCATCCCCAGCACCGCGGCGGTCTGGTTGATACCGACGTTGATCATGAACTTCCACCACAATACACGGAGCATGTCGGCCGGAACCTCCACGGTCAGACCGCTGCGCTCCAAGACGGCGGCCACTGCCGACACTTCAGCGTCGGGCGGCTCGTTGCCGGCACGGCCGAGATAGAGCTTCCCCTGAGACTGATACACGATTCGGTTCCCGGTTCGCAGCGCGTCGATCCCCAATGCCACCCCGTAGAGGACGCGCTGCCATCCGTAACGCGCTGCCAGACGCTCCTCGCTGTCTATCCCGTTCAGCACCGAAAGGATGAGCGTGTCCGGACCCACCGCAGGGGCAATCATCTCTGTTGCTTCGTCCAGTTGCGGATGCTTGACCGCCACGATTACCAGATCGTACGGTTCGCGGACCGCAGTCGGGCGCTGCACTCCGGTGCCAAGCGCTTTGTCGTTCACGAATACACCGTCGCGTTCGATACGTTCGGCACGCGGGTCCTCGGCAAGGAGCGCCACTTTGAGCTCCGCAAGCGCTGCGAGGTAGCTCGCGTACACGGCGCCCAGTCCGCCCGCGCCGATGATGCCTATGCGGCTGATTACAGGTGCCTGCTTGGCCTGTTGATTCATGGCTTCCACTATACGCGCTGGGCCGGTTTATCGGAAGGCCTCCGGCAGCGCCTGTGTCGCATGCAACGCCAGTGTCGCATGCAGAGCTCGCATCGCCGGCAGCGGTCACAGCCCCGATGAGTGCTTGCAGCGCCTGTGGGTGCTTGCAGCCCCGACGGTAAGGGGTATAGGCTTGAGGAACAGCTACCGACAGCGCATAAACAGGGGAGCCTCACGGTGTACGACCGCACTCCCGAGGACGAGGTTGTGGAGCGCGCGAAAGGCACCGAGATCGTGCTTACGAACAAGACTCCACTGCGAAGCCACGAAGATCATCCGAGGTGTTATCATTAATACAGAGATACCAAGCGAGATACTGTGCCGTACGCCTTCCGGCCCCCGGAATTCGACGCATCGCCGAGGGTACAATTGAGCGTAACGAGGGCAGATGCAGGCGTAACACCGGCATCGGAATCAGCAGCTCGCTCACGAGGAGGAACACGATGGGAGAGTATCTAGACCAGGTACCGGAAGAAGTGCAAGACCACATTCGGCAGATAACCGGAACCTCGGGCCTGCCGAATACTGA
>PUPD01000262.1 GCA_003552985.1 Spirochaetaceae bacterium
CGGCGATCGAGCAGCATCCCGGACGTTACGTCATCACAGTGGCCGGTGAATCCGGCTGCGGAAAATCGGAAACCGGCGCGGCTATAGCTGAGATGGTCGAGCAGCTGAGTGATCTCCGCAGTGTCGTCCTGCAGCAGGACGATTATTTTGTCTATCCCCCGAAGACCAACGACGCCACTCGCAGAAAGGACATCGGTTGGGTCGGGACTCAAGAGGTCAGAATCGCGCTGCTGGACGAACACCTGAAGCAGGCGATTGAAGGTGCAACCGAGATTACTAAGCCGTTGGTGATATACGACGAGGACCGCGTCTCGGACGAGGTGCTTAATCTGGAAGGCGTCAAAGTCGTGGTAGCCGAGGGCACCTACACTAGTCTACTGCAGAACGTGAACGCGCGGGTATTCATCGCACGAAACCGGCTCGAGACGCTGGAGGCTCGTAAGAAACGCGGTCGAGAGGCTATTGAGCCTTTTCTGGAAGAGGTGCTTCAGATCGAGCACGAGCTCATCGCACCGCACCGGGAGCTCGCTGATGTCGTTATTACCCGTGACTACGAGGTCGAGTTCGTGCGCTGAACGTGTCAGCCGTTAGGCAGGTCGGAGGAGTGGTCATGAGCGCCGAGGAGTTGCGTTTCCCGCGGGTGTATCAGGAAGTCAGGAACTACTGGGCGGAGAACTCGTCCCGATTGACGGCTGAATATACCGCTGGCCGGAGCTCGTTCCTGGCGTGGTGCCCTCCGCAGGAGGCGCTCGCCCGGCCGATCGATGAGCTGCTCGGCATCCTCAAAGCACGCTTCGGGGCTGAGTTTGAGCGTGCGCTCGAGGGGTCGGTTTCGTCACCGGCAGACTCGGAACCCGACCCGAGGTGGATAACGCGCAGCAACATCATCGGAATCAACGTTCGAACCGTCGGCTCATTCTGGGGTGTCATTCCGTATCTCATGACTGTGCCGGGCTCGTGGAATGCCGTCCATCTGCTGCCGATCTGGGAGCCGGGGGTCGTCGGGAGCCTCTACGGCATCAGCAGCTGGGAGATAAATCCCGAGTTCTACTCGCCCGAGCTCGCGCACGTGCTCCCCGAGCTCGACAGCGTAGAGGCGCAGCTGCGTTTCGTCATAAACCTGATTCACCTCAGCGGGCGGACAGTAGGCCTCGACGTGATTCCGCACACCGACCGTTTCTCACAGATCGTGCTCGCGCAACCGTGGTGTTTCGAGTGGCTGCAACGCGAGGACCTGACGCTGATTGACCACGGCGACCACCTTACTCCGCGCGTGCAGGAGGTGATCTACCGCTGGCTCCTGGATCGCGGACCGGCGGCGGAGCGCCCCCTCCCTTCCTCGCCTGCGGAATTGTTCTCGGAGCTGGACGAACAGGAGCGCAATGAGCTTCTGTTCGGCGTTGTCGAAGCCAAGGAAGCACGGGATGCCCGGCGGGACGATTTGGTCGAACGGTTGTACTCCTTCGGATACGAGCCGGTCCCGGCGACGATGGCACCCCCGTTCCGGGGGCTCGAGATCGACCCCGAAACCCGCTACCTTGATAGCCGCGGACGAGTCTGGCGGGATTACCGGATGCAAAAGCCGCAGGCGATGTCGCGCGTGTTCGGCCCGCTGACCCGCTATCGGCTCTACGCCGGAGCAGATAGCGCCGACTCAACCGCCCGCGACGCCGGTGGCCCTGGCCGCCGGTGCCCGGACGGCGTCCCCGCCTCCGGCAGCCCCGGCAGCGGCAGCTGGGAGCTAGATTTCTCCCAGCCGGTACGCGAGGTCTGGGACTACGTTGCCGATCACTATGCCGATATCTGCGCGCGGTACGGATTCGACTTCATGCGCGGCGATATGTCGCACGTGCAGATGCGTCCCGATGGAGTTCCGGAGAACCCGGACACGTACTACGACGCGCTTTCGTTCGTGAAACAGCGCGTCGCCGACCGGTGCTGCCGGCCCGGGTTTGCCTACTACGCCGAGAGCTTTCTCGCGGCGCGTGATGTGTTCGGATATGGAGAGGAGCTCGATCACCTGGAGGCTTCGCGGGCTGACGCAGCGCTTGGTGATCTACAGGCTGTGGTTGCGGGTACTCCGCAGTTCATGCGACGGCTGGCCCGCTACTTGGAACTTGCGCGCTGCCGTGCATGCACGCCGAGCTTCACGGTTATCACCGGCGACAAAGACGATCCGCGCTTCGACGAGTATTTTCGGGGAGCCAATGTTGCGCGTTACTTCACCGCGCTGTTCTTGACCGACATGCCGAGCTACATTGCCCTCGGTTTCGAGATGCGCGATATCCGCATGCAGCCGGCACCGAACGACTACTACACTAAGTTGTACGTGTTTCAGGAACAGTCCGACTCCAACGTCTATCCGTCCAAGGCGGTGCACGGGCCGTATCGATGGAATACCAACGGTGCGCAGTTCGCCGCGATCACGCGCGTGCGGCTGCTCGCTGAGCGGCTCTTACCGGAGATCGCTCATTGCGCAACCCAAGTGCTACTGCCACCGGATCCAGAAAACGGCGCGCCCGTCTTCGCATGGACTCACGAGACGCCGCA
This sequence comes from Spirochaetaceae bacterium, assembly GCA_003552985.1. GTDB lineage: Bacteria > Spirochaetota > Spirochaetia > DSM-27196 > SLAA01 > B1Sed10-166. The sequence continues at coordinate 2,551 of PUPD01000262.1, forward strand.
CCCGCGGTACTGCTTTGTCCTCAACTTCAGCGTCGACCGGGACTCCGGTAGTTTCGGGGTGCCGGTCCCCGCTCCTGCTCGCGCGCACGCTCACGGACACCCAGAAGCTCCCGGACAGGCGCACGGGCCCGAACTCGGGTCCGCTCCCTCGTCTCGAGTGGAACTGATCTTCACAAGCAGGCTCGATGCCGGGCCGGCGGCTGAGTCGCGGTCTGCGGCGGGCCCTGAAGAGCCGGCTGAGTCGATAGCCTGTGGCAATGAGGTAATTCACTCCAACGGGTACCATTACCGAATAGAAAACCTCCGCCCGGGTGAAGCAAGGGTCTACCGCTACTGTTACTGAGCCTGCAAGAACTGCCCCGCACCGTGTTGGGAAAATATCTGCGTTAAGCGAAGCGCTGTGACGCTGGAGGCGGTGGTAGATAGGTAGAAGGAGGTGTTGGAAAGATGAAACACCCGTCTACCGAGCCC
>PUPD01000263.1 GCA_003552985.1 Spirochaetaceae bacterium
AAGGTTCTGGGCAGGAAGAAGCCCCGCGCCGAGTACTGCAAGGCCAACAATCAGGGCTATTGTCTTTTTCATTCGAAAGTCCTCCGCAGTCTCTTATTGCAGGTTAGTCTTCCTCGAGCTCTTCCTCGAGCTCGTCTTCCATCTCCAGCACCTCCCGCTCGGTCCGCTCGCGAACCTCCTGCGCTCGAGCCATCGCGTCGTCAGCGCGGTCGCGCTTTTCGCGCGCGATCCCGTAGGAGTCCTGAAAGAATTCCAACGACCGTTGAAACCCGTGATAGGCAGGCTCCCAGCTGGCTTCCATCTCAAGCTGTTCAGCCTGATCGTAGGCCTCCACGCCTTGCTCGAATTCGCTGCGGGCGGCAACGTCGGCCCGAATGCCTTCAGCCTCGGCTCGTACCTCCGCGATCTCGGCTTTCAGCGCGTCGATCAGTTCGCCGAAGCCCACGCGCACGACCTGCTCGTACAACGCAATCGCGGCGATATAACTCTCAGTCGCGGCTTCCGGGTCTTCTTCCATCAACGCTTCCGCTTCTTCGTAATACTCCTCAGCCTCGGTGAACTCTTCCACCGCGTACTGATCGAGCTCGTAGCGCCTGATCGTATCTCGCAGGCTACGAGCCTCTTCCTGTTCGGTTACCGGGATGTCCTCCGGGGCAACCTCCTCGGGTGGGGGATCTTCCACCGGTTCCGGTGCAGTCGGACACCCCGTGAGCACCAGGACGACAATGACCGCTGCCGGCAGCAAAAATCGGCGAACGTTCTTCATAACCACTCCTTACGCGATAATATCGCTTAGACTCACCTCTTCAGTTGTACCAGTAGTTTTTCCAATTTGTCTACACTGTGCACGCCATAGAGTATAAAGCCATGGTCCACTCCCAATATAATAGCATAGCTCGCGGAATTGAAGCGAGACCACCACACTTTCTTGGAAACTGTCTGCGATCGAAACCCGAGTGCCGCAAGCAGGCCCCGGCCGGCTAGCCGGCGAGCTCACGGATCTTGCGATAGGGAAAGAATCCCGACGAATGCCCGTCGTTCCATTCGATCGCGATCGCGTAGTTTCCAATTGTAGCTACGTCTTCGGCCTTGATGTCGGGGTGAATCCGGCTCGGATCGAGCTTCCGTTCGCCGCTGAACTCGTCGACGCAGGAAGCGCATTGACAGTTGGTCCGCAGCGTGTGGTTATCCACGACAACCGTACCCCCCTCCGGCCACCGAAGCGTTATCTGCTTCTCGTCGAACGCAATCTCCGGTTTCCGAATGCCCTCGGCTTTGACTTTCCCGAGCGCCATCATCGCCCGGTCGACCGTCTCGCGTACCGCCTCATCCTGCCGGCCGTTTTCGAATGTACCGCCGTAGCGCTCAGGCGACAGCGGGAGCTCCCCCAAAACCTGAACGCCGTACCGTTCCGCGAGCCGGGCCGCACCTCCGGTACCAAAGAGCTCATGCCGCGCGCCGCAGCTTCCACAATCGAAGTACGCCATGTTCTCAACCACGCCGAGAACCGGTACGTCGACCCGGTCGAACATCAGGATGCCTTTTCCTACGTCCGGATACGCCAGCGCCTGCGGCGTGGTAACGATCAGAGCGCCGTCGAGCTCCACCGCCTGCGTGATCGTCAGTTGTATGTCCCCGGTACCCGGCGGCAGGTCGAGGAACAGGTAATCGAGCTCGCCCCAGCCGACTTGATGCAGCAACTGTTGCATATAGCCGGAGACCATCGGACCGCGCATGATCGCCGGGGAATCACCGAGCAGGAAGCCGAACGAAACCACCTGCAACGGTCCGACCTCTATCGGGATAATCATGCCCGACTCGTCCTGAAAGAGCTCAACGTCGTGCAGTCGGAACAGGGTCGGTACCGACGGCCCGAACAGATCGGCGTCCAGCAGCCCTACTTTGTAGCCGCGCTGTGCGAGGTCGAGCGCCATCGCCGCGGCCACGGTAGATTTACCCACACCGCCCTTGCCGGAGGCAACCGCGATGAGCGCTTTGACGCGCGTCAGACCGCTTTTCTCCTGCTTCAGACTGCGTGTGGGCGCACGGCTTGTCATCGTGACCTGAACGGACTCAACTCCCGGGAGCGCGCCGACCAGCCGTTCCGCGTCGGACTTGAAGCGGTCTTTGATCGGGCAGGCAGGCGTGGTGAGCTGAATCTCGAACGCCACCGAGCTCGGGCCGATCTCGATGTTGCGGACGAATCCGAGCGATACGATATCTTGTTGCAGGTCCGGATCTATTATTTCGCGCAGTGCGTCGAGCACTTGCTGTTCCGTAATTGCCATGTATCTCCTCCAGTTGAGCAGGTTTCTGTTGAGCTTCAGCATATCAGCGCGTAGTACGGTATACAAGCTTGGCCCGCTGCGGGACCGGTAACGCAGACCGGCAATCGCAGCCCGATTGGATGAGCTCCGAACCTGCGACACGATGGAGTGGGCGATATAGTAGAGGCAAAGGAGCGGGTGCATGAGCGAAGGCCGACGCGATCTGACCCAAGGGTACTTTCAGGACATCGAGATGATTCGTCGTGTCGTCACCGAGCAGGACGGCCGCCTGTACTATGCCGAATGGCTCAACGCAGCGCTCGGTGGACTGATACTGGTCGGGACGGCCGCGATGGCGGTGTTGATCAACACGGCCGGTTTTGCGTTCGGAAGGGCCGCACTGTGGGTGTGGTTGCCGGCAGGCTTCCTGTGGCTTGCATTCGCGGTGGGGAGCGCTGTTCGGCGGCTTATCCGGCAGCCGTTCCCGTTGTTTGCGCAGCGGTTTCGCAAGTTCGTGCTGACCGAGGTAGGCGTGTACGCGGCGGTGGTCACGCTCGCGGCCCAGGTGTTCAGTGTTTCCGGCCCCCGGCCGGGAGCGGTATTGCTGATGCTGGTGCCACACGTTATGGTCCTCGGCTTCTATACGGTCGGCACGCTGCATTACACCGGTTCGGCAATGGTCGTAATCGGCCTCGCAACAGTTGCGCTGGCTCCACCCACGTTGGCGGCCATGGTGATCGACGGTGTGGTGGGTGGTAGCGGCTTGATCATAACCAGTTTGCAGCTATCGCGCTCCGAGATCAGCGGCGCTGCCGGCGGCACCGCAACCAGCCTGCGCTGAGATGCCGTCTTCGGAAAGACGGCGCGTAATATCATCGCCGTGATCGCGTGTCTTAGTTGACAGCAACGGGTTGCTTTGGGACAATCGTATCCGAGGTAACTGCACTATGGCCAATCAAGTTGACACGGCTGATCCGATTGAAGGGTGCCCTGGAGATTTCGAGCAGATGTCCGAGCACGAACGCGGACGTATGGCGGCACGAGCTCGGGTGCTCAAGGCCCTCGCGCACCCAACACGCCTGTTCATCGTGGAGCGCCTCGCTGAGCGAGAGCACTGCGTGTGTCACCTAACCGAGATGATCGGGGCCGATACGTCGACGGTCTCGAAGCACTTATCGGTCCTGAAGAATGCCGGGCTTCTGAACAGCCGCAAACAGGGCACAATCGTCTTCTACTCACTGTCGGATGATTGCGTGCTTACTGCGGCCGACTGCATCGACCGGGTTATTCAGCGATCGATCGCCGAGCAAACGGCGTATCTCAACGCCGACTATACGCGAACGACAGACTAATAGAGATCGTTCCGCCTGCTCAGGGAGACCGCCCATGAAACAAGCGGTGTTGTTTTTGTGCACGGGAAACTCTTGTCGCAGTCAAATGGCCGAAGGGTTCACGCGGCAGTTGCATAGTGAGCGCTTCGCGGCCTTTTCGGCCGGCACCGCACCGCAAGCGCTGAACCCGCTCGCGGTGCGGGCGATGGCAGAAAAGGGAATCGATATCTCAGCAAACGAGAGCACCCATGTACGGGATCTGCTCGATACCGAGTTCGATTACGTGATTACCGTCTGTGACGGCGCCGCCGAGAACTGCCCGGTATTCCCCGGAAAGGCGACCGTGCTTCATCACGGGTTCGAAGATCCGCCCAAGCGCGCACAATACGCGCAAACCGAGGAAGAGGCGATGGCTCACTATCGCCGGGTGCGCGATGAGATCGAGAGCTTCGTCCGCGAGCTGCCCCGGACCGTAACCGAGCTCGCAAGAAAACACCAGGCGCAATGATTGAGCGAGTTACTTTGAAACCGCAGCATGTACGGCATGCGCTCGAGCATTACGAGTTCCCTGATGAAGTTATCAAGGCTGCGCCGGCGGTCGCGGTCGTCCTCAGTCAGAGCTGGTGTCCGCAGTGGCTTGCAATGCAGAACTGGCTCGGCGAACTCGAACACAAGCGCGATCCCGCTGATCCTGGAGTTGAGCAGCCGGCACCGGACATTGCTGTGTGGGAGCTCGAATACGACGGCACGCCTTACTTCCGCGAGTTCATGACATTGAAGGAGCAAGTCTGGGGCAACCGGCTGATACCTTACGTGCGCTACTATCGCGAGGGACGGCTGCTGGAAGCTGGAAACTATACCAATGCGGAGCGTTTCCTCGCGACGCTGCGCGGAAACGGAGCAGCATAATGACCGACGAGCAGCGCCAACGGCTGGCCTCCATTCTCGACGCCGCTATTCAGCGCGTTAACCCGTACGAGATGCTGGTCGAACGCCTGCGTCTCGAGGGAGACGAGCTTGTCATTCGCAGCGATCAGGAAGAGCGAAGCTTTCGGCTCAGAGATTACGACCGCATTCTGGTCCTGGGCGCCGGCAAAGCCGGCGCTCTGATGGCACAGGCGACCGAGACCGTGCTGGGCGACCGGATTTCGGACGGCATCGTTGCGGTCAAACCCGGTCATGGGGTGAAGCTATCGCGGGTGCGCGCAGTTGACGCCGGCCACCCGGTGCCGGATGACGGCAGTCTGGAGGCCGGGAGAGCCATTGCCAAGCTTTCGGAGAGCGCCGACGAGAAGACGCTGTCTCTGGTGTTGATCTCCGGCGGCGGGTCTGCGCTACTGACCGCTCCGCTCGAGGCTTCGATCGACGGGCGACAGGTGTCGCTGACACTCGCCGACCTGCGTGAAACAACCTCCGCTTTGCTTGAGTCGGGAGCAACGATTCAGGAGATAAACTGTATCCGTAAGCATCTCTCAGCCCTCAAGGGCGGTCGGCTGGCCGAGAAGCTTTACCCGGCGACGACGGTTACGCTCATTCTATCCGACGTAGTGGGCGACGATCTCGATGCTATCGCTTCAGGCCTGACCGTGCCCGACAGCACGAGCTATCACGACGCCCTCGCACTGGTGGCCCGCTACCAGCTCGCAGGCCGACTCCCGGGCCGGGTGCGAGAAGTCCTCGAAGCCGGCGCTGCCGGCACGATCGCCGACACCCCCGGAGCGGACGATCCGATCTTCGAGCGCGTAAGCAACGTGCTGGTAGGCACCAACTCAACCGCACTTGCGGCCGCAGCGGAGGCTGCGCGCGCCTTCGGGTATGACACCGTCGTGCTTTCGTCGCAGCTCACCGGCGAAGCACGTGAACTAGCCAAGGTCTTCGCTGGAATAGCGCGTGATCTCAACCGTTACGAGCTGCTCGCCCGACGCCCGTGCTGCATCATCGGGGGTGGCGAAACCACGGTGACCATCAGAGGCAGCGGTCTTGGCGGGCGCAATCAGGAGCTCGCGCTCTCGTTTATCAACGAGCTCGACCGCAATCCCCGGCACGCCGTGGGGGTCGCGTTTCTCTCGGCATCTACCGATGGAAACGACGGCCCCACCGATGCCACCGGGGCATTCGCGTCGCTCGGCATCCTAGCCGCGGCGCACGAACAACAGCTGTCCCCTGTCGATTACCTCACCACCAATGATGCATATCATTTTTTCGAGCGCCTCGATGCGCTGCACAAGATCGGCACGACCGGAACCAACGTCTGTGACATTCAAGTCCTGATCGTCGAAAGGAACGCCTCATGAGCGCGTACAATCATGTCGAACTAAGACTGTTCCCCTACGGCGGCCTGCATCCGCAGCTAGGCCGGTCGGTCTTCATTGCACCAGGGGCGAAGGTAATCGGAGACGTACGCCTCGGCGACGAGGTCAGCGTATGGTACAACACCGTTATTCGCGGCGATGTGCACTACGTATCGATCGGCGCCGGAACCAATATCCAGGACGGCTCGGTCTGTCATGTAACGCACGACACCCACCCGCTGGAGATCGGCCGTGACGTGACTGTCGGACACCGCGTGATTCTGCATGGTTGCACGGTGGAGGATCTGGCGCTGATCGGCATGGGAGCCGTCGTCCTCGACGGGGCTATCGTTCGCACCAACGCCTTCGTCGCTGCGGGGGCGGTAGTAACCCCGGGCACCGAAGTTCCGTCGGGCACCTTATGTGCCGGCATCCCCGCCAGGGTAGTGCGCGACCTCACCGAGGAGGAGCGTAAGCAATTCGCCGAGTCGGCCCGCAATTACCGCGCGTACGCCGCCACGACAGCTGAATCGCTTAACGGCTGAAACCCCTCGGGGCACTCCACCCGGGGCTGAGATGCGAAACTACGCGCCGTCGAGGGGAGTCATCTCCACACCCAGAGCGCGATACGGTCCGAGCACGATCAGCCGCGTCGTGTACAGCGCGATCTCCTCGGCCTCAACCGGAAAGTTGTTCTCGAGCCACCAGCGCATCATACTGAGCACAATCGCCGAGATGGAGCTAATCGCGAGGTCCGGGGGTACCATCGCTTCCTTGACGATCCCAGTCTCCTGCTGTCGGGCGAGCTCGAGCCGCTCCTGAAACAGCTCATCGATATGTTTCCGAATACGATTCTCGACACCGCTCACGCCGTTCTTGCCGAGCATGACGCGATAGAACTCCCCGTATTCACGTACATGTTCGAAGAAAGCACGGGCATTAGGTGCCGCGCGGTCGAGCGATACCCCCGTCGACGACAACGGCGGCTTGGTCCGCGCTACCAGATCGTCGAAGATCTCATCCATGCCGCGCATCAGCAGGTCGTGCTTATCCTCGTAGTGCCGGTAGAAGGTCACGCGGTTCACCATCGCCTGTTCGGTGATGTCCTTGACCGTCACCGCGTGATAGCCTTTTTCCGTAGTCAGACGAATGAGCGCATCCCAGAGATATTTTCGCGTCCGGCGAACACGCAACTCAGGTTTGGTTTTCGGCACAAGCCCCCCTTAGCGCAGGCGAAAGCACCGAGCGCACTCGCGCTCACGCTTATTCGAGAGTCTCCTCGCGAATTTGATTGTACCCAGTTGCCGTTGATTCAACAACCTCTGCGCTACTGTCGCGGATGAATCCAACTCCTGCAATATGTAGCATTTCCACGTCAAGCGCCAAGCGGCGTGCACCGGGCGGTTTGCGCCGCGCCGCAGGCAAAGGCTCGGCCGTTGCGGTCAGCGAATCTTGAGAAAGGCGCCGAACAGACCGAACGTGATCAGGAGCTGGATGATGGCGAACTTCACCAGTACCTGCGCATTCGACCAGCTTCGATTCTCTCGCAGATGATCATGGAGCGGGAAACGCGTATTGCGAAGAACCCGGATGCGTAGAAAGCGAAGCAACGCTACCTTTACCAGGCCGGCACCGCCGTTAACCAGCAGCACCGTCGAGATAATGAAGATGAGAAACGGGTTTCCTGAGTTCATCACCGAAACACCGACGAAGAACCCAAGCGCACGAGAGCCCGCGTCCCCCATCAACACGCGGCTCGGATAGGCATTGTACCAGAGATACGCAGCGAGACATCCAACCATCGTGAACGTCATGATCGACCACTTCGCGCCGGTTGCGTTGTGCGGCAGCAGCAAATAGCGCGAGACCGCCGCATGCCCGACAACGAAATACATGATCACGCCCAGACTGATCAGCCCAAGCATCACCAGGCTACCCGAAAGCCCGTCCACTCCATCGGAACAGTTCGTGCTGTTGATCGATGTCCAGAGGATCAGCGTACCGAGCACCACATAGACCCCGAACGAAAGCTCGATCACCGCGTTGGTAAACGGCAACCAGATTACCAGACCATTGAAGCCCGCGAGCAGCACTGCCGCCACCAAGGCAAGCACTAGGTCGATCATCCCCTTACGATACTCACTCCAGGGCGTGGCGCTGCGATCGTCGAGGTATCCCGAAATCATGGCCAGGAAAGTCATCACCAGCATCGCCAGTTGCGCCGGAGCGAGTGGAACAACCAGCAGCGACACCAGCACGAAAACCGAGATAAACACAACCCCGGCTCCCGTAGGCTTACCGACCGCACCTCCGGCCTGCGCAGCGTGCGCGCGTCCCTGGTCGACCGGAAGGCGCCGCCACATGCGCGGTAACAGGGCGAACGTTACGGCAAAACCCAAATAGAGGCCGAATATGATGAGAATGGCATGTGAACGCAGAAGGCGGAACGGTCCGTACAGCTCTGTCAGTACTTCGCCTAGCCAATATAGCACGTAGTTAGCTCTCCTCGGTGCAGCGTGTAATGCCGCAGGATATCTATACGACTATAACGCATATCGTACGGAAGCTCAAAACCTGAATTCAACAAATTACGACATATCGGCTGTTTGACCCCTCCTCGCCTCGGCGGTTATACTTACCGTAAATGGAGGTTAGATGATGTCACAGATGAGAATTCGTACGATGATACTGAGCCTGGCGGTTGCTGTGTTCCTGGTGTTTGGCGCCCCGCTGATGGCCCAGATGCCTGATCTGGGCGAGCAACCCGAGGTCGAAGAGGTAAGCGACGAAGAACTGGACCGTTTTGTCACCGCGCTTCAGGCCGTCGAACAGATTCAGATCGAGACCCAGGCTACCATGACCGAGGCTATCGAAGCTGAAGGCATGTCGGAAGAGCGTTTCAGCCAGATCCACAGCGCGCAGCAGAACCCCGAGATGGAGCTGGGCGACGATGTAACCGCTGCCGAAGAAGAAGCCTACGAAAGCGTGCTGGCAACATTGATGGAAGTGCAACAGACCGCGCAGGGGGACATGCAGGACGCCGTTGCCGAAGAGGGGTTCGATGTCCAGCGCTTCAACGAGATTATCATTGCGATTCAACAGGACCCGGAGCTCGCACAGCAGGTCCAGCAGATGCTTGAGTAACGGTTACCCACCCGGGTAGGCAGACAACTCGCCCAGGTTGCAACAGGATCTGGGAGCGATACTCAGCTAATGTACTGCGCCAGAATTGTGCGGAGTTTGGCGAGGGCGGCCGGATAACGGTCGCCCTCGGTGTATCTGAAGACGTTCGTCTCAACTACCTGCGCCTCGCCCGTCCCGTTCTGATCGGTAGGTACCAGCACGATTGGTCGGCGAATCAGTCTCTGCAGTTCCGAGCGACCGATCCCGTGTTGGGCAAGGTAGGCCGCAAAGCTCGTGCGTTCCACGCCCAGCAGCCCGCCGTCGGTGTCGCAGAGGTAACACCATCCGTCGACGGCCTGATGGAGCGGCCCCCGCGAGTAGTGGAACAGACGCCGCGGGTGACGCTTGTTCTCAAGCAGTCCGCGGCTACTCAGCGCGGCTTCCATCTCCACTGCCAGCTCGGTGAAGAACGGCCAGCCGAGGGTGGTCCGGAAGATCATCACGGCTATGTCGGTATCGCGGTTGTTCTTGTGCAGAAGCGCCGGGATATCGTAGTTGACGATATAGTAGCCACGGTAGCGCTTGATGGTCTGTCCATGTACAGCAAGCAGATCCTTCTCGTCTACCCAGACATCGAACAGCTCATCCGGACGCAGCCCTAGTTTGCGCAAAGCTTCGAATGCGCCGATTATCGGAGCCTTCTCGGCGTCTTCGCCGAACTGCCGTGCGAAGGCCTCCCGCATCTGGGCGGTTAAGAGCGACTTCCCATGCACGGCGAACGCAAGCTGTACCTCGTAATAGCGCTCGATAAGATGATTATCGACGATAAACTGTCCGGGGATGTTCGCCAGATACACGAGAAAGAGATTGTGCCGGTACTCCGGGCAATGCTCGACAACCCGCAGGATGGTACTCTCTACCTGCACCCCGTTGGCCTCGGGACGCAGATACAGAAAAACGTCCTGGGTTTGGGAGTCCGTGCTCGGCCCCGGATAGGGGATGAGAACCTGCGGTGACCGGTTCGGTTTGGTCGGCACCGTCCCGCTTTGCACGCCCATCACGAGCTACCACCTGCTTCTAGTGTAGCTCGTGCCTGCGGCTATTGCAACGCAATCTGCCCAGAAGCACCGCGAAAGGTCGCGGTTCCTGCCGACGATGCCCCGGTATACCCCAGCGCTTGCGGCGTACGGGGTCACTCAGCCGGCAACGAGTGGAAAAACAGCTCCCCGGCGGCGCAGGGCACCGTGATGCCCCAGTTCTCCAGCACCTGCGGGTGCAGCTCCCCGAACACGCCGAGCGCCTCGCCCGCGTGAACGATTTCAGCGGCGCGCCCCCGAATGAAGCGTGGATCATCGCATTCCCGCAGGCTGTATTCGACCCGCAGGAAGTACAGCAGTGCGGCGATATCCTGATTCAGCAGGTTAAAGTCCGCCGCGGCGTCGGCGATTAGCATCGCAACGGTATCGAGCGTCACCGACCCGTAATTCTGTCGCTCATCGGTGCGAGCCACTTTGCCTACTTCGAAGACGCGATGCGGATACGCGGCATGCGCCGAGACGCTTTCAGCCCCCAGCAGGTGCGGCAGCGCAGAGCCCCGCAGATAAGCGTAGTTCTCGGACATCGGGTTGGCTATTCGAACCAGTCTGCGGCTGTGCGGCTCCTGGTGCTCGGGAGGGTACATGCGCTCGACGAACTCACGATACGAGCCGAGGTAGTTGAAGATCATCTCCTGGTAGCCCAGCCCCACCAGGTTCGTTTTGAGGCGACGCCCGTACTCTTCCGTGGTCGACAGTCTGCCGACCGTGAAGTCGGTTGGAGCAAGCGGGCTAAACCGGTCCATCCCATGACCGATCATCACGTCCTCGGCAACGTCGGCAGGATGAAGAAAGTCGTTGCGGAACGCAGGCGGGCTGATACGCACCGCGCCGTCCTGCGCCACCGCGCTGATCCCCATGCGTTCAAGACCCTGGAGCACCTCATCCTGTGCAAGCTCAGCACCGAGCAACCGTGACGCGTACTCGATCTCCAGCGTCACCAGCTCCTGGAAGTACATCGGCGTAACCACGGTCCGCCCAAGAGGTGTGTCGTACGGGTACTCGATCTGCACCGGCAGAATCTCGTAACCCGCATCGGCGAGATCGCAGGCCGCAATCGCGCAGGCGACCAGCAGTGACGGCATGTCGGTCCCGGTCATCTCCACGAATAGGCGTGCGTCGCCGACTTCAACCGCACCGAGATCGGCGCTGTTGGTGATCGGCGGAAAGCTCAGGACGCGCTCGCGTGAATCAAGCAGCATAGGGTAGAGCGAGAAACTCCTTACGATACTGCCGAACTCAAGCCCTTTCGGATGCTGCGCAAGGATCTCGGCCGGCGTAAGCACCGTTTCCATCCCCAGTGGGCGGAACGTCAAACCGTCCGGCGCTACGGCGTTGTAACGCACCGGATACTCGATCAAATCGCTGCGATAGACCCCCATCGCGATCGAGCTGCGCTTCCGACCGTAGTTCCAGCAGAGCTTCTCCTGTGTCTGAATGACATCTTCCAGGAGCACCTCCGATATGGGGTTTCCAACCACCGCGAACGCAGCGATGTAAGGACGAATGCGGTGCAACTGCGCATCGACCACAACACGCCGATCGGCATGCTCGCGCGCGGCTTTGCGCGTTGAGAAAAATCCGTACTCGTTCCGTGTCCTACCAATGTAGCTACGCAGCTGCCGTCCCAGGCCCGCTGTGGACCACAGGTCGGGCCGATTGGTATCGTTGAGCTCGATCTTCATCATTCCCCGCTCGTCGGCGGGCTCATCCAGCTCCGCCTTCGCCGCCGTCAGCAGCTCCACAAACTCGGCCTCCTCAAAGCGGCGGCCGATGTACTCGAACAGGGTGTCGCGGTGTACTTCAATCTTCGGCATGTGATCCTCATTCAGCGCGACGCAAGCGCACACTTTCGATATCGGCTGAAAACAGCTCGCGCAGATCGTCGAGCCCCAGATGCATCAGCGCCATGCGGTCGATCCCCAGCCCCCAGGCCGCCACCGGCACGTTCACGCCAAGCGGAAGCGTGACTTCCGGACGGAATATTCCGGAACCGCCGAGCTCAAACCAGCCCAAGACGGGGTGCTTGATATGAACCTCCACCGAGGGCTCGGTGAACGGGAAATACCCCGGCACGTACTTCACATCCGTCGCGCCTGCAAGCTCAACGGCGAACATTTCGAGGAACCCCAGCAACGTCCGCAAGTTCACGTCGGGGCCGAGAACGATACCTTCGGTCTGATAGAAGTCCGCCAGATGGGTGGCATCGACCTGATCATAACGGAAACAGCGTACAACGCCGAAATACTTGCCGGGAACCTCGGCCTTAGGGAGTTGCTTGGCAGAAAGCACCGTTCCCTGACTCCGCAGGATCAGCCGGCGCGTGAAATCACGGTCGAACCCGTAGCCCCATCCCCGGCTGCCGGTCTGCCATCCGTCCTCGTGCGTCGCGGCGACCTGGCTGAGATACGGCTCCTCGATTTCGTCGGCATGGCGTGGGTTATCAACGTAGTATACGTCGTGGATGTCGCGCGCCGAATGGAACTGCGGCATAAACAATGCGTCGGAGTTCCAGAACTCGGTTTCGACGAGCGGTCCGTCAAACTCCTGAAACCCAAGCGATACGAGCTTGTCTTTAACGTGATCCAGGTATTCACAGTACGGATTGCGACGCCCGGGAACCACCCGCCCCGGAGGCAGCGATATGTTGTAGGCCCGGAACCGACGCCCCTTCCATGAGCCTTCGCGTAGCATCTGCGGGGTCAGCGCACCGATCTCCTCTCCGGTCACGCCCGCCTGCTGCAGCAACTGCTTTGCCCGCGAGCCCTCGGAGGTAAGGCGGTAGCTCACCTCTTCGCTTTCAGCCTGGCGGAAGGGAGCGCTTCCCGCGCCGCGTTTCTTGCTGATTTTTGCAATGACCGCCAACTCGTCGGCGTCGAGTGCCCCGGCCTCCAGCACCTCGGTTTCGCGCGCCCGATCCAACAGCGCGCGTATCGCACCGACCGAGTCGGCCTGATCCGGCGCGGCGAGGCTGACCTTCTTGTCCTCGTCCAACGTGACCGCACCGGCCTTGCTGAGGGCCCCATAGGCGGACCCCACGTCGCGCTGCTCCAGATTAAGGTCCGTCGCGAGCTCCGCCATCGCCTTGGGGCCTTCGTCCGCGAGGAGCCGAAGAATTCGTTCTTCCGGTGTCCCGTTGTCGCGGTACTCACGACCGAGCGGGGTCAGCTCGTAGCGCGTAACGGTACGACGCTCCACCTCCTCAATATAGCCCTTCTGTGATAGCCAACTTATCGCTTGGTTTGCCTGACCGCGGTTGTAGCCGAGCTCGCTTTCCAAAGCCGGGGCATCTAATGTCTGGGCTTCGGAAAAGCCGAGCAGGACTCGTACTTCCAACGGATGCAGGCTCTTGACGAGTTCCTCGGAAGTCTGCATGCGAGCTCCTCAATGCGGGTACTGTGCTGGATGATTGGAGGATACGGGAGTCG
>PUPD01000272.1 GCA_003552985.1 Spirochaetaceae bacterium
AATCTGACCGGGGAGGCCTTCCAGGAGGCTATCAAGCGCCTGGTGGAGGCGCACAGGAGAAATCCGGCCCAGCACCACACCTTCCCGTATCCCCTGAACTATCAGATAGCCGGGGGTGAGGCGAACCAGCTGGTATCGGTGGAACTGCTGGAGTATTATGAGAACCGTATTCTGAAGAACATGTCGATCCCCTATGAAGTGTTCACCGGATCGATCCATGACGGCGTAATGCATGCCGCGGCCCTCAAACTGTTCGAAAGGTTCTGGGGAGGATTCCTCAAGGACTGTAATCGCTGGCTGGCCTGGTATACCTCATTGTATTGCAGGGAAAGACAGATCGCCAGGCAGGATGTGAGATTGAAGCCCGTATCGGTCCAGGAGAACCCGGAGATCCACGGGCTGCTGCTGGATCTGGCGGTGAATAAACAATTACCTATGCAGACCGCTTTGGAACCGTTGAATATTGATTACCTGCAGTCCTTCCAGATGCGTCTGGACGAGGAGTACGAGGAGCACCGGATGATGGCCGAGCACCAGAGGAGAATGACAGACATGGAGGCCAATACGATCGCCATGCATGCACCGTCCGAAGGGGAACAGGTATTGTCGGAGGAAGAGGCGGCCATGCAGGCCCAGCAGGGACAGGAGGGCGGAATGCCCCCACCGGCCGGACCGATGCCCCCGGCCCCTGAGACCGCCGCGGGCCAGAGTGTGGGCCTGTCGCAGCTGAGGTCCGAGGCCCAGCAGATGGCCCAGCAGTTACTGGGGGCCCCGGACAGGGCCAGCCGACTGAGGGAACTTGAAAAACATAATCGGGACCTGCATGCCCTGGTGACCCAGGAGATACAGGCCCTTGAATCACAAGCGGGACAGCAGGGTATATTGATGGCCCGTGAACAGGCAGCCGGAGGTATGTGATGGACAGAAAAGAACTTCTGGAACAGCTGGTGGAGAAGGAGGGCAGGTCCCATACCGTCCAGGGAATCGATGTACCCCGGACAGGAAAGGAAAAAGGGGGGGTGGGGGAAAAACTATTGGAGCGCTTGTTTCCCCAAACAAAGGCGGTGATTGACAGAACTGATCGTGTATCCAGACAGGTAGAAAGGGTACTAGACCCGGACTACCAGCAACAGGAGGTATCCCGGTTCCTGAAAGGATTCTGGGATAAACATAGAGGGACGATAACGGGTGCTTTGTCCCTGGCGGGCATGGTGGCCGGAACGCTCCTTTTATCCAGAATGCACCGGGACAGGCCGGCGGTGGCCACGAGGGACCGGGCGAGACGGCCGTCCATACTGGACAGGGGACTTTTCAGATCAATATAACAATTACAGGATCAGCCGATGAATCCGTTTGATGTCTATTCAAGAACTGTAGGATCCTCTCCGTACATCCAGGCCCCCGTGGAGGGAGGGGTCGGATGGATGCTGGGGGCCGGGGCGAACCGTCTGGTCGAACCGATCCTCAGGCTGATGGGGACCGGGATGAAGAAGGAACAGAAGGCCCGGCTGGCCCATGAGTTACAGCATGGACGATGGCGCTATGCGCTCCCGGCGATGTTCGCGGCCCTGGCGGCCGGAAGGGTCCTGGCGGCCCACGGGGATCCGGACCGGGAGGTACCTTCTTTCACCAGGCCCCGGCAGTTCCAGGATATCGGTGGGGCCGGGGAGTACGGACTGTTCAAAAGAAGCTCCCTGGGGTCCGGCCTGGATACCGAATACAGGTCCTTCAATATCCCCAAGGCCGAAGCCATGACCTATCTGCTCACCGATCGCCATCTGAACCGGGATGAACGGAGGATATCCGGGGCCCTGGTGGCCGATGCGGACGAGGTGAGGGAAAGGACCAGCGGGGAGGCGTTGACCCGGAAGGCCGTGGAGGCCGGATCGGGATTCATCCCGGCCTATGTGTTCGGCAGGATCACCGGGAGAGTTTTCGGACTGCCCCGGCCCCTGAGGCACCGGGCCGCCATGGCCGGGGGACTGGCCGGGGCGGTGAAGTCCAGCGGGATAATCGATGATATATTCAGGAACAAATAGGAGCCGCGGATATTATGGCCTTTGAAAATCTTTCCGGCCCGTATAAAGAGGCGGGCGAACGGATAATGGAGCAGGTGAAATTGCAGAAATCTGCAAAAATGGATAAGGAAGCTTTCGGCTGGGGGAACATAGGAGGGGGTATATTCACTGTGGCCAGCCTGATAGCTCTGGCCCTGGCCGGCACCGGGTTCTTGGCGGGCTACGGGACCGGCTATGTCACTTCCCCCTCTGTGGCCGACAAGGATAAGATAAGGAACCGGATGGAACGGATGCAGCTGGAGAGGACCCGGAAGTCCATGGAGGGCCACCGGAGGAGACAGGAGGAACGCCAGGCCATGCTGGAGGCTTCGGCCCAGCAGGATACAAGGGGGGATCGTGAAATCAGATTATAACAGTACCTGGGAAGGATTACCCTATATCGGCCAGAGCAGTCTGGTGGACCGCAATGACAGCGGGTCCGCTCCGGTCAAAAAGTTCACTTTCGTCTCTAAACTGATAGATCCTGACAACCGTGAGGACCGTCACTGGCTCTGCTGTTTCATGGAGGATGTTCTGACCAGGAGGGCCGAAGTGACCAGAGATGAGTTCCGATGGACTCCCGTCGGATGCAGACGATATATTGAAGGCTATTTTATGTACTTTACAGCCCCGTGGAGCCAGGACCAGTATGCTCCCCCGTACCATAAGGAGAACGAATGATGACTTCAACCACTCGTACCGACTGGGTACTTGACAGACTTAATCCGCTCACCCGGGCCGCCGATAGGGGTGACTCCCTTCAGTACCTCGGGGAGACGGCGATGGTATGGGCCGTGGCAGGCCTTCTGGCCGGAGCGGCCGGAGGGGCCCTGGCGGCCGGAAGGGAAAGTAGGAAGGCCCGGAAGGTAAAGGATACCTCTGTGGTCGATCTGCCCCTTAAGACCGGAAGTGCCTCTTATG
>PUPD01000170.1 GCA_003552985.1 Spirochaetaceae bacterium
CTTCATCACTTCCTCCTTAGCGTCAACACACAGATTCGTGTTAACGGGTCCACTAACATAAATGAACAGCGCAACGCGCTGCTAATTACTGCTGCGGGTCACCGGAATTGACGAAGCACACTACGATAGAATTAACTACTGTCGTAGTGATTCTAGGCCCGTTTACTCCCCCTGTCAAGTTTTTTGGGGCGAAATAATCACGACTATAGTAGTGAATCACGCTGTTTTTCGTTGACAGCCGCATACCCCGGCCCTATAATCGCGTTACACCTGCAGGAACAGCCGCCGGCAACCGGCCACGCATTCTCTTCGACGCTACAGACTCTACAGGAGGCGATGATGAGGGAACCGATTCGCACCGTGGTATTAGGGTCGGGACACATGGGGTCCGAGATAATCAGGCTCATTCTCGAGAAAGAGGGCTTTGCGTTGGCCGGTGTGTACGGCAAGCGCAAGAGTCGACAGGGAATGGACGTGGGAGAGGCGCTCGGCCTGGGGCGCGAGCTTGGCGTATCGATCGATACCGATCTGCCCGGCCTTCTCGACCGCACGAAGCCGGACGTCGTCGTGCAGGCGACCAGCTCCACGATGCCCCAGTCGGAAGCGGAGATGACGGCTGCGCTGGAGGCTGGAGCGGACGTAGTATCGATCTCAGAAGAGGCCAGTTTTCCCTGGCACAAATCCCCCGAGATTGCCGAGAAACTGGATGCGCTCGCCAGGAAGCGCGGAAAGAGCGTGCTGGGCACCGGAATCAACCCGGGCTTCGTCTTAGACCTCCTGGTAATCGCGCTTACCGGTGTGTGCTATCGGGTGGACAGGATCAAGGCCACCCGCGTAAACGACCTCTCGCCGTACGGCTACAACGTCATGAAGACCCAGGGGGTGAATCTCACCCGGGAGGATTTTGAAAACGGCGTGGCCGACGGGAGCGTTGTGGGGCACTTCGGGTTCCCCGAATCCATGCGCATGATAGCCGGCGCGCTCGGGTGGAAGATCGACCGCATCGTCGAGAACCGCGAGCCGATCATCAGCACGGTCGAGCGCGACGGCGGTGAAGCCGGTACCATCCGGCCGGGTTACACCGCGGGCTGCAATCATACCGGGATCGCTTACGACGCGGCCGGCAACCCGATCATCGAGTTGTACCATCCGCAGCAGGTGCATCCCGAGGCGGAGGGACAGGAGACCGGGGACTATATCGAGATCTACGGGCAACCGGAGATCAGGTTTTCCAGCGGCCCCGAGATCCCCGGCGGGATCGGAACGGTGGCTTTGGCAGTGAACATGATTCCGAAAGTGATCGATGCCGAGCCAGGCTTCCGGACGATGGCAGACCTCCCGGTTCCGTCGGCGCTCATGGCGGACGTGCGAACGCTGCTCAAGCGCTAAGGCCCGGCGGGCGCGCCGGCCGGAATCGGATCGTGGGATTCTCAAGGGGGCCCCATTGTGCCGAAGCCTGCAAGCGAGGCTGCTATCGTCTACTGTAGATTTGACAGGCCGGTCCCCAAGCCTGCGGTAAAACAAACAGGCTTGGTAACCGGCGGAAAGTGTTGGGCAAGCGCTCGCGCGCTTAGTCAATAATCAGCCCGGCTTCTCCATAACCCGACCAGCTGACCGTAAACCGATTGCCGCCCCACCGGCTCGAGATCGCCAGGGCGGCGATGTCCACGTCTTCCGGGTCGCCATTCTCGACCGGATTCGCGTGGTTTACCCAAACGGTGAACTCTACCTGTGTGCTTCCGTCGTCGAGAATCGTCACATCGAAATCGGGATCATCGAGCGCAGTATACACCGCCGGTGGTACCGACCCATGTGTGTTCCCGGCCAGAAGTGCGAGCACAGGTACATCGATCCGGTCATACCCGTTGTCGTAGACCTCGATGTCCATAAACCCTGCAAGGTGAGAGAAATCAAGCACATCGAAGCTTGCGGTGACGGTGATCTCGACCGGGTCTTCTACCTCATCCCAGAGAATACCGTCCAGCGCGAACCAGTGCACCATCGGTCCCTCATCACCGTGGAAGACGATCTGGGTTACGTCCTCACCGGCCGCCAGTGCGTATAACTGTTCGAAATCCGGCTCCATGAACGCCGGAATTGTGTTCGGATACGGTTCCGCCGGTGGCAGCCGTTCCAGAATATCCATCTCCACTTCTACGGTGGCGTTCCCGGTGTCCCCGTCGCGGTTCAACAGCGCGAGCCCGATGTACGCTGTGAAGTCTCCAAGTTCTTCGAGCGGGCCGCCCATGAACCCGGCGCGAGTACCCCCGATGCCTCCGAGGTCGGTCGGGAAAAGTCCCCAGCTGTGCGGGGGCGGTTCATTCATGGCTCCTTCGCTCATGCTGCCGTCGTCGTCATACAGCATCATGATCGCGTCGGCGGAGCCCGACGGGTCGGCGATAATCCTTACATACCGATTATCCTCGGGAGTGAGTTCGCCCTTGAGCCACGCCTCGCCTCCCATACCGGTAAGCACGATGAAGCCCTCGTCAGGGAACTCGTCATGGAAGTAGTACGGCGTCTGTCCGAAATCGAAGGTGGCCGAACCACCACCGACCGCTGAAGCAAACACCGTCGGCGCATGCGGGATTGCGGTGATTCTCACCTCGGTACTGACCCCGATGCTGATTTCGAACACGTCGGACCATCCTGTGACAACTGGAGTGTCGGAGCTGACCTTGTCGTTATAGACCTCCGCGTAGAGGGTATAATCGGTTCCGGCGTCTATCTCCAGGAATGTCGTGAACATTGGAGGGCCGTCTTCCTGGATGGTACTCGTCTCGGTCAGGGGCCAGTCCCGAACGTGGTCACCGCCCTGATAGAGCTCAAGCTTCACCTCCGTGGCGAAGAGGATCGCCTGGGCGGAGATTCCGCCGGAGTCCGGCGCGTACTCCGCGTTCAGCGCCGACAGCAACCCAGACGATATCGTCGGGACGCTCACCGCCGCGCCTGTGCGCGGCTCCTGTGGTTCCGCCGC
>PUPD01000236.1 GCA_003552985.1 Spirochaetaceae bacterium
CTCTTTGCATCTGCGACAGCATTGACTGCTGGTATTTCTTGTTTTTCGATGCCTTGCGCATCATACTGCGCATTTTCTCGAATCGTTTCAAGAGCCTATTCACCTCGTGCACCGAGCTTCCACTGCCGCGGGCAATGCGTTTGCGGCGCGAAGGGCCGATAATCCGATGATTCATCCGTTCCTCGTAGGTCATCGACTGTATGATCGCTTCCTCGCGCTTGAGCGCGCCTTCGTCGATGGAGTCCGGATCGATCTGCCCTTGCATGCCCGGTATCATCTCCAGCACTGAGGAGACCGGCCCCATCTTCCGCAAACGCGCGAACTGCTCGAGGTAGTCCTGCAGCGTAAACTGCTCGGTGCGAAGCTTCTCCTGCAGCTCAAACGCTTCCTGCTCGTTGATCGTGTCCTGAGCCTTTTCCACCAGGCTGACAACATCGCCCATGCCGAGGATGCGGGAGGCGATGCGTTCAGGGTAAAACGGCTCCAGGTCCGTCGATTTCTCACCGGTTCCGATGAACTTGATCGGCACGCCGGTGACGGTCTTGAGACTGAACGCCGCGCCGCCGCGCGCGTCCGAATCGAACTTGCTCAGGATCGCGCCGGTAAGCGTG
Organism: Spirochaetaceae bacterium; assembly: GCA_003552985.1. Taxonomy (GTDB): domain Bacteria; phylum Spirochaetota; class Spirochaetia; order DSM-27196; family SLAA01; genus B1Sed10-166. The sequence continues at coordinate 612 of PUPD01000236.1, forward strand.
ATGCGCTCATTGAACGCCTTGGCGACCTCCACCGCCGATTGCCCGCCCATTGAGTCGGCAACGAGCAGGGTCTCCTGCGGGTCGCACGCCTTGCTCACGGCCGCAATCTCGTCCATCAGCGGTTCATCAACCTGCAACCGTCCGGCAGTATCGACGATGACCGCGTTGTATTGCTGTTTATGGGCCTCTTTGAGCGCCGCTTTGACGACCTTCAGCGGATTCGAAGCGCCCGGCTCGCGATACACCGGCAGCTCGAGCTGTTCCCCGAGCGTGGCAAGCTGATCGACCGCCGCCGGCCTGACGAGGTCGGCAGCCACAAGCAAGGGCCTGCGTCCGGCTTCCTGTTTCAAACGGTACGCCAGCTTGGCCGCAGTGGTGGTTTTGCCGGAGCCCTGTAGCCCGACGAGTAACAGTACCGAGACTGCGTCAGGGCCTCTGAGGCTGAGCTCCTGGTGCTCATTCCCGAGCAGTTGCACCAGGCGGTCATGCACGATCTTGACAAACTGTTGACCCGGCTGAACCGACTTCAGTACCGTTTCGCCGGTGGCTTCCTCCAAGGTGCGGTTGACGAAGCGACGCACTACGCGCACGTGAACGTCCGCTTCAAGCAGCGCGAGCTTGATTTCCTCGACTGCGTCACGCACGTTCTTCTCGCTGATCCGGCTCTTTCCGGTAATCTCGCGCGTTATTTGGCTGAATTTGTTGGAGATGCGTTCCAGCATACCGTGGGGTCCAATCCGGTCAGTGTCCCTTCTTATACCGCGCAAGGAACGGATGTGTCAACTCGCCCGGCGTTCAACGGATCTCGAAGAAGTACCGGTCGAGGTAACGCACGCGCTGACGCGAGGGCGTATAATAGCGGGTCACGGGATACTCGTTGACTACCGTTGTGTAGTGCTCCCGCGAGCGTTTCAGGTTGCGGTAATCCGAAGGACGTTCATAGAGCCGGCCAAGCATGAAATGAGCGTGCGCGCGATCGCCACCGCCCCCAGCTCGCAGATACTCTTCGTACATCCTGATCGCGTCCCCGATGGCATCGTTTTCGCTCGCCTGCCGCGCCCGCGCAAGAAGCTCGTCCGGCGCAAGCGACTCGTCCTCGCCGCCGCCGTCGGTGCTACCGGCGTCGCTGCTGTCGTCCCCTCTGTCGTCCTCACTGTCTACGGCCGCTTGCCGGTCCTCCTCCGATTCGTCGTCTTCCAGCGGAACTCGGGCGATGTCGTCACGATCAAGGTCCGGCTCCGAATCGTCGGGTTCCGGGTCCTCGGAAGCGGTGATTCGCAGTCGGTGGTCCTCGATCTCACCGCGGGCCATATCCTGTCGCTGAAACCGCAGCCTGAACTCGCCGGGTTCCCGCACCCGAAACACAAACACCGTATGCTCATCGGCCGCATCGCGGCGGACGAACTCTACACTGCGTGTCCCATCCTCAGTTCCGAGATAAACCCAACCGCTTCCGGGAAGCTCGACCGAAAACTCCTCGCCTACCGCATGCTGCTGCGCGGGAAGCACCTGCGGCTCACGTTCCGCCGCCCTGCTCGTTTCCTCCGGATGACGAGGAGTTGTGGTTGTCTGCGGCGGGCTTGTCTGCGGCGGGCGCACGCGCGGTGAGTCCTGAGTATCCACCTTGGGCGAGTCCTCACCGGGAGCAGGCGTCGCATCAGGCTGGGCGCCACGCTCCTGCTCGGCGAGCGCCTCCGCGTCGACGTCAGACCCCGGATCAGCCTCGGTCTCAGCTTCGGCTACGGCTTCCGCCTCGGTGTGAGCCTCCGGGTGAGTCGGCGCGTCCGACTCAGGGCCGAACGCTGTCGCGTCGTCGACCTCCTGCAACGCTTCCAGGACGGTTAGCGCAATCGGTTCGCTCGGTTCAGGAAGAATCGTGGTCCTCAGCTCCCGGCTTGGGGTAACGCTTTTCCCTGAAAGCCTGCCCGGTGAGAGCTCCGGAGCGGCGGTTTCGGGAGGCCTCGGAAGGTCGTCCCGCTCATGCGAATACGGCTGAACCGGCGGATCAGGTCTTGTGAATAGCTCCGGAGGCGCGGGCAGCTCCGGAGTATCGAGCTCGTCCGGCGCGGTGGCCGCGCTGGAGCTGATTTCGGGACTGGGCGCAGGAGCATCGGGCTCATCGGCTGCCGTCGGCTGTTCATCCTCGGTCGCTTCATCCGCCGCAGCCGTGTCTGTGACCGGCTCGGGCGGCCGGCCTGTCGCGTCGCTCGGCTCAGGAGCCGAAGCACACCCCAGCAATGCACCTGCAAGCAGGAGCACCAGAGCAATCCACCGCATTGTGATTCCCCTCCCCAATCACGGTACGCGTGCGAAAACCCTCCGAAGCGCCGCGTCGTTCTCCCGGCGCAG
>PUPD01000277.1 GCA_003552985.1 Spirochaetaceae bacterium
GGGCTGCTGTGCACCCGCGAGGGCTGCCCGGTGGCCGTTGAGGTCTTTGAGGGCAACACCGGCGATCCGGCCACCCTCGCCTCGCAGGTTGAGAAGGTGCGCGAGCGCTTTGGTATCGAGCGGGTGGTCTTTGTCGGCGACCGGGGCATGATCACCACCCGGCGAATTGATGAGGTCTTCCGTGCGGTAGAGGGGCTTGAGTGGATTAGCGCGCTTCGCTCGGCGGCGATTCAAAAGCTTGTTAAACAGGGCCTTATCGAGCGCTCGCTCTTCGACGAGCAGGACCTCGTTGCGATCCACGCTCCTGACTACCCGGGCGAGCGCCTGGTGGTCTGCCGAAATCCGCTGCTTGCGGCAAACTGAGAAGGAGCTTGAGGCGATAGCTGAGGCAACCGGCAGGGACAGCCGCCCGCTGCGCGGCAAGGACAAGATCGGCATGCGCGTGGGTAAGGTGATAAACCGCCGGAAGGTGGCAAAGCACTTCATTACCGAGATCGAAGAGGAGCGCTTCACCTACCGCCGCGATGAGAAGAAGATTGCCCGCGAGGCGGCGCTTGACGGGGTGTACGTTATTCGCACCAGTGTCTCAGAGCAAACCTTTTCCGCTGAGTCTGCCGTGCGGCGCCTACAAGGATCTCGGTACGGTCGAGCAGGCGTTTCGCTGTGTGAAGACGGTTGACTTGAAGGTGCGCCCGATCCACCACCGTCTTGACCGAAGGGTGCGCGCGCCTGTGTTTCTCTGCATGCTTGCCTACTACGTGGAGTGGCATATGCGCAGGGCGCTCGCTCCGCTCCTGTTCGAGGAGGATGACCCGCAGACCGCCGAAGCGCTGCGAGCATCGGTGGTCGCCCCGGCTGAGCGTTCGCCGCGGGCGCGGCGCAAAAACCGGCGCAAACGCAGCGATGAGGGCCTTCCGGCACAGAGTTTTCTCGATCTGCTTGCCGACCTCGCCACGCTCACAAAGAACCTCATCGAGCCGGCAGACACTCCCGGTTGTCGGTTCTATCAGCTTACCGCCGCCACACCGCTTCAGCGCCGTGCCTTCGAGCTTCTCAGCGTACGCCTGTAACTCACATTCCCTCGCCGCGATAGGCTGACTATCCAGAACTGTGCAGCACGTTCTATCTGTAATTGCTATTCTCAGAACGGATTATGTCAGATAGACGGGAAGAAGTTTGGCTTAAACGCGCTAAGAATCCCTTCCCGGCAAGCGCACGGCGCTTTCTCCTCGTCGCTCCAGTCATCACGTTCGATGTATTTGCGAACCGTCTTACGGTCGATAGCGTAATCCTTCGCGATTTCGCTGATCGAAGCGCCTTCATTAAAGAAAGCGTTTCGAATATCATGAATCTTGGCCATTGTCAGCATCCTCCCCAGGTGCCTCCCTTCGTGTTTGTCGTGATTCACGAAGTTTAGGCGTCCCACCGGAGGGCTGCAATGGCCGTTGCAATTGTGGGGAATTCACCCCTGCAATACTGGGGAATTTCAGTTTGCACAAAACACTGGGCAGCCACGGAGCGAGAACTGCGGGTGCTGGGTGCGGAGCTATCTATGGTGTGTGGCTTGGGGACACGGGAAGCGCAAGGGCGGAGGCGGAAATCCTGTCGCGGCGCACAGCCGCGGCAGATTGGGAGCCGGAGGCCGACCCCGCGGCGCGCGCACGATCGGCATCGTGGACGCGGGGCGGGGATGCGCCCAGTCTTTCCACACGTGAGCGAGACGGTAGAGTTGTACTCTTTGAGAAGACCGGATTCTGCAACTTGGTCAACGGCCCGCAGCCATATCACGGTTCCGTAGCACTCCCGTTTTTTGTGGCATGGTGTCATTTATAGTACTAAATATTGTCCTATTGGTTTATTCGTGGTACGCTTGCGGCTGAGGAGAGAAGAGGGAAGATGTTTAATCTATCGAAAGACATTCGTCCGATTTCGTACATCAAGTCCCATACTGCTGAGATGGTGAAGCAGGTTGAAGAGAAGCGCAACCCGATCGTGATTACGCAGAACGGAGAGGCGAAAGCGGTACTGCTCGATGTCGAGTCGTACCAGAATCTCATTGACGCGGTCACACTGATGAAAGTGATTTCCATCGGAGAAAAGGACTTCAAGAACGGGGATACCGTGGCGCAAGCAGAACTTGATGAACGAATGGAACGCCTTCTGGAATAAAGGGCTATGACGATTCACTGGTCAAAAGACGCAGGCGATGATCTGATGGAAATCATCAGCTTCATTGCCGAGCGGTCCGGGAAGAAGGTGGCCCGGGGAATCTACTCCCGGATAAGGGAGAAAGTAGAATCGATCAGAGAATACCCGGCTACCGGGCGAATAGTACCGGAATTGGCCTCGATTGGAATTACCGAAATCCATGAGCTCATCGAGCCGCCGTGGCGCATATTCTACAGAATCTATCAGAACGAAGTTAGAATTCTTTCTGTCGTTGACGGAAGAAGAAACATCGAAGAGATTCTCTACCGAAAAGTGATAGACGGAAAGCTCAAATGACGAATCTCGCACCGTCGGGCGGGCGCGCTCTGCCACAATAGTTGCCACCTAAACCTGATCGATTTGGAGAGATCGCGCATAGTTTCCGTGCCCGAGAAATATCTGTGTTCGGCTCGGCGCTTCTCGATGTGTCGTACTTGCTGGATATGCTTGCGTGTTGTGAGGACTTTCGACGATTTGTTGCCGGGGTGACGTTCAAGCGCCTTGATACGGAGCGACAACCACAAGTCCTCGCTTATCCAGTTCGTCGTGGATGGGAATGGTCAACGTTTCTTTGGTACCGGATTTCAACACCCGTCGGAGCTTCGCATGACTTCCGCGTTGAGAGCCTACCTCGAATCCAAGGTCTTCAAAGATCGCGACAATCTGTCGTCCGGACATGCGCTTGAGCTTAGGCATGAAGCGGTTCCATCTCCATGGTGATCAGCACGGGCGCGTCCCGATAAAGAC
>PUPD01000301.1 GCA_003552985.1 Spirochaetaceae bacterium
CCCCTTGAAGCCATTCTCCGGCCGCTCTTCACTCCCCATGAGGGAGACGATCGTGCCCTACGCAGAGGTGGGCCTGGGCCCGTACATCTTCAACTACATGAAAGATTATGACCTGGGAAGATGGAAGGCCGAAATCATTTCAGACCCAGTTCTCGGCTTTCGCTTTGCCCTGGGTGCCAGTTTCTACTCCCGCAGGTTCTACATTAGCCCCGAGTTCAGCTATCACGTCGCCCGCTACACCGATTGGACCTATAAGCCGGAGAAGGGGGCAAGTATCGAGTTTGAATCCGACGAGACCGGTGACATGCTCGTATTCCTGTTCAAGCTCGGATATCATTTCCGGCGTTGAGCGCACGGCTCTTGCGGTCAAGTGAGCCACCAGACGGGACAATTCGCCCCGCGGAAGGCTTACGACCGTCAGACTCACTTGCCGGGAAGCGGAGCAGAGCCGTCGACGAAGTCGGCCACCGGTGCCGTGACGTCCTGCCGGTGCGGAAACGCAGGAGCCTCGTATGTTATCCGCTGTGTTCCTGTTGCATCCAGCGGTATACGGCCTCAGCCAGATCGCGAACGGCTTGAATATCCTGATGTACAAAACTCTGCAGCCGGACGAAGCGCAAATCCAAGTATTCATGAGCCAGGATATTCCTCAATGCCGCCAGCGGCTTGAGACGCTCCCCGATATCGGTGAAGCCGGGTACGGTATCTATTAGTTCCAGGATCTGCCCGTAGGTCTGCGGCACCCTACGGCGCTCCGCTGCGAGAACAATCTTAGCTGCGTCGATAGCGGCGTTAATGAGCATCTCCACCCAGCGGTCAAGATTCCGACGCATCGCGCGATCGGTTTCATACTGTCGCAGGGACAGTTGCTCGAACTGCGGTTGATCTTCCAGTTCTTCGCGGATGAACTCCAGAATACGGTGCAATCTGCTCCTGTCTATCTCCGAGAGTGATGCGCTGCGGGCGCGTATTCTGCGGAACTCGCGCTCCAGCTCCAGAAAGTCCATGGCGACGGTCGTGACGGCAAGAAAGTAGCGACTGTATATTGCTCCGTCGCGAATGAACAGGGTCCGGCCGTTGAGGAGTGCCGTGGCAGCAACTGTAGCCGGGGCCCGATTGAGTACCAGCAGGTCGACGTTCCGGTCGATCGCTCGCTCAATCGCGATCTGTATTCCGGGCTCGTCCAAGAGAACGCGCTCTGTTTCGATCTCAAGGGCGCGGTCGGAATCGCCATACACTGCTATGTCTATATCCGAGTCGGTGCGAAGTCTGCCGCTGACGGCGGACCCGAAGAGGACGGCGAACGCAACTTCGGGAAAATCGGCCAAAGCCGTACGGACCGAATCGAGATTCACACCGATCTGTTCGTCCTGTTCCACGCTGTCATAATAGCACACCCGGAAGGCGCAGTTAACAATCAGGTTCATGCGATGCCGCCACCGCTTGAACTGCAGCACCGGCTTGAAGCGAAGGACCGGCTTGAGGCACAGCAGCACCTCGCCGGCCGCCACAACGACCTCTCCGCACTTGCGGTTCGAGGAAGCATCGAAGAGTGGGTTTCCGGTCGCCACGGGGTGAGACCACTGAAAAACGCCAGGCTCTGCTGAAATGAGTTGCCGAGGGTACGAACGAACAGAGCAGGGGAGCCGCGATAGCAATCGCGGCGGTGGCTCTTCGAATCGTGGAGCTCATGTATCGTGGATCTGATGTATTCGGCGATCAAGATGCGGGTGTCGCGTCGATACGGGACGGAAGAAGATCGGCATCGCAGTCTAGGTCTCCATGAAAGGTATTGCCGGGAACCGGAATCCTGACGTGACAGCCTGGGACGGATCCCGTTTCCCGCTCCACGAGCACCCAACCGGTCACAGTTAATCGAAATTACTTTTTTTAATCGCAAAGTTCGAAAATGCGGATATACTGGAAGTCTGCGCCCGTACCGCGAGCGCATCATCACACGGCGTATAGGGGGTGCCTTATGCGTAGACTGATTGTGTTGGTGGCGTTATTGGCGTTTCTGGCCGCTCCGGTGTATGCCGAGGGAGACGTGGCCAAGGTACTGCCGGCGGGTGTGCTCCGAACGACGTTCGCCCCCACGTACGCATTCTACGGCGACACCTTCAAGCGCGATTTCGGCGTTGGTCGAGAGATCGGTGATCAAGTCAGGTTCTTTAACCTCGGCTTGGCGCTCGAGTACGGCGTTACCGACTGGATCACCGCGGCGGTGGAGTGGAACCCCGGCTGGACGATCTGGTCGTACGTCGACACCGCCTTCCAGTTCGATCAAGAACCCAGGCTGCACCGCTTCTTCGATATGTTCGCCGGTGCGAAGCTGCAGGTCATCGGCGAGAATGCCCCGGTGCCGCGAAGCGATATGCGCCTGGCCTTCGCGCCCGGAATCAAGTTTCCGTTGGGCTACCCGGATTGGGACGGACAGCACGGCGACGGCTTCCGGGAGGTGTCGGAAGATCCGTTTATCCTCTATTCGCCGGACACGAACCAACTCGGCCTCGGCATGCGTCTGTACTACGACTACATCTTCAGCGCGAGCTGGTGGATCAACCTCTTCGGCGAGGGCGTTCTGTATGTGATGGACGGCTACGCGCCAGACATGACTGCGTACTTCAAAGTGGAGGCAGACGGCGTTGAGGATGAGTTCGACCGGCGCTGGGATGTTGAGCTCGAGATCGAGCCGCACTTCGAGACCCCGATGGGAACGGGTCTGCGATTCGGAGCGAGCCTGCCGGTGAAGATCGCGTATGCGCCCGAGATCACGCTGGAAGGTGTCAAGCTCAGCGAGTGGGAAGGAGACGTAGCGGGTCGAGCCTTTGACTATCCAGATATAGGACCTATAACCGGGCCGTTCGCGACACTGTCGGTGGGGCCGACGGTGCGGCTGATTGCAAGGCCGGAGGGGAAGTCACCGCTTGAGTTCGTGCTCAAGTA
>PUPD01000053.1 GCA_003552985.1 Spirochaetaceae bacterium
GTGACCAGCGCGCGGCCGAGGTGCCCTTCAGCGAGCGGCCCCAGAATCACCCCGAGAATGAGAGGAGCCGGGGGAAACCCGTGCTTGTTCAAGAAATAGCCGATGAACCCGAAAACCAGAGCGATCAGCATGTCATACGGGCTGTTGTTGAGCGAAAACGCCCCAATGAAACACAGTGATAGAATGATCGGGAACAGTATTGAGCTCGGGGTTTTGAGAACCTTCGGCAATACCCGAACGCTTAACAACCCAAGCACCAGAATGAGCACCTGAGCGAACAACAGCGCCACAAACAACGAGTTGATGACCTCCGGATGCTCCCGAAACAACATCGGGCCGGGACGGATCCCGACCACGAGCAGTGCCCCGAGCATAACGGCGGTCACCACATCTCCCGGTATGCCGAGAGTCAGCAGCGGCACAAGCGCGCCGCCGGTAGTGCCGTTGTTCGCAGCCTCCGGTGCGGCGATCCCGAGGATATTTCCGGTACCAAAGGTCTCCGGCTCTTTGGAGAACCGTTTCGCTTCGCTGTAAGCCCAAAACGAGGCGATTGCGCCGCCGGTACCGGGGATCAGCCCGATAAAGGTGCCGAGCAAGGAGGTCGGAATGATTACCCGGGCCAGGCTCTTCAGCTCGCTCCGACTGGGAAGCACCTTTGTAAGACGCTGCTCCGGCAGGACCACTTGCTTTCCTACCTTCTCGAGCTGCACCAGCAGCTGCGAGATCGCGAATACGCCGATCAGAACCGGCAGCATCGGGAAACCGGTCAGAAGCCGCGGCACCCCAAAGGTAAAGCGCGAATAACCCATGAGCGGGTCGAGCCCCACTGTCGCCACCAGAAGCCCGAAGAAACCGGCGAGCAGCCCTTTGACCAGTGAAGCCGAGGAAACGCTTGCGATGATCGTCAGCCCGAACACCATCAGAGCGAAGTACTCGGGTGCGCCGAACCGCAGCGCAAATCTCGCCAGCTGAGGCGCTACCAGAATCAGGAATATCATCGATATTATGCCGCCGGCGGTGGAGGCAATCGTCGCCACGCCGATTGCCTTTCCGGCCTCGCCCTTCTGCGCCAGCGGGTAGCCGTCGAGCATCGTCGCCGCCGCTGACGGCGTCCCGGGTGTCGCGAGGAGGATTGCGGAAATTGCACCGCCGTAGATTGCACCGCAAAACATGCCGCTCAGCATGATCAGCGCATTTGCCGAGCTCACGTAGAAGAGAAACGGCAACAGCAGGATGATGCCGACCGAGCCTGTTAGTCCCGGGAGAGCCCCGACCACGATCCCACCGGAGACCCCTATGAACAGCAACAAGAAGTTGAAAGGCGTCACGACGAACGTGAGCGCTTCAAGAAACGCAGCCATAGAAACTCCGTGCCTGCCCTACCACAACCCGGCACGAGGCAGCGGTACTCTGAAGAACGTACGGAACAGATGAAACAGCACCGCAGTTACGATAATCGGAATGAGAACAAGCCGATACCACTTCTTTTCGCCGTAGAGCAGCATCGCACAGAAAATGAGAGGCGGCGTCGCCACAACGTAGCCGACCTGTCTGATTACCTGCGTGTACACCACCCCCAACACCGCGAATCCAAGACCGCGCAACACAAACGAGGGCTGAAACAGATCCCGAAGCGACCGCTCCGCGGCGGCCTCCCTGCCGGAGGCTCCCCGGTGCTCGCTCGCCCCGTGCTCCTCCCTCATCGCTCGCACGCCTTTCGCCAGCAACATAAGCGCAAGTACGGCCATACCCACACCGACGAAGTTTGGGAAGGTTCGGATTGAAAGCCCCGCTTGCACGCGTTCAAAAAGCTGTGAGCTCATGAACAGCGTGAAAACAGCCAGGCCGAGAAAGATGGCTCCGAATACAATATCCGACCTGGCGCTGTCTGATTTTTCCATACCCAGCGACTGCCCCCACGCAATAGACCGAAATGATGGTGAGGCCTGCATTCGCAGGCCTCCTGAAGGTCAATACCGCTCACCGAGACCGTGAGTGCGAATCAGATCTTCGTAAAACGCGTCTTGCTCCTTCACCCACGCGGTAAACTCCTCAGTTCCCATGTAATCAAGCAGCAATCCGGCGTCTTCCGCGAGGTTGAGGAAGGTCTCATCCTCCATAGCCGCTCGAAACGCATCGTGGACATGATCGATATACTCACGCGGCGTGTCCGCCGGCGCTGCGATACCACGCCACTGACCGAGGGTGAAATCCACGCCCTGCTCGCGCGCAGTTGGGTAGTCCGGAAAGTGAGAAACGCGCTCCGGGGCGAACACGGCCAAACACCGCAGATCACCGCTTTCCAACTGGGACACCCCTTCCGGCGGCCCAACGCTGATTGCATCCACATGGCCGCCTACCGCGGCCGTAACCGCCGGCCCGCCGCCGTCGTGCGGAACGTGGTTGAAAGACACGTCGGCCTCTTGCTCAAATGCCAGCGCGATCATGTGCGTTCCACCGCCTGCACCCGCGTTCCCGAGGTTAACCTCTCCCGGTCGATTCTGGGCATCCTCAATGAGATCGGGCAGCGACTCGTACGGCGAGTCTCCGGGCACGAGAATCCAGATCGGCGCGGAAACCAGATTGATCACCGGCTCGAAGCTTTCGGCGGTGAAAGGCGTCTCGCGCATGTGGGTAACCGTAATCGACGGAGTAGCCCACGCCACGAAGTAATACCCGTCGCCGCGGCGCTGCAGCGCTTCGGTGTAGCCCGGCACCGCCGCACCTCCGGGCTTGTTGTCGATGATTATCGAACTGCCGAGGTACTCCGGTACTACGCTTGCAAACGTGCGGAAAACGATATCTGTTGCCCCACCTGCACCCCACGGAACCATAAGCTCAATCTCACGCGTCGGATACTCGTCCTCAATCTCAGCCTCACCTGCTCCGCCCGCAAACACAATCGCCGGGAACAGCACCACAAGAGCCATCCCTACAAAACAA
>PUPD01000159.1 GCA_003552985.1 Spirochaetaceae bacterium
ATGGGCGGCTCGATGTGTTGGTGAACAACGCCGGCATCGCCGAGTCCATCGCCCTGACCGAGACGAGCCTCGAGGCCTGGGACCGGCACATGGCGGTCAATGTGCGCGCGCCGTTCATGCTTAGCACGCGGCTCGTCGATCTCCTCGAGCGCTCAACCAATCCCGTTATCGTCAATATCGGCTCGGTTGTTTCGTATAAGGGTTACCCGAATCAGGGAGCCTACACCGCCAGCAAGCACGCGGTGCTCGGCCTTTCGAAGGTGCTCGCCAAGGAGCTGCATTCACGCAACATCAGAGTCCACACGGTCTCCCCCGGTGGAGTGTCCACCGACATGATTCGCGAGGTGCGTCCGGACATCGACCCCTCCGACCTCATGGCTCCGGAGGAAATCGCCGAGACGATCCTGTTTCTAGTTCTGATGCGGGGGAATGCGGTGATAGACGAGGTTGTGTTGCGACGCAGAAAGAGCGAGCCCTGGAGGTAGCGGGCAAGCCGCGCGGTGCCGGCCGGCCGCGGCCCAGCGGTGCGGGCGGCCACTGACGGCCGACCACGAGCGTTGGGGCCCGGGCGATTAGGGCCGGAGCCGGCTGCTACAGGCGCACCCGCGCCCCGAACATCGCGTTGAACACCGGCCGTAAGCCGGGCTCGCCTGAGAGCTCGGTTCCGAACACGGCGGTGTTGATCTCCACCGGGCCGGCGTCAATACCGAAGCCCGCCGCCGGCAGCCCGCGGGCGAAACCGGCACGCAGCGAAAGCACTTTAAGAAGCCGCAACTCGGCGCCGATCGCGGGCTTGAGCGCTATGTTGTCGGTTTCATCGGGGCGCACGAGAAAATCGATCGCATCGCGATAGTCGGCGTACAGCTGCAGGTACTCAACACCGGACCAGCGCTCAGGGGTTTCGGGCCGATAGCGCACGCCGAGATTGAGCTCGGTTGGGGCCCAGAGCCGGTCTCGCTCTTCGAAATCCTCCCCGTCGAGGAAATCGTCGAGACTAGCGTAGCGCGTCTCAACCGCGGGGGCGAGCACATTGAAAGCGGTGACCGCATAGGTGAGCCGCTCGGTTCGTGCATAACGCAGACCAAGATCGAACCCCACGCCGGTGGTAAGCACGAACGGCTCATCGAGGAAGCGGCCGAAGTCCGCGTCATCGACCAGATCGGGGATCTCCAGCAGGTCTTCCTGAAAGCTGCTCTCTCCGTGCATGAAACCCTTCATGATGACCCCGCCGTAAAGGTCACCTCGGGTGTCAGCAGGCAGGGGGAGCCGGAATCCGACCCCGCCGACCGCCAGCAGGCGCTCTTCGGCGGCGAGCTCGAGCGTGCGCCCGCTTACGGTTTCTATTCGCAATCCGGTATCGGTGAACAGCCCGAACCCCACGCCTTCGCCGACGAACCCAAACGCGATCGGGCCGGTGAGGCCCACGCGGGTATACAGATTGCGGGTGAGATCGGTGACCTCGGGCGTAGTGAGCACCTCCTCGGGGTCGTCGTCGATCGCCTCGGCAATGGCGCTTGAGAGCGAAAACACCGGTCCGCTCAGGCGAACCGTGAGCTCGGTAATCTGCAACTCCTGGTCGGCGGTTGCAAGCGCGGCCGGATTAGCAAACAGGGTATCGACTCCGTTATCCCAGGCAGCGTACGGTCCCCCCATCGACGCGCTCCGCGGGTTCACAACCCTCGTCAACGCCGGATCGATGAAGTCCGAAGCTGTAGCCGTCGGAGCAGCCCCCAGGCACGCCGCCGCGGTAACGATCCAGACCACTGCACGCTTCGTTCTGCCGATTCTGCCGGGACTCGCAAACACTATTTCACCGCCTCCGATCCATGCTTCACCGTTCTCGCCCTACCCCGGCGCGCCGCTATGATGCACGCCGGCACCATGATCTAGAAGTAGTCCAGAAGATCGTCGATGTACTTGGGGTCAGTCAGTCTCACGTTGACCGCATCATCCACGAAAGCTTCCGCCTCAACCCACTCATCACCGCCGACTCCAGGATTGAAGTCCCCGTCGTTGGCGTGGGCCGCTCGCATGACCAAGGCAAGTCCGACCTCGAGGTACTGTTGCTCACTTGCCGTCGCCCCCTTGTCATGCACCGCCTCGATCTGCTTCAGCGCCTCTCCAACGTAGTGATAACTAAGATCGCCGAGCTTGTTCTCGAGCTGATTCTCCAGCTCGGTCTGATCACCGAGCTTTCCGTCGAAGGCAAGCTCGAGCAGGTCCGGAAGCGCGTCCGAGAACCCGGAAGCGTTCATCGCGAGGTCGGCGAGCAGCAGGTTCAGCTCGGCGTCGTCATCCGCGTCGACGTTCTTGGAAAGCGCGTCATAGGCCTTGCGCGCTGAGCTCCTGCTCCCCGAACGCAGAGCGTCCTCGGCGTAGCGAATCTGTTGCGCCTTGCTCATGTTGTCGGGGTCCCGCTCCAACCACGACAGCGGGCTCGTGGTGAATGCCTGTTCGCATGCGACAAGCAGGCTCAGGGACACCAACAGGGCGGCGTACGCGCTGCGGCACAGTAATCGGGAGTTCATGGTACCTCCAATATCGGCATAATCCCCGCAGGGCATTACCGTGCACGGCAGCCGGCGGCACCCCACGTAGGTATCGCTGCTGATTCGGTCAGCTGGTCATGTTGTCGGCCGGCTAGCCCTTCACAGGCTCAGAACCGGATCGCGAACTCCAGCGCGGCGGTGCTGCTGCGCTCCTCGCGAAAACCGCTCCCCAGCTCGCGGCTAAACACCGCGGCGTTGATCTCGATTCCGGGAAGGTCGATTCCCGCTCCGGCGGTGAGATAGCCCTGATGCACCCCGCCGCGCAGGGCGACGCTCCGGAAGAACAACAGCTCGACGCCGAGGTTGATGCGCGATTCAGGAGGCAGACCGGGGTGAACCCGTTGGAACACGTCGTCGAGCTCCACCTGGAAGCGCGGATCAATTCGCCCCGCCCAGTCGCCGGTGTCCGGCGCGTACGCGATGCCCACTGTCCCGTGCATCGGCAGCTTCCGGACTCCCCTCTCCACATAGCCCTCTTCGTCTTCCTCGGCCTCCGGCGGAAGCGCCCCACGCTTGAGCTCTTCAAGCACCGTGCGCATATCGGTCCGTGAGTAGTTGAGCGCTGTGTCGCCGATGTCCCGCACCGCGGCCCCGACCGTCCAGTCATTCCAGAACAGCTGCAGCCCGGCATCAACCCCGACGCCGTAGCCGTAATACGTTTCGCGGAGCTCGGCGGCATAGTCATCGCCGTCGTACCCGGTCTCGAGCCCCAGGAAGTGTTGCACCAAAGCGCGCGATCCGGCGGCGGTGTCTTCGTCGTCGGCGTCTATAATCGAGTGCACCCGAATTAGCGGCCGCGCCGCGGCCCCGAGCTGCACTCGCACCGGCCCGATCTCGAACGGGAAGGCCAGCCCGCCGACGAGGCTCGTTTCGGTGCTGAGGGTGCCTGAACCGTCATCGAACGACTGCCCGTAGAGAAATCCGTCGGCTGTAGTGTGCAGCCCGATGCCGAGACCACGGCCCACGTAGGCGATACCGAGACTGGTCCCGGCTCCGAGCCCGTTGCGACGGAAGGCGCGTTCTAACCGGCGATAGGTGTCGCTGTCCTCCGGCACCGTGCGGTCCCGTACCAGCAACCGCGTGACCGTGAGCGCCTCCGAAGATCGGGCGTGCACCCAGCTGCGCCCGCTCAACACGGTAAACTCTCCGGACGGTTGGGCGAACCCTGCAGGGTTGGCAAACAAAGCGGTATACCCTGTCGCCGTAGCCACCGCAGCTCCACCCTGCCCCATAACCGCGGGGTCGGGCGAGAATACTCGCTGTTCATACTCGGAAGCGCGGGCTACGGAGACGGGGGTTGAGATGAACATCAGGATCAGGGCGAGGATTAAGCTGCGCTGCGCCACCATACAGTGGTGGAGTATATCACAGACAGCGCGACCGGGACGAACGGGACCGCAGCTTTTAGGGAAGCCGCTCAAGCCCGCCGGCGGCTTCGGTGTTGGCGGAGTTCAACTCGAGCGCCCGCTCGTACGCACTTCGGGCCGACTCAAACTCTTCAGCCTGTTCGCGCGCATAGCCAAGGCGCGCCCACCAGCCGGCGTTGTTGCCGTTGTGGTGCACGGCGGTCGATAGCGCGATATCGGCGCGATTGTACTCCTCAAACCGGATGAGGATCTCCCCGATGTTGCGGTACACCTGAGGAACGAGGTTACCCTGGGGCGCTGCGGCGATATAACGCTGAAAGTACTCCAGAGCTTCGGGGTCGTCACCGAGCTGAAACCTCGCCTCACCAACGATATGCAGCACGCGCTGATCCGACGGCGCCACCTGCAGACCCTGTAGTCCGTACTCCACCGCCTCTTCATAGCGCCCGAGCGCAAGCAGGCTCCACCCGAGCACGCTGTAGGCGTTCATATTGCGGGGGTTATCGTCGAGCTCGCCGAGTGTAGTCTCAACCGCCTGATTGTAGCGACCTTCCCGGTACATCTGCAGCGCATCAGGCGGTTGCTGTCCGATAGCCACCGTCGCGACAACAGCCAGCGCTGCAAGCACAATCGCCGGCTTGTTTGCGGCACGGAATGTCAATGCTGCACGCAAGCCGGAGGAGATGCTCACCGATCCCCTCCTGTGCCGAGGGGCTGTCGGTCCACGCCGGCGCCGGAAAGCTCAGCCGGCATTGTACAGGTACCGTTGAATCGACATCCGCTCTGCACGATCAGATCAGGGGTTTCGACGCTGCCGGAAACAGCGGCGCTCTCAAACAGCTCCACGCGCTCGCTTGCAGTCAGCTCGCCGCTGAGCGCTCCGCGAACGGTAATTCGCTTGGCCCGAATGGTGGCATCTACGCGCGCAGCCTCGTTGACGAACAGATCGCCTGTCGAGGAGATTTTTCCGTTGAAGCGGCCTTTGATCAGGACTGTACTGTCGAACTCAAGCTCGCCTTCAAACTCAACATCGTCGGCCAATACCGTGTCGATATCTGATTCATCGATCGACTTCACTCGCCATTCGGGCATGCAGATCCTCGCTTTGTGTGCGAATTATGGTAGCTACGCTCACGATCGCTGTCAATAATCAGACAGATCTCGTACTACTTTAGTTATACTGTGCATGAGTCTATCACGCATCTCAACGGTATACGGATTGTAGCGCTGCAGATCGAGAAAGAGCTGATACGGGTCATTGCAGGTCTGTTCGATGACTTCGAGAATCTTGCGGTAGCCCAGCGTGCCGATCAGACTTTCGTTCAGCTGCATCTCCTTGAGTACGCGCCCGATCACATGCGTCACACCCTGGGTATAAGCCGCTTCATGGTCGTGCTGATCGGCCGCCATCTCGACCACGCGCAGCCCAAGCGCCGTGAACTCCTGATGCCATCTACTATAGGTCTCACTTGAAGCGCGCGCTTCGGACAAAATCAGCGGCAGTCCCTGCATGCCGTCCCTCGCGGAGTCCGGGCCGAACATAGGGTGCGTCCCGACAAGCTCAATCGGTTCGGGAACAACACGTCGCATCACCTCGATGGGATACTTCTTGACCGAACAGGTATCCAACACCGTGGTCCCGTCATCCAGATGGGGCAGCAACTGTTCAAGGGCAGGCTCGAGTGCGGAAATGGCAACGCAGAGAAACACCGCATCGGCCCGGCCGAGCTCCGTAAGCTCAACGCGGCGAACGCCGGGGGGAGTTCTGCGTGCCGGATCTCGTGTGCCGGCCAGCACCTCAAACCGCGTACTCAGCTGCGACGCCCAAAAGCTTCCGAAACGGCCCAAGCCGTACACGCCAATCGTCATTGGCGCGTATCTTAGCCGAATCTCATTGCTATTTCAATTCCGTCCGGCCCGTGTTATCCTTGCAGTAATCAATTGCACGAAAAGGAGCTATCATGGCTTTCATTGAACAGATGTGGGCAAAGGCGAGAGAACTGCGCAAGAACCTGGTATTGCCGGAAGGAACCGACCCGCGGATGGTGCAAGCGGCTCGCCGCCTGGCGGACGAAGGGCTGGTAGGCCGGGTGACGCTGGTTGGAGCCCGGTCGGAGATCGACACGGCGGCAAAGAATGAAGGCGTTGACCTCAGCGGCGTACAGGTTGACGACCCGGCGGAATCAGCCAAGGTGGAGGAATACGCACAGGACTATTGTGAGCTTCGCAAACACAAGGGAATGACTGCTGAACAGGCGCGCACCGAGATTCTCGACCCCTTGCGTTGGGCGTCGATGATGGTGCGCCGCGGCGACGCCGACGCCATGGTCGCCGGTGCAATGAACTCCACCGGAAACGTACTGCGCGCGGCGTTGTCGATCGTTAAGACCGCGCCCGGAACGAAGTACGCCTCGTCTTGTTTCGTGATGCGCGTGCCGGATTCCTCCTGGGGTGTGGACGGGCATATGATCTTCGCCGACTGTGCCACGATCCCGGACCCCGATCCTGAGCAGCTCGCCTCCATTGCGATCTCGGCTGCCGAGAGCTGCCGGACATATCTGCAGACCGAGCCGGTTGTAGCGCTGCTGTCGTTTTCGACTAAGGGCTCAGCCAGTCATCCGGCCGTCGACAAGGTGCTCGAAGCTCTGAAGATTGCGAAGGAACAGGCGCCACAGCTCCAGATCGATGGAGAGCTACAGGCCGACGCAGCGATCGTCCCCAAGGTGGGTGCCGGTAAAGCCCCGGACAGCCCGGTAGCAGGCAAAGCGAACGTGCTGGTGTTTCCCGACCTGAACTCCGGAAACATCGGGTACAAGCTTGTGCAACGACTCGCGGGCGCCGAAGCGTACGGGCCGTTTCTCCAGGGGTTCGCGAAGCCGGTGAGCGACCTTTCACGCGGATGCTCGGTTGACGATATCGTGAACACCTCAGCCGTTACCTTGTGCCAGGGAGGATGATCTCGTGCACGTCGTAATCTGTGGATACGGACGCATGGGCCAGGAAGTCGAGCAGGTGTTGCTCTCCCGGGGTCATAGCGTAGTTACGCGAATCGACCCCGCCCCTGACCGCGGCGACACCCGGGCGCTGAAGCCGGCAGACCTGAAGGGATGCAACGGGGTCATCGAGTTTTCGCTCGCTGATGCTGTGACCGCGAATGCGCGGACCTATATCGAGGCCGGGGTGCCGGCCGTCGTCGGGACCACCGGATGGGAAGACAAGCGAGCGGAAGTCGAGCAGGCGGTACAGGACTCAGACAGCGGCTATCTTGTGGGGTCTAACTTCTCGATTGGGGCCAACCTGATGTTTGCGCTCACCGCAAAGGCCGCAGCAATCATCAACTCGTTCCCCGAATACGACATCATGGTGCAGGAGTACCACCACACCCGGAAGAAGGACAGCCCTTCAGGGACCGCGCTGACGCTGGCTGAGAAGATTCTGAGTGTGAATCAAGCGAAGACCGAGATTGTCAGCGAGTGCCTGCACCGTCAGATCAAGCCGCACGAGTTGCACGTAGGAAGCGTGCGCGGCGGATCGATTCCCGGCATACACACCGTGACACTCGATTCGCCGGCTGATACTATTGCATTGACGCATTCGGCGCGCAACCGTAGCGGCTTCGCGACGGGAGCGGTCATGGCGCTCGAATGGTTGCAGGGACGAAAGGGGTTTTTCACGGTGGATGACTTCATCGAGGACCTGATCGCTCGCAGCCAGGAGCAATAGAACTAAGAACGTATCGAGTATCTGCGCGTACACCAGGAGGGAGTGACATGTATCAGGGAGCCTATACCGCGCTCATCACGCCGTTCAACACTGATGAGTCGGTCGACGAGGGTGCGTTGCGCGACCTCGTCGAGTTTCAGATCAGTGAAGGAGTTTCGGGCATTGTGCCGGTGGGGACAACCGGGGAGAGTCCGACGGTCACACATAAAGAGAACGTCGAGGTCGTCCGCATCGTCGTCGAGCAGGCCGCAGGCCGCGTACCCGTAATCGCAGGAACCGGCTCGAACAGCACGATGGAAGCAATTGAGATGACCCGTCAGGCGAAGGATATTGGCGCCAGCGCCAGCCTTCAGGTAGCGCCGTATTACAACAAGCCCAGTCAGGAGGGCTTCTACCGGCACTTCAGCACTATCGCCGACACCATCGATATGCCGCACGTGGTGTACAACATCCCCGGTCGCACCGGAAAGAACATCGAAAACGACACTATGCTGCGCCTTGCTGCCCATCCGAACATCCCCGCGGTCAAGGAAGCGAGCGGCAGCATGCCGCAGGTCATGGACCTGATCGCTCGCAAGCCGAAGGATTTCGTAGTGCTCTCGGGCGATGACAACCTGACGTTGCCGATTCTTGCACTCGGCGGCAGGGGCGTCATCTCGGTGGCAAGCAACCTCATCCCCGGCCGCATGCAGGCGCTGGTCGATAACTACCTCGCAGGCAAGGTGGAGGAGGCACAAACCGAGCATTACGCGCTCTTGCCGTTCTTCAAGGGGCTGTTCCTCGATACCAACCCGATCCCGATCAAGTACGCGGTCTCGCTGACCGGCCGGGTGAAGGAAGTGTACCGCTTGCCGCTGTGTCCGATGAGCGATGCCGAGAAGGCAACGATCAAGCAGATTTTGCAGGACTGTAAGCTGCTTTGAGTGCCGGCGTCGGTGCGGCGCCGGTGGGACCCCTCCGGTCCGCAGCTTCACCGACGGCGCCGGGACCGAGATTATCGGCGGGCGCCGAGCTCCTCGTCGAGCAGATCCGCAAACAGGCGATAGACCTCAGGAGTCAGCTCCTGGGGTCTTTTTTCGGGCGTTGCGCCGGCAGCAGCAAGCAACTGCTCGAGCCGGGGACGCCCCAACATCTCGGCGAACCGGGTAGCCGAAAGCGAGTTTCGCAGCGTCTTGCGCCGCGCTCCAAAAGCGCCGCGCAGGAGCTCCTGCAGGAGTCCGATGTCACGGACCTGTTCCTCGTTCCGCCGCGGTATAATCTCCACCACGCTCGAGTTGACGCGTGGCGGCGGATAGAAGCAGCCTCCGGGAAGATTACGAACGCGCCGGATTTCGGCCCGAACCCGACACAGTATCGAGAACGCCGAGTACTCGGGCGTGTTCGGTGGAGCGACCAGACGGTCGGTAAGCTCACGCTGCGTGGTGAACACCATCCTCCGGCACACCAGTCGGCGGTTTGTCCGGCGATCCGACCTTTCCGGCCGTCTGCGCTCATAACCGAGAAGATCTCCGATGATGCGGCCTGCCGAGCTGTACGGCAGGTTCCCAAGAATTGCAACCGGCACAGCGCTCGCAAGCTGATCGGTGAAGGTATCACAAACGTCGCCGGAGACGACCGTTAACCGGCTATTATGAACGAAACGCTCATGGAGAAACCGGACGAAGCCATGGTCGAGCTCAAACGCCACCACCGGGCGGGTGGAACGCTCGAGGAGCATTGCAGTCATCGCCCCTAGCCCCGGGCCGATCTCCCATATCGGGCCTTCGCCCTCCAGCCGGTCGGGCGCAACTGCCTCGATGATGAGATTACGCATGTTACGGTCGATCAGGAAGTTCTGGCCCCAGCGCTTTTTCAGACCGGCCCCTAGGCGGTTGAGGGTGCGCTGAATGTCGCGCGGCGAATCGTCGTTGAGCATCATGGAAACGGATTCCGGCACGGGTGACCTGATAGTAGCGCAAAAGCATAGCCGTTGTTAAGGCACCGAGGACCCAGGGCAGGTCTCGGGCCGCAACCGTCAGTTGCGGCGCCGAGGCGAAGAAGCCTGCGGACGCAGTTATGAGCCGGTATAACTGCTCGGGCACCCAGCGGATACCCGCGGCTACATAGGCAATCAAGGTTCCGTCGGGAGCACCTGACGATACCACTATCAAAGCCCACAGCACCACCCACGCAGCGATCCCGACCCAGAGAAAGACGGTCACCAGCGGCACCAGCACGATGCTGCTGACCACGCCGACCGGATGCAGTACCTCGAAGCTGTAGGCCAGAAACGGGGCGGTTCCGAGCTGGGCTGCCGTTGCCGCAGCCAGGGGCGCGGCAATCACCGGCGGAAGCCGGCGCTGCAACCGGCGCGCGAGGGGCGGCGCGAGCACCGCAATCCCTGCCAGGGCCGCAAACGACAGTTGAAACGACAGCGAATCGAGACCCACCGGGTCGATCACCAGAACGCCGATAAACGACAGCGCGAGAACATCGAGCAACGGCGCGCGGCGGCCCTGAAGGTGCAGGTACGCGGCCGGGAGGTACATCAGTAACGCTCGCAGCAGCGATGGCCGCAGGCCGACCAGCAAAACATATACACACGCCCCGCCCGAGGCGGCGACGAGGGCGGCATTCCTGCCGAACAGCGGCCTGACCAAAAACACGCACAGCGCTGCGAGAATCCCGAGGTGCATGCCCGACAGCGCAAGCACGTGCATCGCCCCGGCGCGACGGAAGCGCTCTACCTCGGCCGGGGCAAGGTCCTGCCGCAGACCGAATACCAGCGCCGCAAACAGTCGGCCGCTCTCACGGCCGAGCACCTGTAGGCTGCGTTCTGCGCCGGCAAGCGCATGCGCCCGAAGCCGCAGTGCGGAGGTGCTGAACCCGAGCCGTGTGACGTCGCCCTCGCGCACGCGAAACCACAGCCCGCCCCGCGCGTCACGAAAGCCTTCGGCGCCCAACTCCACTCGAACCCGCTCCCCCTGGTAGAACGCTTTCCCCGCCCGCAGGGTGAGCATCACCGTCCCCGAAGCGTCCACGCGTAGCACCCCCAGGCGCGGGGCGGCGGCACTCTGCAGGCGCGCCTGCATGCGCAGCGCGCCGTCGAGCCCCGGGTGGGCGTCGGCGCCGACAGTTGCCTCGATCCGCCCCAGCTCTGAGAGCGGTACGCCGACCGCCGGTGGACGCTGCTCGACGGCGCGGCGGTAACCGGCCCCGGCGGCCAGAAGCAGCAATACGCCGCACAGGAGTGCCGACGCCGCAGCTCGCCCGGCTGCGCTCCACGGCGTCACAGCCGAGAGCGCGATACCAAAGGCGCAGAACGTGAGGCCGAGCGCACCCGCGGCGATCGTACCTGAAGGCGCGCTCCAGCCGCTCAGGAGAACGGCCGCCCCGAACAACAGCGCCACCGGCGGTGTTCCGAGCCTTCGGCGTCGTCCCTGTGCCGAAGCGCGCGGAGCTTGCGCCGCCGACACAGCCGGTTCAGCCGGCGACGGCGTGTCTGCCCGTAGTGTTGCTTTCACACTAGAGTCTTACCGCATCCGCCGGCACGGCGCTTCGCTTTAGCCCGGAGATTGGGGCGTATTCATTGGGGGCGTATTCGGAATTGAAAGCGGCGCACGGCGCGCAGTAGATTCCGCTACAGCTCTTCCGTCCCCTCCGCCCCTTCCGCCGTCTCGTCCGTCCTGACCGCGACGGCCGATGCCTCCTGCTCGGTACGCACCGCATCCGCTGTACCGCGTTGCAACGAGCTCGCGTCCGGGCGACCGATCCCGAAAACGTAAGCACGGATGCGGTTCTTCATGACGATGTCGGCGACCTCAGCCTGCAGGTGTAGAAGAGTCAGATGACGTTTCTCGTCGTAGGTGGCCTTTCGCACCGTCCCCGATAATACTACCGGATGCTCATCAATCTGCGTCTCGACTCTCAAATGGATGCCGGCCTTGGCTCGCCCACCTACTTTGAGCGCGGCGCCGTCCTCGGAAATATCTACCATTCGGCAGCGGTAACCGCCGGCTCCGGTAGGGGTGAAATCAACGTCCTCAGGGGCACGCACCGGGAGCACCCGCCCCGGTGCATTGAGTGGCCCTCGTACTGAGCGCCGCTTCTGCTCCCGCTCCATTCGTTCAGCGTGCTCGATATAGAGAACCGGCCGGGGCCGGTTGAGATAATTGCCGGTAATCTTGCTGGTAAAGGTATAGGCCGCATCCCCGCGGCGCCGAAGGACCACCCGAACACCTTTGCCCCGCCAGGAGAACCCCCGTGGCAGCACCTTGCCGGCCGGATATGCGATAGAAAGATGCGTCCGCGTGTTCTCAGTGATCCTCGACCGGAACGTTCCGCCGCGTTCGATCACGATCGTCAACGGTTGACCAACATCCAGATTGCGGCTGCTCTGAATACCGAAACGCACATGCGGTTGGTTCAGGGCCACCGTTTTACGGTACGCAAACAACTGATCGAGAAACGCCGCGTTCCCCGGCACGTCCTCGAGCCCATCACGGTAGAACCGCATATAGATTTTCTCAATGCACCGGTCGAGCGACCGTTGGGACCAGAACAACGAGCTCGGGTTGAGGAGCCTGGTTTCCCGCGCAACGCGGTGCAGAAGTCTGATCTGCCGCAGACTGAACCCGGCATCTTTCCCCGCGGCATAGAACTCAGGCAGCGAAAATCCGACACCTGAACGTGCTTGGACTACAAGGATTACACCGACGAGCATGAAAGCCAACACGACGATAGCGGCCACAGTCACAACTTTTTCACCCCTTAACAGTGTGCGAGTTCGGCATGCAGTTGACAAGTACTTCGAAGCCCGGTATTTCATGAAAGCAGCATGAAGCCAACCCGAGCTGATAACCGGCGCGAGATCGCATACCGGGTATCTCCTTCCCGGCAGACCCGCCGCCGTGCCGTTTCCGAGATCCTACTGCTGTTCCTGGTGCTGTTCCTTCCCGGAATGCTGGTCACCGGTGAAGCGGTGGACGTACACCTTTTCGATCACGTTGAGTTCCACGTCACCTATGCGCTGGTAGCGCTGCCGCAGATCGCCCTAATCGTGTATTTGATCAAGATCGGGCGGGACATGTGGCCGCCGGAGTTCGGTTTGCGTCGTTTGCGGTTACGAGATCTGCTTTACGCTTTGGTGATTCTAATACTGCTGTATCTCACTTTGGCGGCCGTGATCGCAACTGCTACGGGTCTGCAGCGGCTCGGCATCGAAATAAGCGCACCCACTGGGGGCGGCTTCCGCCTGACGAGACCTGAGCTTTTGCCGTTGGTTGCGGTAACCTCGCTACTCACCGGCTACCGCGAAGAACTGTTCTTCCGTGCGTATATGCTAACGCGCTTGCGGCAGACGGGTGTAGCCTTCCCTGCCGCGGTGGCGGTGAGTACTGTGCTGTTCGCGGTCGGGCATCTCTACCAGGGCTTACTCGGGCTGGCGTTTGCCGCGGTGATCGGTGTGATCCTGGCGATAGCCTTCCGGCGCCGTCGCAGCGTACACCCCATCGGACTTGCGCACGCCGGATACAACTTCCTCACGCTGGTGTTCACGCTGGCAGTGGAGAACACGATTCCGTCGTGACGGCAACGTCCTACGCGACGGCAACGTTTGTTGGGGCGGCAGCGGGCGGCAGCGGGCCGCACCGCTTCGGACCTTTACACCGGTCCCTTCATGTTGTCAGCGCAGAAAGCGAGGTAGTATACTCAACAATATGGGAAGGCGGATCAGCTCGGTAGTCGTGGTTCTGCTCGGCGCCCTAGCCGGGGTGGCGACCGTCGTGGTGGTTTCCATGGTTCTCTATCAGCATGTCGCAGAGCCGGCTGCAAAGAGAGTTGCTGCAGAGGGCGCCACTGTTGAGGGCGATGGGGCCCGAGCCCAGGAGCCGCCGGAATACGATTCGCTCGCAACCGCGGTCCAGGAGCTGGGCTTCCATGCCCTCCGTGACGAGGTGGTCGCCGAGGAGTTTGAGCTTGACAACCTTGACGGCGAGCGTGAAGCCTTGAGCAGTTATTCCGGCCAACTCGTGTTGCTCAATTTCTGGGCAACCTGGTGCCCGCCTTGCGTCGAAGAGATGCCTTCACTACAGAACCTGCATGACGGCCTCAAGGACGTGGCGTTCTCGGTAGTGGCGGTGAATGTGCAGGAGGACCGCGAAACGGTCAACGAGTTTGTGGAGGATCTCGAGTTGAGTTTCCCGGTGCTGCTCGACCATGACGGCAGAACCACGCGCCGATACGCGGTTCGCGGTATGCCGACCAGCTACCTCATCGCTCCGGACGGACGCGTGATCGGCGCTAAGATCGGCTTTCACATCTGGGACGCACCCGGGTACGCAGACGGATTCCGAACAGTGTTGGAGCTAAGCTCGTGAGCCCCGACGTAAACATCCTGATAGCCTTCGCAGGCGGGTTGCTATCGTTCTTCTCTCCGTGCATCGTTCCGCTGGTTCCCTCCTACCTGTCCTACGTCGGCGGCGCCAGCTTGGACGAGCTGCGGGAGACTACGGTCGTCAAGCATCGCGTACTGTTACGCACCGTTTTCTTTGTCGTCGGTTTCTCCACGGTCTTCATGGTGCTCGGTGCGCTGTTTTCGGGCTCGGCGCTCCTGTTCACCGACGCCGGCATCCTGATCAATCTCGTTGCCGGTGCAATCGTAACCTTGCTCGGCATCCACATGATCATGCCGTTTACGCGCTTCCTGCAGGTGGAGCATCGCGTGCGACTGCCGGGCAAACCGCATAGCTACGGCGGCTCGATGCTGGTCGGCATGGCGTTCGGGGCGGGCTGGACGCCGTGCATCGGGCCTGTTCTGGCCGGAATTCTGTTTCTCGCCGGCAGTAGTGCCGAGCCGGCGCGCGGCATTGCGTACCTAGGCGCCTACTCCATAGGCCTGGGGATTCCCTTCATCGGCGCTGCGGCCTTTTTCGAGCCGGTGCTTCGCAGGCTCCAGGGGCTGCGCCGGCACTTTGGTAAGCTCAAGCTTGTGAGCGGACTGTTTCTGATCACCATTGGTCTCCTGATCGCGTTCGGACGTTTCCAGTACCTCAACATTGTGCTCATGCGCGCCGGTGTCGCCCTCGGAGACTGGCATACCGCAAACCCGCTTGCCTCCCGAATCGGCCTCAGTGCGGCAGCTGTCCTGATAGCCGCGTTGCCCTTGGCCTTGCGCCTGCTTAAGAGAGACCGAAACCGGCAGCTTCCGCAACCCGGAACAGGGCGGTTGATTTGGACCGGGCTATGGGTGACGATCGCGGCGCTCCAGCTCACCGGGTTGATCGAGCTCGCCGAGCTGCTTCAGTCCTATCTCATGTTTCAGGGTGTCTGACCTGCGAGCCGTTGTCCGGCTTGCACATCCGAAAGCCCCACCCCTATAATGCAACTCATACTCAAGCGATAAGGAAACACAGATGCAAGACATTAAGCAGCTTATCCCCCACCGTGAGCCCTTTCTCTTTGTAGATAAACTGGAGAAGTGCGATGAAGATCAGATCATCGGAACTCACACCTTCAGCGCGGATGAGTTCTTCTTTCCCGGGCATTTCCCTGAGTATCCGGTAGTTCCAGGGGTTATACTGGTCGAGACGATGGCTCAGTGTGGAGGCGCCGGAATTCGGCAACTCGGCAAGCTCGGCGATGATGCCCTGTTTTTCCTCGCCGCGGTCGACAAGGCGAAGTTCCGCCGCCAGGTTCGTCCCGAGGAGACGGTCCGACTGGAAATCAAGAACCTGCGAGTTACTCCCCGCATGATCAAACAGAGCGGCAAGGCGCTGGTGGGCGACGAAGTCGCCGCCGAAGCTGAGTGGATGTGTGTGATAGGAAGCAAAACCTGAGCTCCAATCAACGCGCGCAACGGCCGGATCGGGCCCTGTTGGCGGCACTCCAATCCGCCGACCGCGTACAAGCGCAAAACGCGCTCATGACCAGCAGCGATCGCGATCTCGCGCTTTCGATGATGTATCTCGAAGACCGCGAGCGTGCGGCGTTGTATGCGCGCGTCTCACCCGCGAAGGTGTCCCGGGTGCACAGTGAGTTGCTCCTGCAGCAGCGCTTGCGGATCGAATACCGTCAGTACCGGGATGCCGTCGAGCGTGTCATCGGCCGGCTGCGCGGGGCCGGCCGCTTTTCCAGCACCGCGAGTTACCTAAGACCGCGGCGCGCCGGCCGGAACGTCTCCTAATCTCAGCCTCATAGCCCCACAGTGACCGGGGGTGCGCTATCGGTGTCGGCCGTTCAGGGCCTGGTTACGAACGCGTCCCGATAGCCCCGGCGGCGCATCGTGTACAGCGCAGCTCCCACTTCGTCTTCCTCGAGCGGGCCGACATACACTCGATACAAGGGCTCTTCGTCTACCTGGGCCGCCACCACCGTAGACGGTAAGCGCTCATCGAGCCTCGCCACCAGCGCGCCGGCCCCTTCGCGACTCCGAAACGCTCCAAGCTGAACATAGAACTTGCCGGACTCGAGCTCGTCATGGATCCTGACGCGATCGATCTCCTCGGTCGGCTCCGGCGGAAACGCGTCCGGCGGAAGCGGCTCCGGTCGCTCCTCCGTCGGGGGTTCGGCGGGCTCCACCGGTTCCCACGGTTCCGCGATCTCGTCCGGAACGACTCGCGGAGAAACGGGCTGCGGCGGCCTGGTGGCGATCTCCGGCAGATCCTCGGCAAGCGGGTCTTCCGGTTCAATCGCTTCCGGATAAGGGAACTCATCCTCGTCAATCGTAATCTCAAAACGCGGTTGCACCCGCGGCTGGTGTTCGGGGGGCACAGGCTCAGGGTCCGGTTCACGGAGCGGTGCAAGCTCAACCTCAGGCACCGGTTCCAGCTCGGGTTCAGGCTCGGGCTCCGGTTCGGGATCCGGCTCCGGGATCAGCTCCACGACTTTGCGGGGCTCTTCGATGCCAGGCTCGTCCTCGGGAACCGGTATGGCGGGTAACCGCTCGGGATCGGGCCGTTCGCGCTCTGCCGTTGGCGGTAGCGGCTCCTGCTCGGCGGGTGGGGGTGGCGGGGCTTCCTCGGTCGGCGAGTCCAGGGCAGCGAGTGGATTCCGATCGGGATCCCGCGAGAACGCAGCTTCGGGGTCCCGGAGACGCGGTGGGCGTATAAGTCGCTCGGCGCGACGCACCCGTACCTCGGTGGTGCCGTCATCACGCATCCCAAGCTCCCGGGCGGCATTCGGAGACAATACCATCAGCAGCCCCGCTTCATCGAGCTCGCGGGTTATGAACACCGTGGTACGTTGCCCGGTCTCGGTGTTCTCAACCTCAACGCGAGACTCCACCGGGAAGCTGTTGGACGCCGCAAAACGACCGGTGTCGGGGAAATCGCCGTAGCGACCGGAGGCGGCGGTACCCTGCCAGCGCCAGTCCTCAGCCGCCAGGCTCGCGGTCACCACCAAAGAGCACACGAATAGCAGTAGTCCACGTCTCATATCCGGTCTCCTCCGGACCGTTTACGAGTTCTCAAGCACCCGCTGCGCGATCGCTGTCCCAATCTTGAACCCGACTTCACCGCTCAACTCGAGCGCTCCGTCGACAAGCTCAGCGAGCCGCACCTGATGACTGAGGATCTCTTCCTCCCCGGCCACCTGATAGACCGCGAGCTCACCGAGATTGGGTTCGGGCGCACCACCCCCCTCGGTGTCGAACCGGACGGCCAGGCGAATCAGGAGATCGGCCCCACCCTGCTGCGCAACGGTCAACACATGCGCCTCCGAGCGTCGCCCGCTTTCATCAGCGCCACTCACGGGCCCGGCATTGAACACCACGTAATCGGCCTCAAAAAAAGCATCCATGATGCCGGCCTCGATAGCCGAGAGAAAATAATCAACTTTGAGCTGCTTCTCCTCATCATCGAGCCGTTCGAGCTGATTCGGATCTCTAGCTTCAATATACACCATGAGATTCTCTGCGTTCAGCCCCGTAGTGACACTCATCAGCAGTGCCGAAGCCACCACGGTGGCGATTGCGGCGTGTTTTCGTCGTGCGAGTTTATCCATCACACCCCTCCTGCTGTATTCATCGGCACGATTCGCTCTACGCCAAAGCATGTTGTATTGCCTCGGGCGCAGCTTACATGGTAGCTTATCGCAGCAATTTCGCGCCGCTGCCACATGAATTACTTCGTTGTTCAGGTCAAAACTAGCGAGGAAGAAAAGTATCGCACTATTGCGAGACAAGCGCTCGCCGACAGCCATGTGCGGCTTGTCTATCCCCAGCGTCGCCTGCGCCAGCTGCGCCGCGGGCGCTGGAAGGACGTACTCAAGCCGCTGTATCCCGGGTATGTATTCCTTGAGGGCGAGGAGATCGCAACCGAAGACTACTGGTCCTTACGCCGTGTTCCGGGTTTTCTCCGCTTTCTGGAGACCAATACCAATATTCGTCCCGTCGAGGGTAGCGACCGTGAGCTCCTGCTTCATTTCCTGCGGTTCGGCGAGATTGTCGAGAAGTCAAAGGTACAGTTCGGCGCCGACTCTCGAATCAGAGTGCTCGAAGGACCGTTAGCCGGTCTCGAAGGCCGCATCGTCAAGGTTGATAAACGGAAAGGCCGTGCCAAGGTCCGGCTGGATCTTTACAAGAGCAGCTTCCCGGTCGATCTAGGTTTTGAAATTATCGAGAGCGCGGTAAGCAAATGAGCAACGAGCCACGCGCGCGCATATACATCCTGGGTGCCGGACTCGCCGGACGGTCGATCGCCGCTGAGCTTAGACGCAAGCGTAATCCGAGCGTAGTAGCCGCCTTTCTCGATGACGACCCGGCCAAAATCGGTTCCCGCATTGAAGGCGTTCCGGTCCTCGGGCCGATCGGCGATGTGATCGCGTTGCTGGATAAAGGCCCCCGTGACGAGGCGTTGATCGCCATTCCGGAAGCTCCGCGGGAGCACCTGAAGCACTGGTATGACCTGCTCAAGCGCGCAGGCTTCGTGCGGATCAGAATCCTCCCGAGCTTATCGCAGATCATCGACGGTGAGGCACATCTGATACAGGCACGTGAGATCGATCCGCTCGACCTGCTGGGAAGAACACCGATCAAGATCGATCTGCGCGAGAGTCTGGCTTACCTGCGTGGTAAGCGGGTGCTCATTACCGGAGCCGGGGGCAGCATCGGGAGCGAGTTGGCTCGCCAACTGCTCGCCGGCGGGGCCGAGCGGTTGTATCTGCTCGGGCACGGCGAGAACAGCATCTACGAGATCGATCGCGAGCTACGCATGCTGCAGGAGGAAGGCGTCGGCGAGCGCGCGACAATCGTGCCGGTGATCGGTGAGCTGCAGGATCCCGGCTACACTCGCTTCATCCTCGCGAGGATGCGGGTGAACGCGGTATTTCATACAGCCGCGTATAAGCATGTGCCGATGCTGGAAGCCAATCCGGTGGAAGCGGTCAAGAACAACGTCTTCGTCACCCATCACCTGGTGGAAGCGGCGAAACAAACCGGTTGCCGGCGCTTCGTGTTGGTCTCCTCCGACAAGGTAGTGGAACCGACGAGCGTCTACGGCGCAACCAAACAGATTGCCGAAGAGATCGTACTCAACGCCAACGGCAGCTCCCTGCAGTTCATGGTGGTGCGATTCGGCAATGTACTCGGTTCGCGCGGCAGCATCGTCCCCCTATTGCGCCAACAGATTCTCAAAGGCGGGCCGATCACGATCACCGATCCACGCACCTCCCGGTACTTCATGACGATTCCGGAAGCGGTATCGCTGGTTCTAAAGACCGGGGGTGTCGGCGCCGGGGGCGAGTTGTACCTGCTCGATATGGGCGACCCCCTGCCCATCCGCGAGATTGCCGAGCAGATGATCCGCTTCTACGGCTACGAACCTGAGTCGGATATTCCGATTACCTATATTGGCTTGCGGCCGGGCGAGAAACTCACTGAATCGCTCTACGGAGCAAACGAACGGCCGCAGCCGAGCGGCAGCGAACGTATTCTGCGCGTGGAACGCTCCAACTGGCCCCCGGCGAAGCTTGCAGGGCTGCTGGACGAGCTCGGCGCGATCTGCTTCAGCAACGACAGCTCAGCCGACTATTATCGCAATCGCCGCCGGCTGCGCGACGCGCTCACCCGCCATATCCCCAGCCTACCGGTGCATTGCGATGAGCCTGCATACTGATTACGTCCCGTTCGCCCGTCCGGAGCTCGGCAGCGAGGAAGAAGCGGCCGTGCTGCGCGTGCTGCGCAGTGGGTGGCTCACTACGGGACAAGAGGCGCAGCTTTTCGAGCAGGAGTTCCGGGAGTGTTGCGGCGTCGCCCACAGCCTGGCGGTGAGCTCGGCCACCGGCGGGCTGCATTTGGCTCTCGAGGCGCTGGGCGTACGGTCCGGTGACCGCGTAGCCCTCAGTCCCTACACGTTCGCCGCCAGCGCCGAGGTGATCCGGTACCTCGACGCCGATCCGGTGTTCGTCGATATTGAGCCGCAGAGTTTTAACATCGACCCGCTCGCCCTCGAGCAGGTACTTGCGGGCGGTACGGTCCGCGCTGTGATGCCGGTGCATATCGGCGGCTATCCATGCGATACGGCGAAGATTCGGCGGCTGGCGGCTGAGCACGGGGCTGCGGTCGTGGAGGATGCGGCGCACACCTTTCCGGCGCGCGAACGGCCGGAAGGTCCGGTCGCCGGAACGGGTTCCGATGCCGGAGTGTTTTCGTTTTACGCGACTAAGACGATCACAACCGGTGAAGGCGGAATGCTGGTCTGCCGGGATCCACAGGTGGCCGAGCGCGCAGAGATCATGCGCCTCCACGGCATCGACCGTCCGGTCTGGGACCGCTATCGTGCCCGGAAGCGCCCGCACGAGTACGAGGTGGTGGCGCCCGGCTACAAGTACAATCTCCCTGACCTGCTCGCCGCAATCGGCCGCGTGCAGTTACGCCGTGCGGGCGAGTTTCAGGCGCGCCGCGAGGCGATTGCGGCGCATTACCTGGAGGCCTTGCGCGGTTGCGCGGAGATCATGCTACCCCCGAGTGATCGCCCTCAGTCCTGGCATCTCTTCCTCCTGCGGCTGAGACTGGAACGCCTTGCAATCGGTCGCGACGCCTTTATCTCTGAGCTCGACGAGGCCGGAGTCGGCAGTTCGGTTCACTATCGCCCGCTGCATCTAATGCCGTACTATCGTGACCGCTACGGTTTGAGTCCGTCCGATTTTCCAGTATCATTGGACACCTATGAGCGCTGCCTGAGTCTGCCGATCTATCCGGGACTTCGAGACGAGGAGCTCGAGCGGGTCGTGACCGCGGTGCGCTCAATCTGCCGAAAACACGCACGGAGGTAACCTGCGGCCGGCCTGCCCGGTGGTTCCGGCCGAAGGAGCGCGCGAGGAACGCATGCGATCGATTGAGAAGATGCTCGCCCACGATTCTCACTTCATCAGCGACATGTACGCGTCGGACATGCTGTACTGCTATACGGTGCGCTCGCAGTATCCGAATGCCTCTATCTCCTCGGTTGAGCCGCCGTCCGGTTTGCCGGAGTACGTACGCTTTCTGACCGCGGCCGATATTCCGGGCCGTAACCGGATCACCGTGCTCGGCGAGTCTGTACCGGTACTCGCCGAGCAGCAGACCTACTACGTGGGCGAACCGCTTGCCCTCCTCGTCGGCCCCAGTCTGCATGAGCTGATGGAGCTTGCCCAACGGGCCAAGGTAGGATACGAACCACTTGCGACGGTTACACGCGAGTTTCTGCCGGAGGACGCCGAACACCTGCAGAGCGATTTCGTCAAAACAATCGGCAATCCAGAAGAGGCGATGCGAAAGGCCTTTCAGGTCGTCGAAGGTGAGTACCAAACCGAAGCGCAGGAGCATCTATACAGCGAACCCCAGGCGGCATTCGTCTCCGGCGACAAGAATCGAACGGTGATCTACAGCTCCACCCAATGGCCGTTTCACGTACGCAACTCGGTTTGCAGGGTGCTACGGGTCCCGCAGAAGCAGTGCGTGGTGCGTGCCACCGACGCGGGCGTCACGCTCGACGGGAAACTGTGGTATCCGTCGCTGGTAGCGGCCCACGCCGCGCTCGCGCACCGTGTCACCGGGCGGCCGGTCAAGCTTGTATACACTCGTGAGGAGGACTTCCTCAACACCACCAAACGGGCTCCCAGCCATATTAAGCACGTTACCGGCCTGGACCGCGACGGAAACCTCGTCGCGATGCAGGTCACGATAACGCTCAACGTAGGGGCCTACCCGCTGCTCAGCGAGGAGATGCTGCGACGCATGATGGTCGTCGCCTGCGGCTATTACAACTGCCGCAATATCCGCATCCGAGCGCGGACGGTCCGCACCCACCTGCCCCCGATGAACGCATTTGCCGGCTTCGGCTCGGCGCAAGCCTTTTTTGCGGCTGAGGCGCACGCGGCGCGCATAAGCGAGGTGGCGCAGGTGCCACCGCATACCTGGAAAGCCGCGAACCTCCTGAAGCGCGGGCAAACTACGCTCACCGGCGACCCCGCCCGCCACGACGTGTTCGCCTCCGGAGCGTGGGACTGGGCGCTTTCGCATTCAGACTTCGCCCGCAAGCATGCGGCTTTTGAGCTGCAGAAGAAGCGGCGCGCAATGGAGACGGATTTACGCATCCCGGCGCGTGGAATCGGCATAGCGGTAGCCGGGCAAGGGTCCGGCTTCATCGGGCGCGGGGAGGAGATTCTGGGAGCCTCGGTCGCTGTTCGACTCGAGGAGTCCGACAAAGCGGTGATTCGCACCTCCGGCGTTCCCGAGGACCGCGGGATGCAGCGTATCTGGGTTGAAACCGTCGCCCGCATCCTGACCGTCGCTGAGAACAACGTTGCGCTGGAGGTCGTCGATACCGAGCTGGTACCCGACAGCGGCCCGTCGACACTGTCACGGAATTTGACGGTAATAACGCCACTGCTCGAAAGCTGCTGCAGCGCGATCAAACGACAGCGCTTCCGTTCACCGCTGCCGATCGAAATCCGTCGCACCTCAAAAGTGCCGCGCAAGACGACCTGGAGCAACGAGCGCATGGAGGGCGTCCCGTTTGCCGGCGAGTCTCGCGCCGTTGCCGTGATCGAGGTGGAGAGCGACGCAGCTACCTTCGAGACGAGCATCCGCGGCATCTGGCTGGCGATTGACGCGGGCCGCGTTCTCAACCAGCTGCAGGCGCGGAAGACGATCGAGATGGGCGTCTTCCAGGGTCTCGGCTGGGCGGCGTTTGAGACGATCGCCCACCTTGCTTCCGGCAGCACCTGGATCGATTACAAGAGCTACCATCCGGGGCGCCTGATGAGACACCCCCGCATAGAAATTGAGTTCTTCAGCGATCACACTAAGAGCCCCGCTCAGGGAATCACCGAGCTGGCGCTTTCGGCGGTACCGGCCGCCTACGTGAACGCGGTCACGCAGGCTACCGGCCGCTACCTGGATCGTATCCCAGCGACACCTGAGCTTGTCTACCAGTACCTGGAGGACGAATGAGGATTGAGTTCACCCTCAACGGAGAGAGCGCCCGGATCGAGTCATCGGCCGAGACGCTGCTTGTCGACCTGTTGCGGCGCGAGTTCGGCCTCTCAGGCGCGCGGCCGGGGTGTATGCGCGGGCAGTGCGGTAACTGCGCGGTGCTGTTCAACGGCGCGCTTACCCGGGCATGCCTCCTGCCGGTGTTTCGCCTCGAAGGCTGTGAGGTCATGACGATTGAGGGGTTCCTGCGGACAAAGGAGTTTGCCGATATCGAGTACGGATTCGAACGCGCCGGCATGGACCCCTGCCGGTTCTGTATCTCGAGCAAGGTACTCGTTGCCCATTCAGTGCTATTGACCGAGCTGGAGCCGAGCGACCTGGAGATTGAACGCGCAACCTCGGGAGTATGGTGCCGCTGCACCAGCTACTCGAGCTTCGTGAACGGCATTCGCTACGCTGCGCACGCTCGCAAGAGACGGTACAATGAGCGCAACTTCTGAACGCATCCTGGTGTTGGCACCTACCAATCTCAGCGAGCTGCTGCAAGCACTGAAGACGCATCCCGATGCCGAACTGTACGCAGGCGGCACCCATATCCTCACAACGCGCGGCACCGCATACCAGCAACTCCCGGAGAAGGTCGTTACGCTTCACAAAGTCGAGGAGCTGAAGCGCGTTACCCGGACCGAGAAGTACATCGAGTTCGGCGCCGGTGTAACGCTCAGGAGGATAGTAGAGCTCGGGCCCAAAGCGTTTCCCGAGGCGTTGTACACCGCTATCCGCAGCCTCGGGCCACCGGGAATCGAGAACCTTGCAACCATCGGGGGAAACGTTTGCGTGTCGGGCCGGCTGATGACTCTGGTACCGATTCTCTATCTGCTTGAGTGCCGCCTTGAGCTGCGCAGCGCCTCCGGCAGCCGTTGGGTTCGCATCGGGCAGTTTCACGACGCCGAGGGCAACACGCGGTTGCAGCCCGGAGAGGTGCTGACCCGGTTGCGCATCAGCCCCGGCAATTGGAACAGACAAGCCTTCAAGAGTTTTGGTACCATATACTTACCGGAGACGAATCCACTCGTATTCTGTGGCCTGGCGCAGCTGGACAACAACGTCTTAGCCGACTTCCGCTTCGCGATAACGACTCACCGACCGCGCATTGTACGCGACCGAGCGCTGGAAGCCGAGCTCGTGGGGCGTCGGGTCCCACTTGCCAAACGTGACCACGAAGTGATAGAAGCCGGCATCGCAGGGGTCATGCAGGAGCAAGAGGTCCCACGCGGATCGATACAGCACCGCAGGGCAATCAGACTGAGCGAGTGGTTCGCCCAGCAGCTACGCTAACACAGGGAGGCACGCAGTGGCGCAGTTTGCCCATTTGCATGTTCATTCGGACTACAGCCTACTTCGCAGCACCGCTTCCATCCCTTCGCTCGTCAACCGCGCGGTCGAGCTCGGCTTCTCCCACCTGGCGCTTACCGATGACGGCAACATGTTCGGCGCGCTGGAATTCTATAAGGCCTGCCGCAACGCCGGCATCACTCCTATCATCGGCTGCGACTTCTATCTGGTCGAGAATGCGGATCCGGAAGTGGGCGCTACCGAGACCGGCAAGCGCTTTTTCCGGTTGGTGTTGTTGGCCAAAGACGCCGAGGGGTACAAGACTCTGATGCGCCTCTCGTCGCGAGCCTATACCGAAGGTTTCTACTACCGGCCCCGTATAGACTGGTCGATGCTGGAAGCCGACCACGGTGGCGTGATCGGCCTGAGCGGCTCGCTGTCGGGTGAGATTCCGAGCCTGCTGTTGCGTAACCGGCGCGAGGAGGCCGGCCGCCGGGCGGCCTGGTACCGCGATCTCCTGGGAGCGGATGGATTCTACCTCGAGCTGCAGAACCAGGGCATACCCGAGCAGTCCAGCCTGAATCCGCAGTTAGTGGAGCTCAGCGAAGAACTAGGCATTCCGCTGGTGACCACCAACGAGTGCTATTACGTTCACAAGGAGGACGCCAACGCGCAGGACATCCTGATGTGCATCGGCTCGGGCCGCAAGAAGCAGGAGACCAACCGGTTCCGTTTTTCGTCGGAGGAGTTCTATCTCAAGTCGGAAGCGGAGATGCAGCAGCTGTTTGCCGATCAGCCTGAGGCGCTCGAAAATAGCCTCCGGATTGCAGAGCGCTGCAGCCTCGAAATCGAGCTCCCGGGCCCAATCTTCCCCGATTACCACATACCCGGGGGCTTCGATAGCAACGATGCGTATCTGCGCCACCTCACCTACGAAGGGCTGCACAACCGCTACACCGTGCTCACCGAAGAGATCAGAAACCGTGCCGACTACGAGCTCGACACCATCATCGGCATGGGCTTCACCGGCTACTTTCTGATCGTTTGGGACTTCATTGCATTTGCCCGTGGACACGATATTCCGGTCGGGCCCGGACGGGGCTCCGGCGCCGGATCTATCGTCGCTTACGGTTTGCAGATCACCGATATCGATCCGCTGAAGTACGGACTCCTGTTCGAGCGTTTTCTCAATCCCGACCGTGTATCGATGCCCGACTTCGACATCGATTTCTGTTATGAGCGCCGGGGTGAGGTCATCCGTTACGTCACCGAGAAGTACGGAGCCGACAAAGTTGGACAGATTATCACGTTCGGCACACTCAAAGCGCGAGCGGTGATCCGGGATGTAGCACGAGCGCTGGACCTGCCGTTCTCCGAATCCGATATGATCGCCAAGCTGGTTCCGGCGCGCCTGGACATCACCCTCGCCAAGGCGCTGGACGAGGAAGCCCGGCTGAGGGAGCTCCGTGATCAGGGCGGCGTGCACCGCGAGCTCATCGAGGTAGCGTTGAAACTCGAAGGGCTGCACCGCCATCCTTCAACTCACGCGGCAGGGATCGTGATCGGACAGAAGTCGCTGACCGAGTACGTTCCGCTCTATCGCGATCCGAAGACGAAATCAATCTCGACACAATACACCATGGACCAGCTCGAGGACTGCGGACTGGTGAAGATGGATTTTCTCGGGCTCAAGACACTGACGCTCATCCGTAACACCGAAAACCTGATACGCCGGCGCGGAATCGAGTTTGATATCGAGGGGATCTCGGAACAGGACGCGGCCACATTCAGCATGCTCGGTGACGGCAAGAGCGCCTGCGTGTTCCAGTTCGAGAGTGCGGGCATGCAAAAGATTCTGATGCGGGCCAAGCCGGAGCGCATCGAAGACCTGATCGCCTTGAATGCGCTCTACCGGCCGGGGCCGATGGAGAACATCGATCAGTTTGTCGACTCAAAGAACGGGAGGATCCCGATATCCTATCCGCTGCCTGAGCTCGAGGAGGTGCTCAAGGAGACCTACGGGGTCATCGTGTATCAGGAGCAGGTGATCGAGATCGTCCGCATAGTGGGCGGTTTCTCGTTGGGCCAGGCCGATATCCTGCGTCGTGCGATGGGCAAAAAGAAGGTCAAGGAAATGAACCGCATGAAGAAGGATTTCCTTGACGGAGCACGGACGCGCGGATTCAGTGAGCGGCAGGCCGAAGCAATTTTTGAGCTGCTCCAGCCGTTTGCCGGCTACGGGTTCAACAAGTCTCACGCCGCTGCGTACTCGGTGCTGGCTTACAAGACCGCATATCTGAAGGCAAACTACCCGGTTGAGTTCATGGCGGCCAACCTCTCGAACGAGATCTCCTCACCGGACAAGTTCGCATACTATATCGAGGAGACGCGCGGGATGGGCATCGAGATCGACCCGCCCGATGTCAATCGCAGCAGCCGTTACTTCACGGTCGAGAATGGGCACATCGTCTACGGCCTGCTCGGGATCAAGAACCTCGGCACCGCTGCCGTCGAAGAGATAATCCGTGAACGCGAGCAGCACGGCGCGTACCAATCATTCATCGAGTTTCTCGAGCGCGTTAGCCTCACCGCTATGAATCGCAAGATGGTTGAGGTCTGTATTCAAACCGGGGTGTTTGACTCACTGGGGCTGAACCGCGCCACCCTGCTTCACAACCTCGGTACGGCGCTTGAGTTTGCGGCCGCGACGCGCGAAAACCGCAGGCTCGGACAGGCGTCGCTATTCGACGAACGGGACGGCGAGCATTTCGCGGGGCCCCAGCTCGAGCACCGTGAGGAATACCCGCAGGCGGACCGCCTGCAGTGGGAGCGCGAGCATCTGGGCATGTACTTGTCGGGACACCCGCTGGATGACTACCGTAGACGATGGAAGGAAACCACCACGCTGAATCTCAGCCGCCCCGGCGGACCGAGCGGTGAACGGGTTCATGCGGTGCTCGGAATGGTGAAATCGAGCATGGTGATTCACACGAAGAACGGCCGTCCGATGATGTTCATGGTGCTTGAGGACTTCAACGGCAGCATCGAGTGTGTCCTGTTCGAGGACACCTGCGAGCAACACCGTGACCGGCTCTACGCCGGAGCGATCCTCGGCGTGCTCGGCAAGCTGGAGCTTCGCAACGACAAACTACAACTGGTAGTATCTGAGATTCGGGAGCCTGAGGAAATGGAAGAACGCGATACCGGAGAAGTACACATTCGCATCGCCGACGAGGTCGAGGAAGAGGAAGATCTCTATCAGCTGCGCGCCTTTTTGTTCGAGCACACCGGCAATTGCCCGGTGTTCCTCCATGTGCGCTGCGGCGGAGACGAGGCAGTTGTGCGTGCCTCCTCACAGCTTACGATCTCGGGAAAATCGAGTATACTAGAGGATATCCGCGAATATCCGCGGGTATTGGACGTGTGGAAGCAATGAACTGCCGTATAGGGAAACAACACGGGCAACGATACTTCGGTGGAGGTAATCTATGATTCAAACGGTATTACGGGGAGTGAGCACCGTAATCTCGCTCTACATGCTGCTCATATTCTTC
Organism: Spirochaetaceae bacterium; assembly: GCA_003552985.1. Lineage (GTDB taxonomy): Bacteria > Spirochaetota > Spirochaetia > DSM-27196 > SLAA01 > B1Sed10-166. Next base: position 27,920 of record PUPD01000159.1, read on the forward strand.
CGGATCATTCTGACCTGGTTCGGACAAGCGCCGGCCGGCCGGTTGGTCTACTACATTTCGAGTCTGACCGACCCGTATCTCAATCTGTTCCGCGGGCTCGGCGCCTTTCGCAACGTTCAGGTGGATTTCTCCCCGGTCCTGGCGCTGATCACGCTTTCGATTCTCAACAACATCATCACGCGCATAGCGTTTGCAGCCCAGATCACGCTCGGCATCGTGCTGGCTGAGATTGTCGGAGCGCTCTGGTCGGCGGCATCGTTTATCCTGTTTCTCTTCCTCGTCTTCGGCGTGATCAGGCTGATCGGCTTCATGCTTAATGTGAACACCGCCGGTCGATTTTGGATTACGCTGGACCGCATACTGCAGCCGATCGCCCATTGGTTGGTCCGCAAAGTTGCGCGCGGGCGGGTCGTCAACTACCAAAACGCACTGATGCTGTACGCCGCGATGCTGCTGCTGGTGCTGTTGGTCGGCAGCTTCGTCATCGGGTCGCTGGTTTCGTTGCTCGCTCAGCTACCGGTGTGATCCGGAGGCTCGCCGTAGCGTTATCACCGGCCCTACCGCGATAGCACACGGCCGCCTTCGTCGCAGCTACAGGTGCAGGCGTGTATCTTCACGAGTTGACTGCGAGCGTCCGCAAGCTCGACGGAATTGGGCCTCGCAGGCTGAAGGCTTTTGCCGAGCGCGGAGTGCTCACAATCGCCGATCTGCTGCTCTATCTTCCGCGCCGCTATGAGGATCGCAGCACGCCGCGCGCGCTGGCGGACGCGGCCACGGAGCCGGCGAATACTGTCGCGCAGATCATACGGCACGAGTATTTCGGCAGCGGTAGGAACCGTACCCTGAAGCTGATCATCTCGGACGGTACGCAGCGGGCGGCGCTAGTGTGTTTCAACCGTTCCTTCCTGGCGGATGCGTACCCACCCGGTACTGTAGTCCGGCTTTCGGCAACGTTCGAGTACCGCTATCGCGAGCTGCAGACCGCGTCGTTCGAGATGGAGCGCGCTCCCGATGAGCCGCTCGGCCCCCCATACGAGCCGCGATCCCCGCAGACTGAGGCCTTCTTCCGCATTCTCCCGGTCTACCCCCTTACCGCCGGCCTCTCGCAGCAGCACGTGCGCAGCGCGGTAGACCAGGCTCTCATGCGCTGGGGAGCACGAATCCAAGACCCCGGCCCGGTGGAACTGTGTCATACACTAGGCTTGCCGCAGTTCACGGATGCGTTGCACGCGGTCCACCACCCGCCGAGCTTCAGCGAAGCGGAACGGAGCCGGCGCCGTTTTGCTCTGCACGAACTGCTCGGGTTACAGGTCGCGCAGCGGCGGCTCGTCGACCGCTTGCACGGTGAGCAACGTGCCGCGGTTGCACCGCCGCGGCGCCTGCTCGCGGCGGTACAGCGGAGCCTCCCATTTAGCCTTAGCGCAGAGCAACAGCGGGTTCTCGATCAGATCATCACGGACCTCGGATCGTCGCGGCCAATGGCCCGGCTGCTCCATGGCGAGGTGGGTTCGGGTAAGACGGTCGTGTCTCTGCTCTCGATGCTCCCTCGTCTCGAGCAAGGGCACCAGACCGCCGTGCTTGTGCCTACCGAGCTCCTGGCACGCCAACAGCACGCCACGCTGCAGCAGCACCTGGCGCCGCACGGCATCACGGTGGAGCTCGCGGTAGGAAACCTCCGCCCGGCGGAGCGCAAAACCCTGTACGCCCGTATCGCCGACGGCACTGCGCAGTGCATCGTCGGGACACACGCGCTGATATCGCCCCAGGTCACCTTCAGGTCGCTTTCCTACGTCGTGATCGACGAGCAGCACCGCTTCGGCGTGGCACAGCGTGCTGCGCTGCGCGACAAGGGCGCCTCACCCGACCTGCTCCTCATGACCGCGACGCCGATTCCGAGGACGCTTGCGCTCACGCTCTACAACGGGCTGCGGATCTCACAGCTGCGCCACCGCCCGCCGGGGCGCGCAACCGTCACTACCCACCTCGCGCGCCGCTCGCGGAGAGCCGAAGTCTATACCAATGTGGCAACCCGCCTGAAACAGGGCGGGCAGGCGTTTGTCGTTTGCCCGCGGATTGATCCCGACGAAAACACCGAACAGGCCTCGGCCGAGAGCACCGCCGCCGAGCTCGCCGACAGCTTTCTTTCCGGGTTTTCGATCGGCCTGATTCACGGTCGCCTTCCGGAGGAGCGTAAACGTGAAACGATGCTGGCGTTTACCGAAGGCCGCCTGCAGGTGCTCGTCTCGACCACGGTGCTTGAGGTCGGCGTCGACGTGGAGAATGCCGTCGCGATCGTGATCGAGCACGCCGAGTTGTTCGGTCTCTCGGCCCTGCACCAGTTGCGTGGCCGCGTTGGCCGTGGGTTGAAACCCGGGGTGGCATTTCTAGTGTACGACGAGGACCTGACCGAAGAGGCGAAACAGCGTCTGCGCGTGCTTCATCGCGAGCACGACGGATTCAAAATCGCGGAGCACGACCTCAAGATACGCGGACCGGGAGAACTGGGCGGAGTCCGGCAGGCGGGTATTCTACGACTGCGGTTTACGGTGTTGGAGCGTGACCTGGATCTGTTGGAGGCCGGGTCCCCTGCCGTGGAGCAGGTAACCGCCGGCTCAAAGCTCGACCAGAGTCTGGTGCCGTTTCTGCCGTTTGACAAGGAGGATGCATGCGTATAACCGGCGGCTATCTGCGCGGCCGTTCCGTACAGTGTCCGCCGGGAGAGATTCGCCCGGCGATGGATCGTATGCGCGAATCACTTTTCGCCATTTTGGGCGATATCACCGGTGCCACCTTTCTCGACCTTTTTTCCGGGTCGGGTGTTGTGGCACTCGAAGCGTGCTCACGCGGCGCCCAGGCGGTTACCGCGGTGGAACGCGACGGCGGTAAACGCAGGATCCTGCAGGCGAATCTGCAGCTGTGCGGAGCCGAAACACAGATCGTGATCGCTCCGGTTGAACGCTTTCTGCTCCGCAACCGACACAGCTTCGAGTATATCTTTTGCGACCCGCCGTTCCGCTACCAGCACAAGGCGGACCTGCTGGAAAAGATCAGCCGCTCGCGCGCGTGCGGTGAGAATACCACCGTCCTGATGCACCATCCGCGCCCTGAAACCCTCCCGGCTCGCGCAGGTACGCTCCTCCGCGAACGGGAACAGACTTATGGCGGCTCCCTCGTCTCGTTTTACCGGCCGCACTGACCGGTTCCAACATCAGAAGCAATCTGCTATAGTTGCTCCGGAGCCGACCCCCACGGCGCCGTGAAATCCTACGCACGGAGACTGGTACGGTGACCAACCGGAAACGAGCACTATTGCAACTACCCCAGGGCGCTGAAAGCTTCTATCTCGAGGACGCCTTTCGGCACCGCCGCCTTATAGAGCGAATCGAGCAGGTGGTAGACACATGGGGATACCTGCCGGTCCAAACCCCGGTCTTTGATTTCTTCGGTGTGTACGAGGATCTCATTCCCAGCCGGGAAGCTCGCAGCATCTATCGCCTGATCGATCGCGAGGGCGATGTGCTGATGCTGCGTTATGACAACACGTTGTTTCTGGCGAAACAGATGGGTCTCATGCTGAGCGACGATGACCTGCCGGTGCGGGTGTGGTACGGCGACACGATTTTGAGGCATCAGGAGGCGGAAGACATCTCCAATGACGAGTTCTTCCAGACCGGCGTGGAGCTGATCGGTAAGCGCGGCCGCGATGCGGACCTCGAAGTCCTGGTGCTCCTCGACCGGGTGTTCAGTGCCCTGGGCGCACCCAGCCGCGTCGTGCATCTGGGCTCACGCGCATTGCTGCAGACAATCGCTCCCGGCGACGCTCCTGAGGCCGCTCGCGCGTTTCGGCGTGCAATTGCGCTGCGCCGGCATGATGATGTCCGTGCGTTATGCCGCGAGAACGGCTGTCCGCCCGACCGCTCGCGCTTCCTCGCCGAGCTGTTCGCCTTCATCGGAACCCGTGATGAGCTCGAACAACTGATTCGCCGCGCCGAGCACTCACGACTCCTGACCACCGCGGAAACCGGCGAGCTGCGTTACATCGAGCTGCTCAGCAAAGAGTATGAAGAGCTTGACCTGAACGCTGAGCTGCGCATCGACCTTTCGGAAGTCGGCTCGCAGCCATATCACACCGGAATCGTTTTCAACGTGTACATGGAAGGAATCGGTGCGGCAATCGCTTCCGGGGGGCGCTACGATAACCTAATCAGCCATTTCGGGATGGATGCCCCGGCGGTCGGATTCTCGATTCTGCTGCGCAAGGTGCAGGAACATCTCACCACCAATATCAGCGTGCAGGACGCACGCCGCCAGGTGCAGGTTGGCGGTGAATCATTTCGCGAGCGACTGGAACAAGCGGAACGCATTCGCGCGAGGGGCGAGGTAGTGCTGCTATGAGCGACCTCTCATCGGCACCGTTGACGCTTGCCCTGCCGAAAGGTCGTCTGATGGAGCAGGTGCTCGAGCACCTGCGGCGCTGCGGCTTCCGGTTTGATATCTCACAACGAAATCTTACGGCCACCGACGCGGAAGGCCGTTTGAAGCTCATCCTGGTGAAGAACAACGATCTGCCGGTGTACGTCGCTCACGGCATCGCCGGATTGGGTGTCTGTGGAACAGATCTGGTCTATGAGTCCGGCGCCGAGTTCTTCGAGCTGCACACCTTCGGTTTCGGCCGCACGCGCATGTGCCTGGCGTCACGGGCCGATCACGACCCGGCCGACGATCACACACAGATTACGATCGCCACCAAGTTCAGCCGCTTCACGCACGATTTCTTCCATGCCCGTGGGTTGCCGGTGCAGGTAATACGCCTGAACGGTTCGGTCGAACTCGCTCCGGTGCTCGGGCTGGCACCATATATCGTCGATCTCGTGGAGACAGGATCAACCCTAAAGGCGAATAACCTGAAGGTCACGCAGGAACTAGCTGAGATCGAGGTCAAGCTGGTGTGCAACCGGGCGTATTACAAGCTCCAGTTCCGTCGCATCGAGGAGCTCGTGGAGACGATCAAAGGAGTGAGCGAAACATGAGTGAGCGAAAAACAACGGTCGAACGCAAGACTAAGGAGACCGCGATCTCCCTAAGCTTCGCCCCGGACCGCACCGAACCGGTCGCAATCACGTCCGGGCTGCCGTTTTTCGATCATATGTTGAACGCCATGGCGTTTCACGGGGGGTTTTCGTTCGAGCTTACCGCCGGCGGTGATATCGAGGTTGACCCGCACCATCTGGTGGAGGACGTCGGCATCGTGTTCGGACAGGGCCTCACGCGCGTGGTAGAGCAGTACGGTCCGGTGGCCCGTTACGGCCACTCGGTCATCCCGATGGACGACGCGCTGGCTGAGGTTACGATCGACGCCGGCAATCGGCCGTACTTGGTCTATGCGGCCGGGTATCCGCAAGCGTACTGTGGTACGTTCGCGGTAGAGCTGTTGCGGGAGTTCTTTCACGGTCTCGCCACCAACGCGGCCATGAACCTACACCTGCAGGTGCGCTACGGCGAGAATACCCATCATATGTGCGAGGCGTTGATGAAGGCGTTGGGGCGCGCCGTATGGCAGGCGTATCGGCCGCACGAGACGGTTCGCTCCACAAAAGGGATGCTCTGACAGCTGTGCGGCACGAAGATCGGCGCGGCGCCGCGCCGATCTGCAACCTTTGAACGGTATGATTTTGTCGGTAGGCGCCTTTGCAGTTTGATTTTTTGCCGCTGGGCGGCATATACTTGATTTCGATAACAAAAGGCTCGGCGGTCCATGAGCACACAGAGGCAGATAAGCAACAATAACGCCGGATTCGTTAAGACGGGGGTAACTACGCCCGCCGACCGCCCTCAGCTCTCGAGTGAACAGAAGACAACCCTCATCCGTAAGGGCAACGAGCTGTTCAATGAGGGGCAGGTCGACACCGCCAAACGGATCTTCATCACTGTGGGCTATACCGACGGACTGATCCGTTTGGGTGACCACTACTATACGCAAAACCGGCCGTTGGAAGCATTCAAGATGTACCGATTGGCCCCGGATAATGGGCGGAGCGAGCGTATGATCGAGCGTATGGCACTCGTATTGCGAACCTGGTTACTGGAAGACCAAGCCCAAGAACAGCGAGCACGAACACAATGATGAATAACGGGATTGAGCCGAACGGCGCACACAATGCGGATGAAACATTCAAGCAGCACCTCGAGGATGAGGAGCGCATGCAGAAGGAGCGCGCTCATCAGCTCGCCGAGCTTTCGCAGAAGGCGTACCAACTGCTGAAGGAAGACTATCTTGCTGAAGCAGAAGATCTCTTCAAAGAAATGCTCGCGCTTGAATCGCACAACAACTATGCCCTGGTCGGGCTCGGCGACGCGGCGCGCAAGCGCAAGGCATTCCACGAGGCGGTCGAGTACTACCAGCGCTGTTTGGAACACTTTCCGCAGAACAACTATGCACTCTTTGGGCTCGCGGACTGTTACAAGTCGCTGCGTCATTATCACAAGGCGATCGACGTCTGGGAGCGATACTTAGAGCACGATGACCGCAACGTCACGGTGCTGACCCGGGTTGCGGACGCATATCGGAAAGTCCGCAATCTACAGCGCTCACAGGAGCTTTATCTCAAGGTGCTGCAGATAGAGCCCGACAACGCCTACGCACTGATCGGGCTGGGACATCTGCACTATGACTTCAAGGATTTCGAGAAGGCGAAGTCGTACTGGGAACGCATCCACCAGCTCCACGGTGAGAGCGTCGACATACGCGTGCTCACCTCATTGGGAAACTGCCATCGCAAACTCAAGACCTATGCCGACGGGCTGCGCTACTTCGAAGCTGCGCTTGAACGCGAGCCGTACAACTTCTATGCCCTGTTCGGAATGGCCGACTGTTACCGGGGGATGAACCAACAGACCCAATCATTGCAGTACTGGAACAGAATCCTTGAACGCGACCCCGACAACAAAGTCATCCTTACCCGAGCGGGCGATGCGTATCGGAACATGCAGGACTACGATAGGGCTGCTATGTACTACAAGAAGGCGCTCAATATCGAGTTCGACGTGTACGCCGTACTCGGTCTGGCGCTGATCAACAAGGCCCAAGGCAAGCTCCACGACGCGATCGAGTCGCTCGAAGGGCTCGTGAAGTCAGATCCCAAGAACCACCGACTCTCCACCGAGATCGCCGACTGCTACGTGAAGCTCGGCCAACCACAGAAAGCCCTCGAAGTCCTCAGCCGGTTTCAGAAACTTGGGATTCGCAATCGGCATGTCTACGACATGTACGAGCGGCTGCGAAACCGTGCCGCCGAATGAGCCCGGTCGCCCGCCGGCCGGCGGTCTATTGCACTACAGCTCTGATCCGCCGCACACCCTGCGACGACGACTGCTCCTTGGTGATCTTGAACTCCCCGATCTCACAGGTGCTCGAAACATGCGGTCCGCCGCACACCTCCCGTGAGTAATCCCCAATGGAGTACACTGTAACGACCTCATCATAGCGATCACCGAACAGCGCAATTGCGCCGCTGTCACGCGCTTCGCCCAGGGTCATGGTATCGACCGTTACCGGGAGGTCTCGTTGGATCTGCTCGTTCACTATCTTTTCCACATCCTCGATCTGCTCGGGTGTCATCTTGTCCGAATGCACGAAGTCGAATCGCAGTCGTTGCGGCGTGATATTGCTCCCCTTCTGCGCCACGTGGTCGCCGAGGACATCGCGCAGGGCCTGATGCAGCAGATGAGTGGCGGTATGCAACCGGGTGGTAAGCTCAGTGTGATCAGCCAGACCGCCTTTAAAACTGCTGGTCTCGTCCATTTTGGAGCGTCGCTGATGCTCCTCAAAAGCCTTGTCGAACCCTTCACGGTCCACGATCAACCCATGTTCGCGTGCTAACTCTTCGGTGATCTCCACCGGAAACCCGTAGGTATCGTAGAGTCGGAACGCAACCTCACCGGGAATGGTGCGGTCTTTCTGCTCAAGCAGCTCCGGCAGCTTCTTCGCAAACTCCTGCTCGCCTTTCTGCAACGTTCGCAGAAAACGCTCTTCTTCGGCGTGTAGCTCATCGATAATGACGTTGTATTTCTCCACCAAAACCGGATACGGGTCGCAGTAAATATCGACCACGACCGAAGCGAGATGCCCCAGGAACGGGTCCGAAAGCCCGAGTTTGCGTCCGTGCCGTACAGCTCGGCGGATAAGGCGCCGCAGAATATAGCCCTGTTGTACGTTCGACGGCTTAACCCCCTTTTCGTCACCAAGGATGAAGGTTGCCGTGCGCACATGATCGGAGACAATGCGTATCGACCGGTCACAGTCTTCGTCCTCGCCGTAGCGCTTTGCGATCAACTCCTCGAGTTTGGCGATGATCGGGGTGAAGACCTCGGTCTCGTATACCGAGTTCTTCCCTTGCAGGATAGCGATCGTTCGCTCGATCCCCATCCCGGTATCCACACACTTGCGTTGCAGCTGTACGTAGGTGCCGTCCGCCTTCTTGTTGTACTCCATGAAGACGTCATTCCAGACTTCCATATACTTGCCGTCAGATATACCCGGACGGCTCTCCGGCGTCCCGGGAACGCCGGTGTCGATGAACATCTCGGTATCCGGCCCACAGGGGCCGGTTGCGCCCGCCGGGCCCCACCAGTTGTCCGAGCGCGGAAGATAATGGATGCGCTCGCGTGGGATACCGAGCGATTCCCAGACGGCCGCAGATTCACGATCGGGCGGTACTTCCTCGTCGCCCTCGAACACCGTAATCGATATCTTCTCAGGGCCGATTCCAAGCCACTGCGGTGAGGTGAGGAACTCGTAGCTCATCTTGATCGCCTCTTCCTTGAAGTAATCACCGAGCGACCAGTTTCCAAGCATCTCAAAAAACGTCAGGTGACTAAAATCACCGACGTCGTCGATATCGCCGGTGCGGATGCACTTCTGATAGTCAACAAGGCGGTTACCGGCCGGATGCTCCTGCCCCAGCAGGTACGGTACCAGCGGATGCATTCCGGCGGTGGTGAACAACACCGTCGGATCGTTCTCCGGAATCAATGAAGCGCCGGAGATCTGCACGTGGTCGTGCTCTTCGAAAAACTGAATATACTTCCTGCGGAGTTCATCTGCTGTCATGGTAACAAGATATTACGAATCGTGGTTGCACGTGTCAATCGCACTGCCAAATCGGCCGCCGAGTGAAGGTCAACGGAGTCGTCCTGCCGCCATGTGCGGCGGGTGGCCCCGCACGCTCATATTTCCTCAAACTCGTCGTCGTTGTCCGAGCCGCGCAGGTCCGGGAAGACGTACACGATGCTGCCGCTCTTGCGCACGCGCAACTCACAGAAACCGCGCTCAGCGAGGCGTTCTAGATGGGCCTTGGCCTGATCGGTCGTGACGTTGCCTTCGAGCGCAACCGTCGCGGGCGTGGCGATACCGTCGTTTCGTTTGGCGGTGCGGAGGATAACCTGTTCAATAGTCGGCGGTTGATTGCTCGGCCGTCCCGCCGCGCGCCCCAGTCGTTCCTGACGCAAGGCTTCAAAGACCGCGGCGTCCGGGTCGGCCCCACCGAAGCCGTAGCCTAAGCGCTGTCTGATCTGTGCTTCCCGCACTTGCTCCGGCAGCGTAAGCGCATCATACAGGGTCCCGAAGCCGAACAATCCCCAGGTGAAGAAGTACACCAGCCCGCTACCAAACTTTCCGAGATAAAACCGATGCAACCCTGCCATTCCAAAGAACGAGGCTGCCCAAAACAAGTACGCCATACCGAGTGACGGCAATCCAATCTCCTCCCTCGTCGTCCGGCCGGCCTAATCGACCAGGTCGTCCTGATCGATAAAGCGAAGCTTACCCTCCGCTTCAAGCTCCCGCAGTCGCGACACAAACTTGTCGACCGCCTCATCCACGTCACGTCGCGGAACCGGGCCGAGTCGCTCGTATTCTTCGGCAACCATGCGGCGTCGCCGCACCGACAGGTTGTTCAACAGCGTTGTACGGATCTCTTCACGCTTGCCCTTCAGTATCAAGGCCAACTCGGTATCGGACAGCTCACGCAACACCCGTTGCAGATCCGCATCTTCAATATACATCACCGACTCTATGGTGAACAACTGCTGCTCTATCGCCTCGGCAAGCTCAGGATCATCGCTGCGGAAGCGCTCGATTATCTCTTCCCCGGAGGCGACATCCATGTGTCGCAGGATCGCAGCAATTGTGCCCTGGCCGTCCACGTCCTGCGAAACCACCCGGCCCTGGCGCCGAATCTTCTCCTTGATCGCCTCTTCGATCTGCTGTAAAACCGTAGTATCAATCTTTTGCATCCGCGAGAGGCGCTTGACCACCTCACGTTGCCCCTCCAACGGCATTGCCTGCAGCACCTTAGATGCGGTAGGCGGCGACAGCCAGGAAAGCACGATGCTGGTAACCGCCGGAGCCTCGTTCTTGAACAGTGCGATCAGTTGCGTTGGCTCAAGTTCTTCGAGAAAGTCGAAGTAATTCCGTGCCGGTCTGCCGACCGCGCGGGCAAAGATCTTCTGCGCCTGCTCCTCACCGAAGGCGCTGCGTAGGAACTGAACGGCAGTTTCGTTGCCTCCCTGTGGCTCGAGACGCGTGCGCCTGATCAATGCACCGAACTCGCCCGCAAGTTCCTGTGCTTCCTCGCGCCGCACCGTCTTGATACGGGAGATCTCGCCGGTTACGCGCTCGATCTCGTCGCTCGAGAGGTGGCGGAGAATCTCAGCCGCCTGCTCCTTGCCGAGCACCAGGAGCATCTTGGCAACCCGGCGCGCGATCGGCTCCTTCTCAACCAGGTCGGTTTTGCCCGCCTCCCTCGAGGTGGACCTTCCGGTTGTCAGCTTCCCGCTCGCAAGAGGTTTCGCATCAGGGGGAACCGTGGTCTTGGCAAGCCCGCCCGGTGTTGAGCCGGATACGCCCTGTTCTGCAGCCCCCTTCACAGGGCTCCCCTGTTGTGCACGACCGCTACGTTCGCCACCACCGGGCTCGGAGCTATTTCCTTCGCGGCCTTCGTGCGCCGGGCCGCCTGCCGTGCCAGGCTCGGCGTATCGGCTCGGCGCCATATCACCCGCAACCGGCTCACTCGGACGCCGCAGGCGCCGGGCCACAAGCTCAGCGAGGCGCCCAAACCGGTGTTTCTTTCCCGGAGCATGATGCTCATGCTCCGCCTGGCCCTGTTCCCACACAACACGGCCGCGAGCCTCGGGCTGCTCGGCAGCAAGTTCACCGGCAGCGGGGGCGCCGTCCCCCGAAGCCTGCTGCCGCTTGCGCGGCTCCGTGTTTTGGCCCTGGGCCGAGTTGTCTGGCGAGCTCCCACCGGCTGCAGCGCGCCGATCGGCCGCTTCATCGTCACCTTCGCCCTCGCGGTCCGCATCGGCGTCGTCGGGTTGCCTGCGCTGACCCTGCACGCTTCGGTACGCATGCAATCGCCGTTTATTCAGGTCCATGAAACGAGAATAACTTCCCTCGGTAACCATGGTCAACTGCGGTCACTTGACAGGTTCGTACAGATAGGTTATAAGTGGCACAACCATCGCAGCAACACGCGCCGCTGTAGCTCAGTCGGTAGAGCAGGGGACTGAAAATCCCCGTGTCAACGGTTCGATTCCGTTCGGCGGCACCATTGTTCGAGCCCTATACCGCTTCGGTATAGGGCTCTTTTTTCGTGCGCGCTGTTCCGCAGCAGGCACTTGGACGTGAGCACTTTCTACGGAAACCACTGGACTAACCGCCGGCGACCGGCAAGGACATCCACCTCGAGACAGGATCTGAGGGGAAGCGGAGATCATGGATACTTATTCAACACAAAAACGATTTTGATTGGTCGTGCCTCAGGGCGGCGTGGTACGATCCATGGTCGACCCGGGCGAGGTGTGACAAGCAGTCACCTTCATCGGATGTTGATGGAAGAAAGCCGCCGAGCCGGTTTGGCTGGTGGTTGTTCTCCTGCAGGAGTGTTTGGATGACGTGGACGTGCCGAGAATCTATGCGCCGGTCAACACGTTTGCGGCGATGCAAAGCATCAGCAACCATACGGCGAGAATCCGTATTGAGGACCGTAAAAGGGTCACCCGCGCGATCGAGCTCATGGAGGACGGGATTGATTTTGTTCGACTGTTGGATTCATTGACGGCGCTATCGTGAGGTAAATCATGCAGAGAGCTCTGTATTACGCCGCTGTGATAATCGGGGGCGCCTTTTCCAGCGTCGGAATCAGCCTATTCCTCGCATTTGCCCTCTCTACGCAGGGGCGGGCCCTAACCGACATTTCCGGTCTGCAAAGTGGTGCCGATTACGGGCAGTTCATTGGGGGGTTTCTCGGGACGATCATCAGCGTAGTGGTCTCCTTTTTCCTGCTTGCCACACTCTTGAATCAGAGTCTGACCAACGCGAAAGTAGCATTCGAGAGCAATTTCTATAAGATGCTTGACTATCACTTCCAGCACATAGCGTCTCTCACAGTCAAGCACGTCCGGGCCAGCGCCCCTGCTTCTTTCGAAGCGGTCACGGGAAAGCGCGTCTTTACCGTGTTCAAACTTCATCTGGAGCGACTGCTCAAGATCGTGCGGGATCTCAGTGCGTCTCTGCAGGTCGGACTCCACGACGACCAGATCATCGATATCGCCTGCATAGCGTTCTACTATGGATTGGACGAGGAGAACCGCGGCTTTCTACAGGATAAGCTACGCCGATACCCCCGCAGCCAAGAACTGGTAGACCTGTTGATAAACGCCAAGAATTCCCGCCTGCAACACGATCATGAACATGTCGGCCGGGCGAATCAGACCAACTTGAGCAGTTATTTCAGTAACATGTACCATCTCATCAAGTATGTGGATACCCGCACAATTCTCACCAGCCGGGAAAAGATTCGCTATATGAATATCTTGCGCGCGCAGCTTTCGAATGCGGAGCTATGGTTGCTCTACTTCAATGTAGTATCCCGGTTCGGTCGGAAGTGGTTGCAGAACAACTACATAATCAAATACCAGTTGATCAGGAACATGCCCTACGGATTCTGCAACCCTTTCGATCATACGAGCAAGTTCCCCATGCAGTACGACGACGATGAGGAGAACTTGCCTGTAGCGCACCATGTCTGAATGGCACTTAGCATGTAGATTAGAGCTTGAACGCTCCGGAGGTTCCCGGAGAGTCTGAGTATGAGTATTCCCCAAGTTCGCCCAGCTCTTGGGGCGGAAACGTGTTGCGCCCTGCCGGGCGCACCAAAAAAGGGCCGGCCCTTCAGGAGAGCCGGCTCTGCTTTCGTTGTATAGCTTCTCTAGGCTGCGTCACAAGGGCTTGCGCAGGCAGACCTACGGCCCCGCCCGGCCCTTTTGCCCGAGACCCTACTTGACGCGGTTGCGCACCACAGCCTGAGCAGCAGCCAGACGTGCGATCGGGACCCGGAACGGCGAACACGAAACGTAGTTCATTCCCACCCGATAGCAGAACTCTACCGAGGAGGGTTCACCACCGTGCTCACCGCAGATACCGACCTTCAGGTCGGGGTTTCCCGAACGACCACGCTCAGTACCGATCTTGACGAGCTGGCCGACGCCGTCCCGGTCCAGGACTGCGAACGGATCCTGCGGGAGAATCCCGTGATCAACATAGTAAGGTAGGAAGGACCCGACGTCGTCACGCGAAAACCCGTAGGTCAGCTGCGTAAGATCATTGGTGCCGAATGAGAAGAAGTCAGCGTGCTCAGCGATCTGATCTGCAAGCAGTGACGCGCGCGGGATCTCGATCATCGTCCCGATGAGGTACTTGACCTTCATCTTCTTCTTCTCCAGCACCTCCTGGCACACCGCTTCGGTGCGC
>PUPD01000021.1 GCA_003552985.1 Spirochaetaceae bacterium
GCCAGATCGTGGGCGCGATGGCGATGGGTATCGGCTACACCACCCGCGAAGCTTTTGCGTTTGACTCGCGCGAGCGCGTGCTCAACAACAAGCTCCGCGATTACAAGCTCCTGCGTTACGGGGAGCATCCGGAGTACGTCGTCGAGTTCGTAGAGACTCCGCAGCGCGACGGGCCGTTCGGTGCACGCGGTTTGGGCGAGCAAGGGATCATTGGGATGCCGGGAGCGCTATCGGCGGCGTTCTCACGAGCGGTGGGAGTGCAGCTGAACGAGCTCCCGATAACCCCGGAGACGCTCTGGGCCGCGATGCACCCCACGAGCGACAGCAACGCGAGCGACAGCAACACCGGCGCCCCCAACGCCGGCAACCGCAGCACGAGTGCCGGCAAAGCGAACGACAGCGAAGGAGGTGCGGGGTGATTCCGTATCACGTCCGCTATCTGCGGGCCGAGACGGCCGAGGAGGCGGTACAGGCGTTCCAGGCAGCTTCTGAGGCCGGCGAGCAGCCGTGCTATTTCGCCGGCGGCACTGAGATCGTAACGATGGCACGGGACCGGAAGCTGACCGCTCAAACCCTGATCGACATCAAGCGAATCCCCGAAACTCGCCTCGTCGAGGACAACGACGGCGAGCTATGGTTCGGAGCCGGGTTGACCCTGAATGAGCTCGTCGAGCACGATGAGCCCCGGCTCCTCGGCGAGGCAGCGCGCGCGGTCGCCGACCATACCGTGCGCAACTCGATCACGCTCGGCGGCAACATCGCCGGGAACCTCCCGTATCGCGAAGCCGTTCTGCCGTTCCTGGTGTTCGATGGAACAACGGAGCTGGTCGGTCCTAAAGGCAGCCGCACCGTCGCGCTCCGCGATGTGTTCGACAAGCGGCTGCAGCTTGGTCCGGGCGAGCTTGCGCTCCGCTTTGCGCTGCCTACGGACGCTCGTGAGCGTGCTACCTTCTACCGCCGCCGCACCCGCGATTCCCGCGTTGATTACCCGCTCGTGACAGTGTGCATGGCGCGCTTTGAAGGCGGTCTGCGATTCGCAGTGAGCGGGGTTTTCGCCTACCCCATCCGCTCGGCGGCGGCCGAGCAGGCGCTCAACGCGGCCCTCGCCGGCGGCGACGCGATGCGCCAGGGCGCTGCGAGCCAGGGCGCCGCGAGCCAAGGCGCTGCGGGGCTCGGCAGCGATGCGCCCGCCGGCAGCGCCGGCGATTACCGCACGATTGAGGCAACTGCGGCGGAACAGGCTGTAGCGGCTCTGCCGCGGACGGTTGTGACCGATATGCGCGCCTCGGCGGCTTACCGGCGGGCGCTGCTGACGCAGGCGATTGCAGACGGCATACAGGCCTTACACGGAGGGCGGCAGTGAAACGCTACGACGGCTACACCGAGGTCCGGCTCGAGGTCAACGGAGAGCAATACCAGGTCCATCTCGACCCCGGCGACACGTTACTGCAGGTGCTGCGCGACCGCCTGGGCTTCACCGGCACCAAGCTCGGTTGTGAGAACGGTGATTGCGGCGCATGTACCGTGCTCCTGGACGGACGGCCGGCGAAGTCCTGCTACACGCTCGCAGTCGACGTGGACGATCGCAGTATCACGACGATCGAGGGACTGCGCGATACCCCGGTCCAGCGAGCATTTGCCGAGGAGTATGCCTTTCAGTGCGGCTACTGTACCCCGGGCTTTGTGGTGAACGCCCACGCTCTGCTGCAGCACGAGACCGCAGGCGATACCGCAGTACAGCGCGAATGGCTGGAAAGCAACCTCTGCCGTTGCACCGGTTACGAAACCATTGAACGCGCGATCCGCAAAGCGGTAGGCCCGCGCTGACGTTTTCGCCCGGCAGGCCGATGCTGATGTTTCGGCTCTGCGGGGCCATCCTCAGTAGGCGACGACCCTGGTTCCGCCACGCCCCTCCATCGCCGGTACTAGGTTCTCTACATCGGTAATGATCACCTGATTTTTCGGGTTCGCCTGCACGAACTCGATGGCAGCCATCATCTTGGGCCCCATTGAGCCCGGCGCGAACTCTCCCTGCTGGTAGTAGTGGCGCGCCTGAGCGAGCGTTATTCGCGAGAGGTCCTGTTGCTCGGGTGTTCCGAACTTCAGTGCCACCTGCGGTACACCGGTTATGATGATTAGCGTGCGCGCGCCGACCGCGATCGCGAGCTTCATGCTCGCGATGTCTTTGTCGATGACACAGTCGAGTCCTTCGATCGTGCCGTCTTCCTCGTAGTATACCGGAATGCCCCCGCCGCCTCCGGTTATCAGCACATAGCGCTGGCGAAGAAGCAGGTTGATCGCATCTTTCTCAACGATGTCGATCGGGTACGGCGAGGCCACATAGCGACGGTACCCCCGGTTCGAGTCCGGCTTGATCAGCCAGCCTTTCTCTTTGGAGAGCGCTTCAGCCTGCTCCTGGGTATAAAACGGCCCGATCGGCTTGGTGGGATGCTCCATAGCCGGGTCGTGGCGATCGACAATCACCTGGGCGGGGATAGTCACGACGTTCCGCCATATGTTCTCACGCACCATCACGTCGTATAGGCACTGTTCGATCATATAGCCCATCGAACCGCAGGTCATGGCATCAGCTATCCCAAGCGGAATCTCGGGGACCTCGTCGCGCGCCCGGTCGCTCTGCAGCATAAGGTTTCCAACCTGCGGGCCGTTGCCGTGCGTGAGAAGAAAGTTGTACCCGCGCTTCAGCAGTTCCACCACAGGCTTCATCGAGCGGCGGGTATTCGCAAACTGCTCGGTAAAGGTCCCCTTCTGCCCCTTGTCGATAATCGAGTTGCCCCCCAGGGCGATAACGGCCATGTTCTCAGCTTCGACCGCAGCACTGCTGTTTTTCATTCCATATCCTCGCTATCTCCGGTTTCCCGGGAAGAATCCCGTCCAGACGATTGTAGCACCGCTCCGGATTTCTTGACAGCAGCCGGAAAGCGTACTTAAATGGAAACACGATTCCACTCGTAACAGCACGACAATCGCTAGCCCAAACGCAGGTTGTATAGGGCAAAGCGTTCCGTTACGTGTTATACGCAAGGTGAGGAAGGTGACAACACAATGACACACGAGTTTTCGTATCACGCCCCCGGCTCGCTCGATGAGGCGTTGGCGCTGCTCTCCGAATACGGCGAGAAGGCCGCGGTTCTTTCGGGTGGAACCGATCTGCTCGTCAATATCCGGGCGGGGCTCTCCCGGCCCGAGTACGTGATAGATATCAAGAAGATCCCTGAGCTGAAAGCGCTTTCTTACGATCCCGAAGATGGACTCCACATCGGCGCGTGCGTAACTGTTAACGAGCTCCTGGAGTACGAGCCGATAGCCGAATCGTTCGCGGTGCTGTACGCCGCGGGCGCTGAGCTCGCCACCCACCAGCTGCGCCATCGCGCAACGCCGGTGGGGAATATCGTTACCGCTTCCCCGTGCGGCGATATGAGCTCTCCGTTGCTCTGCCTCGAGGCCGAGGTAGTGATCGTTTCTCAAAACAGCACGCGCAGGGTTGCACTCCGCGAGTTCATCACCGGGGTAAAGACAACCGTGCTCGCCCCCACCGAGATCGTCAAGGAGATCTTCGTTCCGCCGACCTACGCCGGAGCACAGGCAGGCTACCAGAAGCTCAAGCGCATCAAGGGCCACGATCTGGGAGTGGTTGCGGTAGCGCTTGTGAAGCATAACGGCAGCTTTAGAATTGGAATCAACTCCGCAGCTCCGACGCCGCTGCTGTTGCCGGATTTTGCCGCCGGTACACCGGTTGAGGAAGTGCAGAAAGCGGCAGCCAAAGCGATCAGTCCCATCGATGACGTGCGCTGCACGAAGGAATACCGGGCGTTTATGGTCGGAGTGTACATCGAGCGTCTGATGAAAGAGGTAGGAGCATGAAGCGAGTTCAGTTTACGATAAACGGAGACCTATACGAGCGTGAGATCCACGAGCATCGCACGCTGTTGCACGTTCTGCGCGAGGAGATAGGGCTTACCGGAACCAAGGAAGGCTGCGGGGCCGGAGAATGCGGCGCCTGTACGATCATCATGAACGGCGTGCCGATCAACGCGTGCCTCGTGCTCGCCGTCGAGGCCGACGGGACAGAGATTGAAACCGTCGAGGGTGAATCCAAGTCCGGAAGGCTCTCACCGGTTCAGGAAGCGTTCGACCGCCATCACGCAGTCCAGTGCGGGTTCTGTACGCCCGGCATGCTGATGACCATCAAGGATCTGCTGCAACGCTATCCAAAGCCCTCCCGCGAGCAGATCATCGAAGGGATCGAAGGCAACTTCTGCCGCTGCACCGGTTACGAGCAGATCATTGAAGCCGTGCTGGACGCAACCGGCCAACTGGAAGAGAAAGGGGAGATCAAGCATGCTTGAGCAGATACCCGCAGCCGAGCTGCGCTACGTCGGAAAACGCACACCGCGAATCGATGCCAAAGAGAAGCTGACCGGGCAGGCAACCTACGTGAGCGATATGGTTCTCTCGGGCATGCTGTACGCCCGGGTGAAGACCAGCCCGCACGCCCGAGCACGCATCGTGAGCATCAATACCGAGAAGGCACGCAAGCTCCCCGGCGTCCGAGCCGTCGTGATCGGCGAGGAGCTCGATTACCGCGTTGGACTGTACGTCGTCGACAAGGCGATCCTCGCCAGGAACGAGGTCAGACATTACGGTGAAGCGGTGGCCGCGGTTGCGGCCGACAGCATCGAGATCGCCCAAAAGGCGGTGGACCTCATCGACGTGGAGTACGAGGTGCTCAAGCCGGTACTCCACCCGCTCGACGCGCTCAAGGACGACGCCCCGCTGGTGCATCCGAACCTCGGCGAGTACGACTACATGGAGGCTGCCTTCACTCCCAAACCGGGCACCAATATCGCCAACCACACCAAGCTGCGCAAAGGCGACGTTGAGAAGGCTTTTGAAGAAGCCGAGTGGACGATCGAGCGCGAGTATACCAACCCGTCGGTGCAGCACGTGCCGATGGAGACCCATGTCGCGATCGTGAAGTGGGGCTATGACGACGAGGTGACGATCTGGTCCTCGGCGCAGTCGCCGTTTACGCTCCGCAACCTGTTCTGTACCGCGTTTCGCCTGCCGCACCGCAATGTTCGGGTCATCGTACCGCACGTCGGCGGAGGGTTTGGCGGTAAGGCCGGCATCGGAATCGAGCCGCTGGTGGCGGTGCTCTCTAAGAAAGCCGGCGGAGCACCGGTTAAGCTGACCGCTACCCGCGAGCAGGAGTTCAGCCTCCTGCCCTGCCGCAGCCAACTGACCTATCGCATCAAGACCGGCGTCTCGAAAGACGGCAAGATCCTCGGCCAGAAGATGACGATGTACTGGGACTCCGGTGCGTACGCCGACTACGCAGTCAACGTGACCCGTGCCTCGGGCTACTCGGCCGGCGGTCCCTACGAGATTCCCAACGCACAGGTGGACGCATACACCATCTACACGAACAAGCCGTTCGGCACCGCCTATCGCGGCTTCGGCCATGTGGAGTTCCACTGGGGACTCGAACGTCACATGGACCTCATCGCTAGGGCTATCGGGATGGACCCGCTTGAGTTCCGCAAGCGCAACGCCCTGCGCGAGGGCTCTACCAGCCTGACCGGTGAGAAGATCAGGGCCAACACCGGCAGCATTCTCAAGTGTCTTGAGGCCGCCGAGAGCGCAGTAGGCTACGGGACTCTCACCGAAGCCGAGAAGGCACGCCAGGAGAAGACCGGCATGAAGATCGGCAAAGCGGTCGTCGGTCTGCACAAGGCGCCGGCGATGCCGCCGTTCACCGCAACCGCGGTGATCCTGCGCATGAACGAGGACTCGACCGTGACGGCAACGCTTAGCCTTACCGATTACGGCCAGGGAACCTACACTTCCATCGCGCAGATGATCGCCGAACGGCTCGGTTTCCCAATCCAAAAGGTGAAGATTGCGTTCGAGTCGGACACCGACCATGACCCGTATGACTGGCAGACGGTCGCCTCCAAGGGCCTGCTCCTCAGCGGAAACGCCGCGATTCTCGCCGCCGAGGATTTGTTGAAGAACGCCTACGAGATCGCCGCTCAGGCGCTGCGCTGCCAGGTCGTGGACCTCGACCATGACGCCGAAAAGATCTTCATACGGCACCATCCCGAGTCCTCGGTTACCTTTCGCCAGCTCGCGATCGGCTACTGCTATCCCAATGGGAACTCGATCGGCGGACCGCTGATCGGCGTGGGCCGCTACATCGCACAGGGGCTCACCCACCTGGATAAGGATACCGGGCAGGGGTTGCCGGCGCTCGACTGGACCTACGGGGCCCATGGAATGATCGTGGAGGTCGACGAGCACACCGGCGAATACAACGTGCTGAAGGTCGCCTCGGTGTTCGACGTCGGCAAAGTCATCAACCCGGACGCAGTGCGCGGGCAGGCCATCGGTGGAATGCTGCAGGGACTCGGCACCGCGACCTGCGAAGGGTACATATACGATCAGGAAGGCCACCTGCTCAATCCGTCGTTCACCGATAACAAGATCCCGACCGCTAAGGACCTGCCGCTGGAGGTGGAGTCCATCAGCGTGGAAACTCCGCAGATCGACGGGCCGTACGGAGCACGCGGTGTCGGCGAGCATTCGATGATCGCTGTCGCCGCCGCCCTCGGTAACGCGTTGCAAAACGCCACCGGCGCCCAGATCACGCACATGCCGCTGCGTTTCGAGGACGTCTGGCGCGCGATACAGCGTCGCGAGCCGGTCGACAACTGGATCACCAAGAGCCCATACGGCAGCTGCAGGTCGGCTCCTGAAGTTCAACGCCACCAACAACAGGAGTGTTGAGGGAGGAAACAATGAATCCGCTCATACGTGCCGCGGTTCTGATCGCGGTGTTGTTCACTGCCGGCGCGGCGCTGACGCCCGCCGGCCCGCAGGCGGAGGAGTCGGGCATGAGCTTGCCGGAACCGGAGCTCGATGGAGAGGTCAGTCTAGAGGCCGCAGTTGCGGCGCGGCGTTCGGTACGGAGCTTTGTCGACGCCACCATGAGTCTTGAAACGCTCAGCCAGCTGTGCTGGGCGGGGCAAGGCGTGAGCGACCAACAGCGCGGGTTTCGCACGGCACCGTCGGCGGGCGCGCTGTACCCCCTCGAGCTGTACGTAGCGGCCGGGAATGTGGGAGGGATCGACGCGGGGATCTACCGTTACCTTCCGGAACCCCACGAGCTCAAACGGGAACTGGACGGCGACCTGCGCGAAGAGCTCGCCGGCGCCGCTCTCGGGCAGCGTTGGATCGCGGAAGCGCCGGTGGTGTTCGTCGTGGTGGGCGTCCCCGAGCGGCTGGAACGCCGCTACGGACCGCGCGCCGAGCGCTACACCATCCTCGAGGCCGGTCATGTCGGGCAGAACATTGCACTGCAGGCGGTCACCCGCGATCTCGGGACTACCATGGTGGGAGCGTTTGTCGACGACGAGGTTGCCCGTATCCTCGATCTGAAGTCGGGACACCAACCGTTGTACGTTATCCCGGCCGGCGAACCGCGCTGACCGTGCCGCAGCACGGCTCAATTCATGGTGCTGCTCACACCATGCTCAGCCCGGTACGCTCGATATCAAAGCGCAACATCTCGAGACAGCGGTGATACTTTCCGAGAAGCTCGAGTTGGTCTCTACCGCCGATGTAGATGTTGGCAAGCTCGTAACTGTAGCTGTCCTGGCCGCTCAGCTCAGAAAGCCGCTGCCCCGGTTTTACGCGCAGCTTGACGATCGCGCCCGGGATCTCGGTCGCGGCTCGCTGCAGCTGTTCGTCGGTGGGAACGGCTTTGACCAATCCATCCTCATAGGTGCGCAACATGAAGTTGGCCGCCCGCGCGAACTCACCGGTGTACTCCAGCGGCTTCGGCTTACGCCCAAGCGCAACATCGAGCATAATCGCATGGTGTGATATCCCGTGCACCTTCTCGAACAGGTCGGTATGCGCTTGTGAGATCCGTGGGTTGATCTCAAGCAGCGTCACGTAGTTGTAGGTCTGATCCCAGAAGAACTCAATGTTGAACGGCGAGTTGTCGAGCCCAATCTCGGTAATCGCCCGGCGGGCTACATCGGCCATTCGGAACTGCACCTCCTGCGGCAGCCCGGACGGATACTCATAGCGGGCAAACGATGAGCGGTCCTGCTCCCTAACCGAATCCACCACCCCGTACACCACAACCGCGCCGTCAAACACGTAGCCTTCAACCGTACACATACTGCCGGAAAGCACGCTCTCGGCAATACAGGTGTCGCGCATCTGTCCGATCTCGGCCGGCAACGGATAGGCCTCGAACAAGTAGTTAAACGGCTCGTTCATGTAATGGATGTTCTCACGGATCTCCGGAACCACCTGTTGGAACTCATCGACGTCGTTGATGCGGTAAGCCAGAAACGACCGAAACGACTTGATCGGCTTGATCCAGAACGGGGGTATAAGCGGAATTTTGTCGAACGCTTCGGCATCGAACGGGTCGAACGAGAAGAACTGCGGTATGCAGTCCTCGATCACACGCTGCTGTATGATCCGGCTCCAGTACTTGTGCTCGCACTTCAGCACCGCTTCGAGCGTTGGGGCGCGGGTACCGAAGCGTTCCGACAGAATTGGGACCAGGTCGGTCGCCGGAAAGTCGTAGTAGGCGACGATTGCGTCCGGCTTGACTCGGCTCGCCTCGATGCGCTGTGTTCCTTTTTCGATTAGCGCTGCCATGTCGTAGCGGTCAACGTCGCGGATATCGCTGAAATCAAGCGCGGCGTGGAACTCACACCACTCCGCGTGCGGCAGACGCTCGAGCTTCTTGCGGTTGAACTCGTCAAGGCCGACGATGAAAATCTGCTTCTTGCTCATCTTCTCTCCTAAACATCGGCAATATATGCTACAGCAAGTCTCTGGGAATAGTTTCGTCCCAGCTCTTCGCAAGGATCCGCGCATCACCGTCGTACGCGTCGAGCGTCGCGCGAATGCGAAAATGCGTGCGAGTCGAGCTCAGCACCGTTCGGGTAATCGTCTGTAGGCTCCAGGTGTCACGTTGAAAACTCCGCCTAGCGACGACTTCCGCACGTAAGGTATCGTAGCGGTTGCTCCGGTAAATGAAGCGCTCATCAACATCTTTGCCGATCGAAAGATTGATATCATCGAGTCGGTAAGTGGCGTCATTGTTGACGACGTCGAGTGTGACCTCGTTGGACGCGAGGTTATGGATGACCTTCCACTCGCGATGCGCAGGCGCAAGCAATGTGGTGGAGATCGGCTCGGCGGTTTCAGGTGGGTCGAACCGACGAAGCTGCTTGTCATGCTCGGCCGGCGGGCGGCGCGGAATGGTGATCCGGCTGCGGTTCGGGTAGATCGTGAGCTGAGCGGGTTCCGGAGCAGGCCACGCCAGCGGCCAGTACGAGCTCGAGATCGCAACGCGCAGCCGGTGCCCGGCCGGGAACCGCTGCGCGATATAGTTGAGCTTGACCCGCACCGTGTAGCGCTTTCCCGGTTCAAGCTCCTCGGGGTTTTCGTCGGAATCTCGGTGGGTAAGATTGAGGAGGCCGTACGTCACCCGCGTTACGGTGTTGTCGACACCAACATCCGAGAGCCGTACCGCGACCTGGGCGATATGCTTGTCCGCTGAGAGCGTGAGCTCAGCCTCCGGACACCCGAGGATCTCGAGCGGTTCGCTAAGCGGTCGGCTGTCGAATACCAACGCCCCGCCGTCTTCCTCTCGCTGATCGCTCGGCAGGTCGGTGACCTCAGCATAGGAGCACCACTTGCCGGCGAACAGCCCGACACTCAAGGGGCTGCGCACCGTGAACGCCGGCTCGGGAGGCGCTGCGGCGTTCGCCCCGCGCGGGGAGCCGTTGACCTCCGCGCCGCCCTGCTCATCGCACAGCCCACTCTCCTCAGACGCGCCCTCGTTCACCGGCACACACGGGTCCAGTCCCTCAGCGGTGAGCGCAAAGGTTTCGGCGACGATTCGTGGGCTCGGCCAACTGAGCTCGGAAACCCAACTGCCCGGCCGAGCAGCCACAATAGGTGAAAACGTGTCCTGTATCCAGGCGCGAAGCATGGGCTCCTCGGTCACCCCTCGGTCGAGCCCCTTCAGCCACTGGTCCCACCATCGGATCGACTCCTGCAAGAAGCCGATCGCCGGGCCGGGACCGCCCATATGCGGATACTTGTGACCCCAGGCCCCGATCAGCCCCCAACGCGGCACCTCGAGGTTCTCCAGGAGGTGGAACACAGTGTTGCTGTATCCGTCGGCCCAGCCGCTTACGGCGAAAACCGGGCAACGGATGCTTTTGTAGTCTTCACACACCGAACCGTGCCGCCAGTACGCGTCCCGCCGCTGATGGCGAAGCCAGGTCTCGAGCCACAATCCGCTTCCTTCCAGCCGCTCGAGCCACATCTCGCGCCAGCGCTCGCCCACCACTTCCGGATCGGGCGGGCAGGAGTTATAGGCGAACATCGTCGAGGCCCAGGAAAGATTGTCGGTCAGGAGGCACCCGCCCATATAATGGATGTCGTCGGCGTATCGGTCGTCGGAGGAGCAGACCGTGATCACCGCCTTGAGCTCCGGAGGCTGCATCGCCGCGATCTGCAGACCGTTGAACCCGCCCCACGAAAGGCCGAACATCCCAATGTTGCCGTCGCACCACGGTTGGGCCGCGATCCAACGCAGGAGCTCGACGCCGTCATCGAGCTCCCCCTGCAGGTATTCGTCGCGCAGCACTCCCTCCGAGTCGCCGCTGCCGCGCAGATCCACGCGTACGCCGGCATAGCCGTGAGCGGCGAAATAGCCGTGAATCTCGCTGTCGCGCACCGCCTTGAAGTCGCGCTTTCGATACGGTATATACTCGAGCACCGCGGGCACCGGGTTTTCCTCGGCGTCCGCCGGCAACCAGATCTTGGCCGCAAGACGGCAACCGTCGGAGAGCTCGATCCAGACATTGTCCAGCACTGTTACGGGTTTCGGTTTCATAGTGATGTCCATCATATGGGTATGGGCGATGGTTGTCGAGTTTCACCGTATTGCCGATAATCGTTGTATCAACCTTCTATGTGGTGTAGTGTGGAGGGACGTATGCGGATACGATGGCGAGCCCTACTGATTAGTCTTGTCTTCACTCTCGCGGCGCCGACGGTGCTCGAAGCGCATCCGCACGTGTTTATCGACGCAAAGGTGACCTTTCAGTTCAACGACAGCGAGCTCGAAGGCTTCTGGGTGCAATGGGCGTTCGACGAGATGTTCACCGGCATGCTGGTGCTCGATTTCGGGATCCCCCGCAACGGTGACCTGACCGCCGAACACGTGCGCGCGATTCGTGAAGGCGCGTTTCAGAATCTGCGCCACTACGATTATTTCACTTATATCGTCACCGACAGCGGCCGTAAGCCGGTCGAAGAAGTCAGGGAGTTCGACGCCTTCTTCCGTGACCATCGCATCGTTTATCGGTTCTTCGTGCCGTTTCGCGAACCGCTGCAGAATACCGCCTCCACGCTTCGCATCCAGATGTACGACGAAACATTCTTCACCGATATTGCGTTTGACCGAGACAGCCCGGTTGAGATTGAGTCGACGGTGCAACTGCGCAGCGATCACGCAATCGAGCAAAACGAAGACCGCGATATCTTCTACGACCCGACCAATCGGAGCGTTGAGCGGGACGGAGCCCAATACACGGGCGTGGCTCATCCGTACGAGATCGAGCTCACGTTTCAGAAGCGATGACCGAGCAGAGTGACTCCCCGCTCATGGCGTATCGGGCACGAGGCCGCACCGCTCCGGTCACGGTTTCTTCTCCTCCGGCGTACCGCGCTTGGGGTCCACATGCACCGTCGGCTCAACGCCGAGTTCCTCGCGCAGCGCACCCTCGAACGAGGCGACCACGCCGTGCGCCTCATCCACGGTCATGTCGCCGTCCATCCGTACGTGGCAGGTGAGCTCAGTGTGATCCCCATAGCGATGAACGTGCACATGGTGCAGATGCCCGATTCCCGGGCTGATGCGCGAAGCGATCTCCCGCATCCGCCGCACGGTGCGGTCGCTCGGCGGCTCCCCGAGGAGCGGAAAAGCGCTGTCACGGATAATCCGGTAACCAACCCGCAGAAGGAGCAGCGCTACCAGCACCGCCAAAACGCCGTCCAACCACCAGAAGCGGCGGGCGAACACGATTCCGAGCAGAATGAGCGCCGAGGTGATGGCATCGCCGCGATGGTGCCATCCCTCCGCGTTCAATGAGCGTGACTCACCCCGTCCCCGGCGGCAGCCCCAGAACGCGAACTGCGCGAGCAGCTCCTTGATCACCACCGAAGCAGCCGTCACCGCGATCGCGATTGCGCCGAACTCTGCGCTGCGGCTGACCTGTAGCCCTTCGACCGCCTCGATCAGATAGTTGATCCCGACCATGCCGAGCAGGACACCGATGATGATTGCGGCCACCAGGTCGGCGCGCCCATGTCCGAACGGATGTTCCTGGTCGGCCGGTTTGGCTGCTTTGCGTGCTCCAATCAGCAGCACGAGCGACGAAAGCGAATCCGACAAGGTGTGCCACCCGTCGGCCACGATCGCAAGCGACCCACTAACCGCCCCCGCCCAGAACTTGGCGACCGCTAACAGGACGTTGACTCCAATCGAAAGCCAACCCTCGATGACTGCAAAGCTGTGCTGCGAATCTTTCATACAAACTGAGCGTTAAGATAGCAGAAATCGAGCGCTCGCTCAATCTGCGCCGGTCTGGCCCGCTGCCGTACGACCATGCCCGGGAAGTCTTGGCGACTCCGCCGGAGCGGGCGCGCCCCGGTGAAAACGCCGGGAGACACGTGTCTGGAGGAGTTCTCGTCGCGTCTCGAACCGCCTTGACAAAGGCTTTTACTTGCAGCTACAACTATTACTCAACCAGAGTGCGAGCGTCTCGAACTCTGGTACAGGGCCCCAGTATGAGGAGCGAGCTATGAGAACAGCCGGACGAACAGTATTGTTGTTACTGGCAGTTGTGCTCACGGCGCCGGTCGGCGCCGCAGCTGAAGAGGCGGTAGTGTATGAAGAGTTCGCGTCATTAGACGCCTGGGAGGATCTCGAGTTTCGCGATATCGATCGGCCGAGCTCATACTCCACTGTGCAAGAGGATGGCAGATCCCTGCTGTTTATCAAGTCGGACGACGGTGGCAGCGGAATCATCCACACCCGAACCTTCAACGTATACGACAACCCCGTCATCGAATGGCGCTGGCGCATCGAGGACATCATCTCAAGCGGAGATCTCACCACCCGCGACGGGGACACCTACCCGGTGCGGGTATACGTGAACTTCGAGTATGA
>PUPD01000294.1 GCA_003552985.1 Spirochaetaceae bacterium
ACTTACGTGAGCCGGCAACGTTCGTGCGCTCACCGATGTTCATGAACCTCAGATCCTCGGTCATCCTCACCGGCTCAAGCCCGCTGAACACGGTAACGTGGTCCGGTTCGGGCACCGTACGGGGGGCATGTCCCTCCACGGCAGCCGCAATCGCGGCGAGGTGCTCAGGGGTGGTGCCGCAGCAGCCGCCCACGATGTTCAGAAGCCCTTCCTCGGCGAACCCGCCGAGCACCTTTGCCATGTATTCGGGGCTGTGATCGTACTCGCCCAACTCGTTGGGAAGCCCCGCGTTCGGGTGCGTCGAGATCGGGTATGCGGCTCGCTCCGAAAGGGCCGAAATATGCTCGTGCAGGTCATCAGCTCCCAGCGCGCAGTTCAGCCCCACGCTAAACGGTCGCGCATGCTGCACCGAGTATAGGAATGCTTCGGCGGTCTGGCCGGAGAGCGTGCGCCCGCTCCGGTCGGTGATGGTCCCGGAAATCATAATCGGGTACTCAGTCCCGATGTCGGCAAACAGCTTCTTCAGCGCGTAGATCACCGCCTTCGCATTGAGCGTGTCGAAGATCGTCTCAATGAGTAGCAGGTCCGCCCCGCCCTCGATCAATCCTTCAGCTGCCTCACGGTATGCGGCCGAGAGCTCTTCGAAGGTTATGTTGCGGTAGCCGGGGTCGTTTACATCCGGCGAGATCGAAAGGGTGCGATTCGTCGGTCCGAGCACACCCGCTACAAACCGCGGCCGGTCCGGCGTTTCGGCGGTCTTTTCGTCGGCTACTCTGCGGGCAAGCTCCGCGCCCGCCCGGTTGAGCTCACGGGCCGCGAACTCGGTATGATAGTCGGCCTGGGAAATTGTGGTGGAGTTGAAGGTATTCGTCGCGATGATATCTGCGCCGGCATCGAGAAAGGCGTGGTGGATCTCGGCAATGAGGTCCGGTTTGGTGATATTCAGGATATCGTTGTTCCCGCCCAGATTCGCGTCGGGCTTGACCGGGTTTTTCTCGAGCCAAGGTCGCGCCGCCTCCGCGTCCTCCGCCTCAAACTGCGGGTAGCTTTGGAAACGCGTCCCGCGGTAATCGGCTTCATCGAGCCCATGGCCCTGTATCATGGTACCCATCGCACCATCGAGTATGACGATGCGCTCGCGCATCGCGTCCTGCAGTCGAGATATGTTTGGTTTACGTAAGGTACTCATAAGCTGTTATACTCTCCCTATCCTTGTGCATCTGCATAATGCGCGGCAAGCTCCGCGCCACGGTCTGAACCTTACTATACTAAGAAGAATCAGTCGTTTCAACTGAAAATATTTCAACAAGCAAAATAAACCCCGGATCGCTCCCGACGACGCCCGAGCCTTGAGCGCACCTCGTACTGTAGGGTAGCATATACGAACCGATACCGATTGCAGAACCAGCCGTTGGCGCCCAGCACGGCGCACGGCAGACAGGCAGTCACTTCGCAACGAGCGACTGGAGGTGCAGATGACAATCAGAATCGAGCAGCTTACCCAGGACGAAATCGAAGACCGCGGAATCGGCTCCTGGCCGATCTGGGAAAAAGAGGTCAGCCGCTTCGACTGGCACTACGACCAAACCGAAGAGTGCCTGATTCTCGAAGGGCGAGTGATCGTCGAAAGCAGCGGCGGTGCGGTGGAGATCAAGGCCGGCGATTTTGTCACCTTTCCTGCGGGATTATCCTGCGTATGGGATATCAAGGAGCCGGTGAAGAAACACTACAACTTCCGGTGAGCTTGTTCCGGTGATCCGGACAGGTGCGGTAGGCGCGCTCCTCCATTCGGCGCCGCCGACGACAAGAGTTCCCAAGCCTGCCGAGGCTGCGGTTAGCGCGACTCTGTGCCGCGGCGCTACCCGACCTGAATGGCCCCGATCGCTGACTCTATGACGCGCGCGATCGCCTCGTAGTTTCCCCGGGGAATCAGGAAACTGGCCTCGAAATCGTGCTCGAGGCCGTCGGCTGCAAAGAAAAGGCGAAACACCACGGTGTTTCCCGCCTGGAACAAGATCTGGCGGACCACGAAATCGTCTTTGCGAAACACGGTATACTCAGGATCATAGCCGGACGCTTCGTGACGTTCCAGGGCCGCTTCGGCCGTCTCTTCCGCGACGACATCAAGCGAGCTCAGCACATAGAGGGCGCCACTTGTAGGGTCCAAGTGAAGGCGCAGCAGGCTCTCCCCATTGTCGCCATGCAGAAGCGGGTACACCTGAGCACCGAACAGCTCCAGCTGCTCGTCGTCGAGCTCAACCCAGCCTTCAGGAACCCGATACGACACCCCGAGACTGCCGATCGAGCTTTCCTCGCGCAGGAGCTCCTCGTTGACCTCAAACGTAAGCTCTTCATACTGTTCCCCCGCCGCGGCGGCATCCCCGGCCGCGTCACCCGGCCCGCACGACACCGTCACGAGCAACACCGCCAGCGCTCCAACCGCGAAGAACCCATAGCTTCGGCTCAGTTTCACAAACAACCTCATACCGACATCAAACCATAGAACAGAAAGGCAGAAAAGGGCGAGAGATCGGACCGGTACATCGTTACTCCGTAACCGTAACAGTCCGGGTGTGCAGGCTCGTCCACCCCAGGAAGATCGTGATGGCAATGTCGAGTATGTCCCCCTCGGTCTTGATCTCGTAATCCTCCGCGTCCCGGGCCATTTCGGCGGAATCGACGTCGTTAATCGGCACCAGCCCCCAGAGCACGTACCACTGACGATCGTCAGTTGACCGCCCGGTCTGTGGGCCATCCCCTACCGTGTGCACGTGCGTCGCACACGCCCCAACGAAAAACACTACCGCAATCAAGAGTACTATCATTCGCTTCATATTCTACCCTCCGTATTTATCGTCCGCCTCTCGCCCGCTGCAGATCATGGGACATAGACGCTTTGATGTCAACGG
>PUPD01000126.1 GCA_003552985.1 Spirochaetaceae bacterium
ACGACCCGGTGATGCCCTCGCCCATCCCGGAGCTTCACCCCTCCAAGCTGCGCGACGCTATCCGCGAGCTGAAAACCAAACCGTCCAAGGTTTCGAAGGGCCTCGCGCTCGATGCCTCGTTCGACCGCATCGCGTACCGGCTGGTGCGGCACGGTTTCATGTTCGTTTCTCAGATTGGGCAGCACCGCTTCTTCCGCATGCCGAGCTCGCACGAGATCGAGCAGACCAACTACCGATTCTGGCGCGCGATGTAGGCCAGTCAAGCGAGCGCCGCGGCAGCAAGCGGACCACATCCGGCGCGCCGGAGAAGACGCCACGCGATGCGGGGCGCTTGCGCGAGCACCGAGCTGAACTTTGCGCCGGGCCGGCGGCGCAATTGATTGCACCGGCGTCTTCGGACTCACCGCAGGAGCGCTTATGCTCCGGGCGCATGCTCGGTTGCACCTAATCGTTGAACAGCAAAGCGTTTCCACTAACCGCGCAACAAGCTTCGCACCACTTTTCACGGCTTGCCCAGCGCGCCGAAAACCCGGAAAATGCGCGCATGCGTGACGGCACACGGAGCACGAACCATGCGGCTACGCGGTATCACGGCGCGGCGGTCGTAGCGGCCTCGTGGTTGGCGGTGTTTGCGCTTTTCGGCATCCGCGCGTCTTTTGCTATGCTGAAGGACCCTATCAGCCTTGACCTCGGATGGACCCAAAGCCAGGTGACGTTCGGCTATTCCCTGATGATGGTCTGTTACGCCGTCACGGCATTCTTCAGCGGCACGCTGCTCGACCGCCACGGCTCACGGCCGGTGTATCTCATCGCAGCAGTCCTCGGAGGCGCCGGCCTGTTTACGGCCTCCGGCGTCTCAACCTACGCGCTCTATCTAGTTTCTTTCGGCTTGTTCGCCGGCATCTGTACCGGCATGCTGTGGGTCACCTCCACCGTATCGGTGCGTACCTGGTACGTCGGTGAGCGTTACGCCGGCATGTGGGGTGTGGCGTTCATGGGCGCGCCGCTAGCACAGTTTGTGCTCGCCTTCCTGATGGCGCGCATACTTGTCGAAAACGACCCCACAACCTGGCGAACCGGAATGGCTCTCCTCGCTTCAATCGTGCTTGCGGCGCTCGTCGGTGCCTTTGCGCTGGCCAGGCGCAGCCCAGAGCACTACGGCCTTTCGCCCGCCGGTGAGCTTCGCGCCGGTTCACCGGAAACCGCCTCGAAGCAGCGTGCCGCGCAGGCCGCTATACCTGCCGGCGAACCAGTCCTTCCGCTCGACCAGGGCTGGACGGTGAAGCAAGCGTTTTCCATCTACCCGATCTGGGGAGTCATGGCCGCCTTCCTGGCCAATATGATGGGCGAGTTCCTGATCTGGACACAGGTCGTCAGCTACTGGAGTGTTGATCTGGGATGGCCTCACTCGCGTGCGCTCGGCGTGTATGGCGTCATCGGGCTGGTCGGCGTCGGAGCGATGCCGGTTATGGGGCGCGCGGCGGATCGTGTGGTGCGAGCCTGCGGCAATGAAGCCCTGGGGCGCAAGCGCATGCTCCTTGCCGGTGCCGCCCTGGGCGCGGTCGCCTGCGCCTTACTGTTGCTCTCGGCTCACGGCATGACGTTCGCAGTCGCGGCCTGCGTGCTGTTCGCATGCTATTGGGCGATCGTTCCCGGCGGCGTCGTCGGCTACACCGGCGCCATCTACGGTCGCGTGGGGCTCGGACGGATATGGGGGTTAGCAACCCTGATTGTGATGGGGATCGGACCGTTCACCGGATCGTTCCTCGGGGGTTACTTCAAGGACCTCTCCGGCACCTACACGCTCTCGCTGGTGTTCGCGCTCACAACCTTCGCAATCGCGTTTACGCTGGCACTCACCCTCCCGGTCAGGCAACCGGCGCGGGAAAGCTGAGAGCCTCCCACACGGCAACGCCGGCAGTTGACACCCCACAACGGTTGGACTATCGTTTTCTGACTACAGACAACGATGCCCCATCAGTTCGATTCATACTTGGCCGCACTCGGCACCCGACTCAGAGCCCCGCTTCCCGGCGTCGCCGCGCAACGCGAAATGGCGCCGATTGGGCGGCTGGACGACGGCTATGACCCCTGCCCGCACGGAGCGCGCCGGGCGGCAGTGCTGGCCCTTTTGTGGCCTCATTCCCCGCACGAGGTCGCGCTTCCGTTGATCGCCCGGCCCGAGGACGGCACCGTTCACGCCGGTCAGCTTGCGCTGCCGGGCGGCCGGCATGAAAAGGGCGACAGCTTCCCGGTCGGCACGGCGTTGCGCGAAACAGTCGAAGAGCTCGGGCTCCCCGGCCCCGAGCAGAGAGACGGAGCGGGGCGAACGGCCGCAGTTGCCCACGCGGGCCCCGACGCGGGCTTGCGGATCGCGGGCGAGCCTCTGCGTGTGCTCGGCACCCTCACCCCGCTCTATATACCGGTTAGCGAAACGATCGTTGTGCCGGTGGTCGCGGCTCTGTCGGCGGCACCCCCGCTCACCCCCAGCCCCACAGAGGTAACCGCTGTCCACATAGTGGAGCTCCAGGGCCTACCGCAGACGCGCAGCGTCGACACGTTCCGGACACAACTCGGGTCCACCGTCGCTCCCTGCTATCACCTCGACGGCGGGGTGATCTGGGGCGCCACCGCAATGATTCTCAGCGAGCTCTGTTGGCTTCACCGTGACACGGCGCGGGTGCGCCGGCCGGGATCCTCCCGCGCACGGTGAGGTGACGGCGCGGCGGGATGGGCGCTGGGCGGTCCGGCACACGGGCGCGAGCGCACGGTGAGGTGACGGCGCGGCCGGTGGCCCGCCCAACAGGCCGACCCGCCCGCCCGGTAGGTCACCCCACCCGGTAGGTCACCCCACCCGGTAGGTCACCCCACCCGGTAGGTCACCCCACCCGGTAGGTCACCC
>PUPD01000112.1 GCA_003552985.1 Spirochaetaceae bacterium
GGAAAGCCCTCGATAGCCGCGATCAATCAGTGCTGCTCGCTGCCGTAGGTATGGCAGGACTGGACCCCGACTGCACAATCAGCCAAGAGGCCCCGGGCAGCTTTGGTCAACAGTTGTGGCTCGATCTCGAACCAACGGAGAACGCGGAATTCGATCGCGCCGTGGTGGTGACAACATCGCGGGGGGCGCTCATCCAAGCCAGTGACATCGACGACAACAGTCGAAATACAAAGAAGGAAGGCTTGCTGGAAGCCTGCCTAGACCGACTGGCCATGGTGGGTGTTCGCGCTGAGGACGAACGGGGCTACAAGTGGCACATGAAACTGCTGAGCTGGGTGGAAGCACCTGATGGCCGCCTACACATCGCACTGAATTCGCGTTTCGCAGAAGCGTTTGCCGGCCAATACATCAGGGTGTCACTGCAGGAACGGCGGCAATTTCGGGGTTTGGATAAAGAGAAGGCCCAGATCGCACACGCATGGCTATCTGCCTGGATGCGACCTGGCGACACCCGAACAATCCGCATTGACGTGGTTGCGGAAAAAATCTGGGGACCGCAGAGAGCCAATGAATCGTCTACCCGCTCCAGGCGGGGCAGGGCTAGGCTAGCCCTTGAGATGATCAGCCAGCTCGAGGGTTGGACTGTGAACATCGACGGCCGCGGATCGGAGATGCGAGCAACGATCAAACGCCCGGCCCTCATCGAGCACGAGCCGAAGCGCCTGAAACCGAGAGCCACGAAGCAATGACCGGTCAAACGGGGACGTTTGACCGGTCAAACGGGGACGTTCGACCGGTCAAACGGGGACGGTCGAACGCGGCGAAATCGGCTTGAAACCCGCGCCACAGCTAGCTTTCTGGTAATTCGAGAAAACCCCTTACTAAGAGGTTACTTAGAACCTCTATGCGGCATAGACGCCCGCTTGATGCGGGCGCCCATACCGCACCCTGCGGGGCTACACGCGCCCCCGCCCCGCAAGCGGGGCAGGGAGAGTAGGGAAGAGAGGGACCCAGAAGAACCTAAGTAGCTGATTTAAAACTTTCTTGCCACAAACCCGCGGTTTCCTGCTCTGGATACCCTGGCCACCCAAAGCCTCGATTATTGCGGAAACGTCCCCGTTTGACCGGTATTTGGGTATACCAAATGTGACCACTGCCGGTGCCGGGGGGGGTAGGGCAGGGGTTTCTCGGTTGGCCACCCTGGTTTCGGCTGCCTGGTGCGCGATTTCCCTCGATTCCCTGACCTGGAACTGGCGGCTGCGCCAAGCCGCCGGCCGGCGTAATCCAATTTCGTGCGGCTTCCGGTCCTTTCCTACCTCGACCATCCCTGTAACCAGGTCTCGCCGATGCCTCCGACGCCTCGATCCCGGTGCGTGTTGTTTTTTGTTGTATGTTGTATTATACTATAAACAACAAACAACAGACCGGGCAAACAGGCCCAAGGAGCTATTCATGACGACGACGCTGACCGTTGAGCAGATTCACCAGACCGCCGATGCCATCGCTGCTAAGGGTGAACGGCCGACGCTCGCTCGCGTCCGGTCAGCGCTCGGGCGGGGTAGCTTCACGACGATCGGCGAGGCCATGCAGTCCTGGCGCGAGCAGCAGGCGCAGCAGGCGCAGCAGGAAGTTGCGAAGGTCGAGATGCCCGGGGACGTCCGGGAGCGTTTGGAGAGCGCGGGGGCCTCCCTGTGGGCGGCCGCCACGGCGGAGGCGGATCGACGGCTGGCCGCGGAACGGGAGGTGCTGGCCGAGGCGCGGAAGCAGGCGGCGGACGAGATCGCCGAAAGTAAGGAGGTCTTGAACATCCTCGAGTCGGAGGCGGCCGGGATGGAGGATCAGATCGCGACCCTGCGCGAATCCCTGACGGCCGCTGAACAGGGGCGCGGTGAGGCGATCAATCGGGCGACGAAGGCCGAGCAGGATGTGCAGCATCAGCGCGCCGCTATCGAACGCCTGGAGGGGGAACAAAAGGAGTTACGCGATCGGATCACCGACGAGACGGAGCGCCGTGTAAGGGCCGAACAAACTACCGAAGGCCTGCGATCTGATCTGGCGAGGATGCAGGCCCAGGCTGAACAGGCGAAACAGGAAGAAGCGGATCTGCGCGAACAACTTGTCGCTGCGAACGAGCGGGCAGTCCGGGCCGAGCAGCGTGCGGACAGCCTGAGCGCCCAGATCGAGCAGATGCAGGCCGCGACAGACCGGGCCGAGCAGCAGCACCGAGCCGCGATGGATCGACTCGAAGGGGATCGTGCATCACTACGCGAACGCCTCGATACGGTGAACGATCGGGCAGCGCGAGCGGAACAGCAGGTCGCGGATCTGACAGCGGAACTCACCCGGGAACGCGAACGCCTCGATGCTCTCCTGCAGGGCCAGGGCAAGCCGCAAGCTGGGCGTGGTCCGGGCTCCAAAAAGGACGCCTGATCTTTCCCTTCCTCTACCTGCCCCGCTTGCGGGGCGGGGGCGCGTGTAGCCCCGCAGGGTAGGGCCGTCAGAATCGCCGCATTTCATCGAGCAGATTCGTACCGGCGCGATCCTCGGGTTCCGACTTTGGTGTTCCCTCTGACTCGGCTTGTGACTCGGGTAGCGGGGGCAAGTCGAATAGTGCGCGTTCGTCGGGGCGCTTGAGCATCGCATCGAGTGTGGCGCTCACCTGGTCGAGATGGACGACTCCTTGCTCGATCAGCCGATCCAGGCAGACGCCCATGAGGATCTTCCTCCGTGTGTCGGCCACGCGCTGGCCTTTCAGGACTTTCTGGAGCTCTCTGGCCTCGGCCTGTTGGCGCTTGGCTTCGAGTTTCTTCACGCGGTCGGCTTTCTCTTCCGCGATTTTCTTGGCTTTCTCCTCCCGCTGTTTCGCGAGCTCGATCTGTTGTTCCAGTCGGTCGA
>PUPD01000071.1 GCA_003552985.1 Spirochaetaceae bacterium
CAGGAGGCGAACATAGAGTTGCAGCTGTAGGTGCATTTGGCTATGAACAAGTTCCTGTCAGGGTAAAACAGGTTATAAATCGTGAAGACGTAGATGTATGGCCTGGTGTTCAATCTGGTTTTTTCACTACTGAAGCAGCTTTGTCAGTCTTTGATATGATATTTGATGGGGTTCTTCCCAGAATAGCTGTTGAATGGGCAAAATCAAACTTTAACGTTCAAACAGAGACAGCTTCCGGTTTAATAGAATAATCAAGTAGATGATTATTCCGGATGACCGAAAGAATCTATACGTTCAATCACAGCCCAAATAGATGATAAAATGATTAATGTTGTCAAAAAAACGCTTGCTCTTCTTTCCCCCAGAGAGAAGAGGCATCTGTACCTTATATTCTTTGGTCTGGTGTGTATGGCAATGCTTGAAATGGCTGGTATAGCCTCCATCTTGCCCTTCATGGCCGTTGTCAGTAATCCTGGTATTGTCGAGACTAACAAGTGGCTTAATGCTGTGTACGTTTTTTTTGAATTTGAAAACATTACAAACTTTCTTTTTTTCCTAGGAGTTATTGCCCTGGGATTTCTGTTCTTTAGCAATGGCTTAAAGGCAATGATGTCCTGGCTGATGGTTCGTTTCGACAACAACCTCAACTACAGTCTGTCCAGAAAGCTTTTGGCTGTGTATCTGAACCGGCCATATCCATTTTTTCTTAATAGAAATACTGCTGAAATGGGCAAGAATATTCTGACTGAGGCAAGGGTAGTTATTACGAACGTAGTTAGTCGAGGCATGAAGTTTTTGTCCGGTTGTGTAACAACACTTTTCATCCTTGGGTTACTGGTTTTAATTGACCCCATTCTGGCAATAATCATTATCATTGTTCTGGGCGGATCTTACGCCGTGATTTATTCTTTGGCCCGGGCAAAGCTGGCCAGAATTAGCCGTGAACAGCTTGAAGCCAACAAGATGAAATATAAGACTGCCGGAGAGGCCTTAAGCGGGATAAAAGACTTGAAGGTTCTGGGCAGGGAGCGAGAATTTCTTGACCGTTTTGCCATTCATGCCTTGAGGCATGCCCGTAACAATATATTTTCCGGCGTTATCTCGCAATTGCCCAGATATGCCCTGGAAGTCGTCGCTTTTGGTGGGATTCTGTTGATCGTGCTCTATTTCCTGGGGGCAAACCAGGAGATAAGCCGGATTGTGCCGCTTCTGGCTCTGTATGCTTATGCGGGTTATCGGATATTGCCGGCTTTGCAGGAAATCTTTGCCAGCGTGGCTACTGTCCGTTCCAGCCTTGCGTCTCTGGACTTGCTGCATCGCGATTTGATTGAAGAAAAATCACAGCCTGATACCGAATTATCCCTTGAAAAGCAGGATATTCTGCAGCCCCTGCCTTTTTGTCAAAAGTTGGATCTGCGAAAAGTATCTTTTCAATATCCAGGGGCATTAGATTGCGCTCTAAAAGACATTGATTTGTCAATCAGACCCAACTCAACCATTGGTCTTGTCGGATCTACCGGTTCCGGGAAAACCACCATGGTTGATCTTATCCTGGGACTGTTAAAGCCCATTTCAGGAAAAATTCTGGTGGACGGTGTTGAAGTCAATAGTGATAACCTTGCCAGGTGGCAGTGCAATCTGGGCTACGTTCCCCAGCATATTTATCTGTGCGACGACACTGTAACCAGAAACATTGCCTTTGGGGTACCAGATAGTGAAATAAACATGGAACAAGTTCTTCAGTCAGCGCGTATCGCCAATTTAAACGAGTTTATCGAATCAGATCTCCCAAAAGGTTATGAGACCGACATTGGTGAACGCGGTATTCGCCTGAGCGGAGGCCAGCGTCAGCGCATCGGCATAGCCCGTGCCCTTTATCGCGATCCAGCAGTGCTGATCATGGACGAGGCCACCTCTGCCCTTGACGGTGTCACAGAACAGGCGGTAATGGAAGCCATACAAACCCTTTCCGGAAAAAAGACGATCATTCTGATCGCTCACCGACTTACCACTGTAAAAGACTGCGATGCGATTTATCAGCTGGAACATGGACGTATCGTCAACCAGGGGTCTTACCAGGAGCTTCAGAAATCATCCAGATGGTTTTATTCATCCAGCAGTGTCCGATTATGAGTGTAACAAGGCAGACAAACCCGGTTGTTACTAAGGATAGAAAATGATGGAAGATGAAAAACTCGAATCAAAGACACCACAACTATCAGTAGTTATTACCTGTTACAACTACAGCGAATTTTTAAATAGTTCCATTCAGTCCGTTTTAGAACAGACCTTTCAGGATTTTGAAATCATTGTTGTGGATGATGAATCTACTGATAACCCGCCCGAGATCATAAGCCAGTATACTGGCTTGCCCAATTTTTGAAATATCCGGCAGCATAAACGGGGCCAGGCTAATGCTAAAAACCGTGGGATAAGTATGGCCAGAGGCAGTTATGTGGATTTTCTTGATGCCGATGATAAGTGGAAGGCCTCCAGAAAAAGCAGGTGCCCCTATTTTCCAATGATGCAGTGGGCGTTGTCTTCTCTCTCTTTGATTATATGGACGCCCGGGGACGACGCCTGGATGAACACAGAACAGGGAAATACCTTTTGCCAAGAAGGGGGATGGTGACCGAATATCTTTTTCTGGATAATTTTGTGCCTTTTTCGACATCAATTGTCCGTCGGGAATGTTTCAGAAAACTGGGAGTGTTCGATGAGTCTCTTACAATGGGAATAGATTGGGATCTCTGGTTGAGACTATCTAGTCGTCCCTGAAAAACAAATAACATCTTGATTTTACTTGACAATTAAGGCTTATTAATGTAGTAATTTCGACCAGTAAACGCAGTATTAATGTAATAAACCGGTCGAAAATTACACAGG
>PUPD01000167.1 GCA_003552985.1 Spirochaetaceae bacterium
CCGAGATCGGTGTCTGCGGCAGTTGCATGGACGCGCGCGGCATCACCGATGAGGAACTGACCCGCGATACGCGCCGCAGCAGCCTGGACGAGATGACCGACTGGACCCAGTGGGCCGACAAGGTACTGGTATTCTGATTGCCGACGGACGCGGCAGCACGACCGACAACAAAGGCATTCGGTCCTTTGGGCGGCAAGAGACAGGAGGTAGCGGTGATCTATCTCGACTACAATGCGACCACGCCGCATGACCCCGAGGTTATCGAGGCAATGCGGCCGTATTTAGAGCATGACTTCGGCAATCCCTCGAGCACACACGCATTCGGCGAGCGTCCGCGTCGTGCGGTCGCGGCGGCGCGGCGCGCGGTGGCCGAGCTCATCGGTGCCGGTGCGGAAGAGGTGGTGTTCACCGGTGGGGGAACCGAGTCGAACAACTACGCCGTCATCGGCGCCGCCCGCGCGCGCCGGGGCGAAGGCAACCATGTCATCACCTCGGCGATCGAGCATCCGGCAGTGCTCGAGCCCTGTGCCGCGCTCGCACGCGAAGGGTTCGAGGTAACCCGCTTACCGGTTGACAAGCACGGGCTCGTGAGCAGTGCGGAGGTGGAGGCGGCGCTGCGCCCCGACACCGTTCTGATAAGCGTGATGCACGCCAACAACGAGATCGGCACCGTCCAACCGATCGCGGAGATCGCGGCAGTGGCCCACGCTCACGGTGCACTGATGCACACCGATGCGGCACAGTCGCTCGGTAAGATTCCCGTCGATGTCGATGAGCTCGGGGTGGACCTGCTAACCGTGGCCGGGCACAAGCTGTACGCACCGAAGGGTGTCGGCGCGCTGTATCTGCGTTCCGGCGTGACGCTCGAAAACCTCGTTCACGGCGGGGGCCAGGAGGGTGGGCGCCGGCCGGGCACCGAGAATGTGCTTGAGATCGCGGGGCTCGGAGCCGCCTGTGCGGTGGCGAAGCGTGACCTGGAGCGCAACGCAGAGGTGATGCGCACCACGCGTGACCTGTTGCACGAGCGCCTTGCCGTCTCGGCCGAGCTGCGACTCAACGGCCACCCGGAGAAACGGCTTCCCAACACACTGAACGTTTCCCTGCGGGGCGTGGACGCCGGAGCGCTGCTCGCGGCATTGCGCGACCGGGTAGCTGCCTCGGCCGGCTCGGCGTGTCATGCCGATGCGGTAGCCGCCTCCCCGGTGATCCGGGCACTGGGCGTTGCCGATGACTGGGCGATGGGCACGGTGCGGTTCTCCACCGGTAAGTTCACCACCAAGGAAGAAATTGAACGCGCGGCTGAGCTTATCCTCAATGCCCGCTGATGGGGACAACGCGGGATACGCGATAAGCCAGCATCAGAAGCGAGATCAGTATGACAAAGACAGCGCGGCGACGGCGCGGCCGATCAAAGGTTGAATGCGCGAGCGAATGAGAGTCGATCTCTTCGATCTCAGCGGCGGAGAGAGCCACGTGCGTAGCGCCGACGGCATCCTCCAGTCGCCCGAGCGAACGGATGCCCACAAGCGGCACCACGCCTTTTGCGATTGCCCACCGGATGCATACCTGTCCCATCGCGCAGCGGTGACGATCGGCGATTGCCGCAATCGTCCTGCGGAGCGGCTCCAGATCGTCGAACCCGATCTTCGCGATCCGCGCGAGCCGGATTGATCTCAGTCTTTCGGGCGTCAATCCGGCACCGAGGAGCCCCTGGCCGACCGTACCGAAGCCCACCGGCGCTACGCCCAATTCGCGGCATCGGCGCACGGTATCCCGCAGAGAGGCGGCTCCATAGACAATCGGGCTGAACATGATCTGGTTTGAGATGATCTCGATTCCTTCTTGGCGCGCGATCTGCACGGCGTGCTCCAGCTGGCGCGCGTTGAAGTTTGAAACGCCGACGCGCCGCACCAGCCCGGCGCGAACCGCACGTGCGGCGCCGCGAATCCAAGCGTCCGGTCTGCGTGGATGAAT
Source organism: Spirochaetaceae bacterium (assembly GCA_003552985.1). Taxonomy (GTDB): domain Bacteria; phylum Spirochaetota; class Spirochaetia; order DSM-27196; family SLAA01; genus B1Sed10-166. The sequence continues at coordinate 1,975 of PUPD01000167.1, forward strand.
CGGTGAGTGGATGTACAGTAGATCGATGCGCGGAGTGCCGAGCCGGCGCGCCGAGTTTCGGGCGGCCCTCACCACGGATCGCGCGCTCCATCGCCATAGGGCTGGAAGGAACTTCGTGGCTACCAGCATGTCGGGCGAGGTGAACCCGGCGCGGCGCACGCGCGCCTCACAGCTGCCGCCGCCGTAGCCTTCGGCGGTGTCGACGAAGCGCACACCGGCTGCGTGCGCGCGTTCGCGTATAAGCCTGAGCAGGTCGTCGCTTAGGATGCGATCGGTAATCCGTCGGTCCAGCGGGGTGTCACCCCACAGCATCGTCCCGATTCCGAGCGGCATTCGCAGCCCGAGGATCTCGGCTGCGTGAGGCGGGGTTCCGAGCTCATCGGCCGGTGAGCCGGTGGATGCCGGTTCGTCATTGTCAGACACCGGGCCGGATTCATGCATTGTGTTGTCGCTCATCGTGACTCATGGTAGCGCGTGCCATTATGTCATGGCTATGATCTGGGTCAACTTCACAGCGACAGCTTGACGAGCGGGCGGCTTGACGTGGCGGAACTGTAACGGCAGAATCTGGTCCACTGAGGAACGCGTGGCACGGATACTTACGAGCAAAGCGCTGCTGTTCGGGTATTTTATTGCTGTCATTCTCGCTGGGTCGGTGGTGTTGTCGCTCGATGTCGCCTGGGAAGCCGAGGGCTCACTGCGCTATCTCGATGCGCTGTTCACCGCAACCTCGGCGGTCTGCGTCACCGGCCTCATTGTGGTAGATACCTCGCGGTTCAGTGTGTTCGGGATCGTGGTGATCATCGTGCTGATTCAGGCCGGCGGCCTCGGGATTATCACGTTCGGCACGCTGTATCTCACGCGCACTGGGGGTAGAATATCGCTCGCGAATCGACGCCTGATAAAGGACTA
>PUPD01000102.1 GCA_003552985.1 Spirochaetaceae bacterium
CCCCACAGCCCGCAGGCGCACCGGAGCGCGAGGCGCGCGCACGTCAGTAGCGCGCCGATTCACGCGCGGAGCCCGGAGCACGCCCGGCCCCGCCGCAGGCGGGGTGCGCCCCCTCGCCTCATCTTGAGACCACCCGCCGGAAACGCCACGAAACTGCAACGGATCGTCACCCGCTGACATCTTATGTCGTACCCTCGGGGGTATGGTGTGGGCGAAACGCGGGGGCGTGGTGCGGCTGGGCGGCACAAGGAGGAGCGATGCGCAGAGTGAACGAGCAGATCTTCCTCGGTGAGATGCCGAGCGGGAACGGCGAACTTGCCTCATGGCTCGCCGAGGCTCGTGAGGCGGAGATCGAGCGAGTGGTGTGCTTGGTTCCCGAGGACGAGATTGCGGCCGTCGCGCTCGAGTACGCCGAGTGGAGAGCGAAGCGTCTGAAACCCGACCGTCGAGGAGGAGCGGTGTACACCGGAGAGCCGAGGCTCCGCGTCCTGAACATCCCCCTGCCCGATGCCGCGGCTCCGGGCGAAGATGAAGCGCACGCGTTCTGGGAAGCCGCCTTCGCGATTGCGGGGTCGGTCTTGGAGGACGCGCGGGTACTGATTCACGGCACCACCGGTGTGGGGCGAACCGGCATGTTTGCAGCGGCGGTGCTCATTGCGCTGGGCCACAGCGAACACGAGGCGGCACGCGCCGTGGCCGAGGCGGGGTCACCGATTGAGACCGACCGCCTGCGGGAGTTTCTGCAGCGAGGGATACCGGGCCCGGTGTTGGACCCCATGCCTGCGGGCGACGAAGGTAAGGCCGGCGGGGCGTTTGCTGCGCGGGCCGACGAGCGGGTCGACAAACGGGTCGACAAACGGGCCGACGAAGGGGCCGACAAACGGGCGGCTGAGCGGGATCTGGAGCCGGGCGTTGAGCCCGCTGTGGAGGCGGGCTTTGAGCAGGGGGGTGAGCCGGGGGGTGAGCCGGGATCTCGGCGGGCGTCCGAGCAGGCGACGCGGCTTATCACCGGGCCGAACAACCGCAACCGTCGACACCTCGAGGCGCTCAAAGCCGCCCGGGCCGCGCACGCGGTGCTCGAGGCCTACGGCCTGCGCACACTGCTTGACCCATGCTCTCGTAGATGGAGCATGAGCGGCGGCCGCGAGAAGCTCGAGGCGCTCTCGGCCGTGGTGGAGCGCAAACGCAAGGAATCGCCCGGCCTCCCCCGCGCGATTTGCGAGCAGCGGCTCAGCATCGGCATAGTACTCGACCTGCTGCAGCCGTTTCAAAACGCGGTGGAGTGCGGCTTTGAGCGGATTGTGTTTGCAGGGATCACGCTCCTGCAGGCCTCGGTGGATGCGGGGTTGGGCTACGGTGTGCCGGTGAGCGAGCACTCATGCTCGGAAGCCTTTGCGGAGTTTCGTCGCCTGCAGGTGCGCTTAAAAGACCGCCGTCACCGAAACGCGCTCAGGCGCCGGGCCGAGGCCGCGGGGCTGGGCCACAGCCGCTCGGCCGCTACGAGCTCGACAGCGCCTCGTCGGAGGGCAAAAAGCTCACCCTCGCAGAGAAATGCCTGAGAATCCGGGCTGTGGCCCAATCCGACCTTTCGCTGACCGAAGCCGTCGTGCTATATATCAGCCATTATGGTAGCGCGGGGCGATCGGGCGGCGGGCTGAGTGGCGGGCCGGCATCCGGCGGCGCGGGGCGATCGGGCGGCGGGCCGGCGGCACCCCGCGGGCAAGGGCTCGATATGCTTGCGGCCGATCTGCTGGTACTTGGGGGCGTGGCGTACTCAAGCGCGTGGGTCGGTATGGAGCCCGACGGGTGAGCCCGGGCGGTGAGCTGTACTCGGGTGGTAGACGCGCGCGTGGCCCGGCGGCGCGCGTGGCCGGGCGCGCGTGGCGGTGACGTGAAGGAGACGACGTTTTGGGCATGACCGTTACCTATTCCGAGCATTTCGACGGCGTGGCATGGACGCAGGAGCGCGCGGCTGTGGGTTCGCTGCGCACCGGTCCGCTCGGCTTGGTTCGGCTGCTCGAGACTAAGCTGGGGCTCGGTGGGCCGGAGCCGCACCCGGCGGAGCGCATCGAGGCCTGGATGCGCCGTATGCAGGCTGTGCTGGAGCAGGCGGGCGGCGAGCAAAAGGCGGACGACGGGCCGGGGAGCGAAAACCAGGCGGGCGACGCGCCGGGGAGCTGGTTTCGCAACTCGTTTGAGGCCGACCCCTGGTCTACCGCGGCGGCGCTTCTGCGCCTGCGCGACGAGCTCGTAGAAGCAGGCTGGAACGCCGAGATCGGCGCCGCCGCATCACCTCGCCTCAAGGCGCTCCGTGCACTCGAGGCTACCCCAACCCCACAGTTGCCCCCGGGCGCTGCCGATAGGCTGCAGGCGGTGGTCTCGGAGCTCGAGGCGCTCACGAACGATCTGCTCGATGCCGAGCCGGGAACCGATATCGCCATCGGCGATGTTGGCGAAACCGTGCTCGAGATTACATCCATTACAATTCTGGATGACCCCGTGCATCTTTCCCCGTCGCGGCACAACCTTTTTGCGTTGCTTACGCGCTTCGGCATAGCGGTAGGGTCTCGCGGCGAGCCGGGCCGTAGCGTGCACCGGAGCCCGGTCGAGGGGCCGGCGCCGGAGGCCGTGGGCGCCGTGGAGGGTATGGACGCCGCCGGTGCCCCGAACGCGCCCCCGAGCGCCCCAACGCACGCCGAGCTTGAGCTTCTCACCGCAACCGACGAGTGGGAAGCGGCCGATGCGGTCGCTGCGTGGCTCGCGGCCGGAACGCCGGCCGAGAACGAGCGCGTGACGCTCGTATGCGCCGGCGACAGCAGCGTGCTCGACGCGGCGCTTCGCGAACGCGGGCTCCCGATCGTCGCAACCCCGTCGGCCTCCGCA
>PUPD01000025.1 GCA_003552985.1 Spirochaetaceae bacterium
GCAGCTCATGATCCTGGGGCTGGCAGCCAACCTGGAGCTCCGGCACCTCCCGCTCGGCGTTTACGATCTTGACCGCAGCGAGCACTCGCGCGCATTCGCCGAGCGCTTCTTTCACGACGAGCACTTCACGCCGGCGCATCCAATCAAAAAGGATGCCGAAATAGACCGGCGGCTCCAACGCGGCGCAATCGGCGCGGCACTCGTCATCCCGCACGGCTTCGCGCGCGACCTGATGCGCGGCCGCTCACCGCGCGTGCTTTTCGTAAGCGATGGGAGCGAATCGACAACGAGCATGGTCGCAGTTCACCACGCAGGCCGGATCGCGCGCAGTTACGGTGCAGCCCCGACGGCCACCGCTGCCGGCGACGGCGCAACAGCGGATCGCCCGCCCTCGGTAGCGCGCCCGCCGTCCTTAGCACGCCCGCCGTCGCCGGCGGCGCGGCTGATCCCGGAGATACGAATATGGTACAACCCGACCTTGGAAAGCCGCTACTTCATGGTACCCGGTATTCTTGCGCTTGTTCTGCTGGTGATCACCATGGTGCTGACCTCGGTCGCGGTGGTGAAAGAGAAGGAGCGCGGAACGCTCGAGCAGCTGATTGTCTCGCCCCTTAGCACCGGGCAGATTGTGCTCGGCAAGTTGCTTCCGTTCGCCGGGGTGGGCTTCATCGACATGCTGCTTGTACTCGCGGTTACCCGAGTGGTCTTCGCCGTGCCGGTTTCCGGAAGCGTCCTTTTGCTTCTCGCTTTGTCTTCGGTCTTTGTGCTGACCACGCTCGGCTTGGGCCTGCTGATCTCCACCGTAGCCGCAACGCAGCAGCAAGCGATGATGACCGCGGTTTTCTTCGTAATGCTGCCGATGATCTTCCTGTCGGGCTTTGTCTTCCCGATCGAGAACATGCCCCAACCGGTACAGTTGCTAACTTATCTGCTTCCGCTGCGCTACTACTTCACGATCATCCGCGGAATCTTCCTCCGGGGTGTCGGGCTTGAGATCTTGTGGCCGAGTGCCGCCGCGCTCACAGCCTACGGTCTCGCCGTTCTAGGGGCGAGCGTGTTACGGTTTCGCAAGCACCTCGAGTAACGTGTCGGACAGGCGCCTTTCGGAAGCCTCCGGACTGTGGCATACTACTGCGCGATCTTCGATCAGGCTGGACTGTAGCGCGGGCTACCGATCTCTGCTAAGCTGACCGGTATGATCGAAGTGACGAAACAGAGCGATGAAACCTATTCGGTGACCGCTTCCGGCAAGCGCACGACGCAGCATCAGGTTACCTTGACCAACGACTATTATCAGAAGCTCACCGGCGGCAAGGTCTCTCCGGAGACCCTGATCGAGCGCTCCTTTGAGTTCCTGCTTGAACGCGAGCCGAACACCAGCATCCTCGGACGGTTCGAGCTTCCGGTTATCAACCGCTATTTCCCGGAGTACGAACGCGAAATAGGCCGCCGGCTATAGGCAGAGCGTCGGCAGACGAGACTCTTGTGCGACATGGCGCGGGTCAAAGTCCGGGGCGCCCGGCGAAGACCGTCAGCTGCCGGGCACCGTCACCTGCCGAACACCGCAAAATAGAGGCTTGTCGGGCGTATCTGCATTCTACCGGAATCGTCGGTAGACGACTCCACAAGCCCGAACTCCTTCGCAAAGCCGCTGATAAACGTGCTTTCAACGCCGAGAGTGATCAAGCTGCGTACGCCAAACCCCGTCTCCCACGGCTCCGATTCAGCAGACTCCTCCTCCGAGACTGCCGCCGCGAGCGGCGGCGCGGCTGCCGTAAAGCGCTCCACGAGCTCGGAGGCCGGGAACCAAGCCGCGGCCTCTTCCTGTGCCGGCGCGTCCTCCGCATCCGGCGCATTCGCTTCCGCGGGCCCATCCGCCCGCTTCGAGCCCGCCCGGCTCGAGAGCTCCCCGACGGCGTAGAACAGAAAGCCGGCCGACTCACGCAGAAACGGCACCGGCGCGAGATAGCGGTGATAGTCCCATTCCATCTGCGCGAACGTGGTCTCGAAGAGCCGGCGGTACAGTACGGCGGAATCAGTCACCTGCTGCAGCTGAGCGCCGGCGGCAAAGCGTTTTCCGTTGTACTCAATCAGACCCGCCCGTTCCAGTAGCGTACGATAGTCATAGAAGGGCCGGCAGTCGATCTCACGTTTCGGTCGTACGATTTCCCGAACCTCGTCCGACAGGCCGGCAGACACCAGCCGTGCATCGAAGGCTTCGGTAACCAGCCGCGGAGCAACGTAGCCGGCCTGCGTTGCCGGAACCGCCCCCTCTTCCTCGAGCTTATTCAGGAACCACAGGCAGAACCGCATCACCGGCGCGCGCCTCAAAGTGTTCTCTGCATTGAGCCCGGCGCGCTCAAGCTCCGTGGTGATCTCCGCGGGGGCGCGCAACACCAGCGCACCGGGTTCCTGCGGCAGCCATCGCCGGGTAAGTCCATGAAACGCGCGCGGCGAAAGCCCGAACCGGTCGGCGGCTTGAAAGCCGCTGTCGAGGTTGCCAAACATCGCCTCGATCTTGCGGCGGACGGCTGAGACGGTTTCCGGCTCAACCTCGAGCGCGGTGGCGATCTCCGCATCTGTTTCGTCGCGCCCTTCGTTGCGGTTCGCCACAATGCGCGCCATCAACGCATCGAGAGTTTCGCGCGTGAGCGTGTCCGGCAGCTCGCTCTCATCGCTTGCTTCGCTGCCGGGCTCACCCGTGAAATCAGGGCGGAGGTATTCCATCGGGTCCTCATCTCCCGAATCGTCGGGGTCCAGCGAAAAGCGGTCCTCAAGCAGCCGAACCGTATCGCGGTAGCCGAAAACCTGCTCGGCCGCCGCAAACCCCACCATCGAAACCTGCACATCCGGCTGTTCGGGAAAGCGGCACAACGCCGC
>PUPD01000295.1 GCA_003552985.1 Spirochaetaceae bacterium
ACGGTGTCCACGATGTGAAGGGCGTCGCTTGTGGGGGCACGGATACGTAGAGCGCTATTTCGGTGAACTATCTGAGCGGATCCCGCTGAAACGATGGCGATGCCCGGACTGCTGCGCGGTATATAGTGTGCGCCCCGATAATTATTGGCGGAGGTTTCTTGCGGATCGAGACGCGATTCTTACCTCCCTGGGAAACAAGGAACAACGGCAGCGGTGGCTGCCGCAATACTCACGCCAACGTCAGCAGTACTGGTGGCGGGGGTTTCAGATACAACGCTCGATTCTCGGCATAGGCGTTTCTCCGGCGAATCTCGTTGGGCTCGGCTGGATCGCAGCCACGCACTCGCTCACATACCGTGAGATTCACATCCTTGATGATCCTGCCCACCCAACCTTTGCGTGTACACCGTCGGTTCGCGGCCCATAAACTACTCCAATGATGGAGGTAGTATCATGGAGAAAGAACTTGCTGAACGTATTGCGCTGTTTCGCTTCGGGGTGATCGCCCCGTTGGTGGATCGGCGTCTCTCCCGGGGAGAACAGGAGAAGATCCTTGAGGAGATCACCAGGGGAACTTGGCAGATTCCCGGTTCCACACGAACCACGATCGGTCGCTCTACGGTATTGAAGTGGCTTACCGGGTATCGCAAAAGCGGTGAAAGCATCGAGGCGTTAAAACCGCGGCGACGACGTGACACCGGGAGCACTCGCAGCATCGACGAGGAGAGCGGCCTTGCTCTGGTTGAACTCAAGCGGGAGCACCCGGAGTACTCTCTCGAAGCCCTGCTCACGATAGCTCGCCGCAAGAGGATCATCACCGCCAACTTCACCGCATCCCGGCAGAGTATCTACCGGCTGTTTGCTCGCCACGGACTGAATATCGTCAACAAGACGCCGGTGGATCGCCGGAAGTTCGAGGCGGAACTTCCCAACGATCTCTGGCAGGCCGATGCGATGTATGGCCCGAAGATTCCGCTCGATGGTGTGATGCGCAGAACCTATCTGTTTGCGATCATCGACGATCACTCGCGGCTGATCACCCACGCCCAGTTCTACCACAGCGAGAACATCGACTCGTTCTCCGACTGCCTCCAGCAGGCGCTTGAGAAGCGTGGGCTTCCGCGGAAGCTGTACACGGATAATGGTTCGTCGTTCCGCACACATCAGCTTCGCTATGCCTGCGCCCGTCTCGGTATCGCCTTGCTCCACTCGCGCGCAGGCATCCCGGAAGGTCGTGGAAAAATTGAACGCTTCTTCGGCACCGTGCGCTCACAGCTCATGCCGTTACTGGAGGAAGCGAGCACAATCGATGAGCTGAACGCACGCCTTCGCCACTGGATCGATACCGTCTATCACGTGCGAAAGCATTCCTCGATCGCCGCGAAACCACTGGAACGGTATCTTGCCCATCTCCACGCATTACGAGCGGCTCCCCAGGATCTGCAGGAATACTTTCGCGTTCCGGCCAATCGGAAAGTCGACAAGGACCGCACCGTAAGCCTCAATGGCAGGGTCTTTGAAGCTCCCCCCGGCCTCATCGATCGCACGGTAACACTGCTCTACCACAAAAAGAATCCTCTCACCGTCGAGGTGTTCCTCGACGAGCGTTCCTGGGGTTTCCTTACGCCTCTCGATCCGCAGCTTAACGGACGGGTGCGGAGAACCGCAAATCTGGATGTGGAACTTGACGCGCCCGATCAAGGCGATGGGCAGTCGAATTACTCCGGCGGCAGCCTCTTTGGAGGAGGTCGGTCATGATATCACTGACCCACGCCTTCGGTCTCTCGGCAGAACCGTTCGCTCAGGACGTTCCCACCGATAAACTGTTCAGCATTCCCGGTCTTCAGGCGTTTCTCGACCGTTTCGACTACGCCGTTCGTATCGGTGCCGCGACCGTCATAACCGGTGACGTCGGTACCGGCAAGAGCACCAGTCTCCGCGCCGCAACCGCCCGACTTCACCCGACGCAGTACCTCATGGTGACCCTGGTAGCGTCCTCCGGGTCGGTTCTTGATTTCCTCAAAGGTCTCGCGCTCGCCCTCGGTGCGCCGGACGTTTCAAGTTCCACCACCAAGCTGATCCGGGACATCCGACAACTGCTTTCCACCGTGAGCGCGAAGAAACAACAGCCGATTATCATCATCGACGAAGCACACCTTTTGCGCCTCGAGCTTCTGGCACAACTGCACGCGCTTACCCAGCTTCCCTATGACCAGAGCACACTCGCTCCGATCATCTTAAGCGGCCAGAACATCCTCGTGGACCGCCTCCTGTTTCACACCTCGCGGCCCTTTGCCTCCCGGATCATCGGTCGTACACTGCTTGAGGGACTCAAGCGGGACGATATGCACAGCTATCTGTCCCATCATCTTTCCATCGTCGGCGGCAACAGCGACCTGTTCACCGACGATGCCGTGACCGCAATTCACCAAAGTTCCGGCGGCCTTCTTCGCCGGGCAAACGCTCTGGCAAAAGGCGCGCTGCTCGCCGCTGCTTCCGACCAAGTCCCTGCCGTAACCGCCGAACATGTCCGGTTGGCCTCAACCGAAATATTCTGAGTTGATTGCGCTCGCCGGACACCGTAACGGTACCGGCGGGCGATTTTCTCTCTCATTGTGGAGTCCCGAATAATCTGAGACGTTGTTCTCGTATAATGTGAGACGTGACATCAAGGCATTGATCTGCGCGTGGCGGTTGCGGACGCCGACATGGCTCAACAAGCCTCCCAGGTAGAGACCCTACTGGCGCAAGGTGTGCAGGTACTCATTCTTGCTCCCCATGACGCGCACGCTGCGACCTCGCTTGTCGAAGAGGCAGCTGCAGACGGTGTACCGGTAATCTCGTACGACCGCCTTATC
>PUPD01000114.1 GCA_003552985.1 Spirochaetaceae bacterium
CGAGGCGGTCCTGCACCTGGTCGTACTGTGCCAGCGACTGCCCGCCGACCGAGCGTCCGCGAACGTGCGCGAGCGCCTCGTCGAGCAGGCGCTTGAGAAAGCCCATCGCCATGCCGGGGAACTGGAGGCGGCTTCGATGCAGCAGGTCGAGCAGCATACGCACGCCGCTGGTTACCGGTGCAAAGCGACGCTCGTGGGGAACCATGGTGTCGATCCTGTTTCGGCCGTAGGGTATCATGTAAAGGCCGAGGCTCGGGTAGTACTCCTCCACCTCAATGCCTCCGAGGCTGCGATCCCAGACGAAAAAGCTGATGCTGCGCTCAAGCTCACCCTGTGTAGTGCGGCCGCGCGCGGTCAACAGCCAGAAATCGGCGTGCCCGGTGAGCCCGCCCCAGTGTTTCATACCCTGCAGGTGATACCCATTCGGGGTCTCCGCAAAGCTTGTGCGCATGCGCAGGGCGTCGGTGCCGAACTCCGGTTCGGTAATCATCAACCCTCCGAACGCCTTGTGATGCAGAAAGCGGTCAAAAACGCTGCGTTGCACCTCGGCCTCGGCATACTTCGAGACCGGCTGCAGGAACAGCGCTCCGTTTATGCCCATCGTCAGTGCAAGCGGAAGCGATTCGTACGAGCAGGCTTCGAGCATCGCGAGGCATTCGTGCACGTGTTGGCCACGACCGCCATGCCGCGACGGTATGAAGACCGAAAGCGGCTTTGCGTCCAGCACCGCATTCATGAGCTCGTGCGGCACGCCACGGTGCGTATGCCGGCTCTCCGCGGCTTCGGAGCGAAATACGCTTGCTACGCGGTGGCGCAGATCATCGATAAAGCTATGGGTTGAAACTGGGGCGGCCGTCGACATGCGCACCTCGCTGGCGGTCAGGATCGCTACCGTATCGCGTGGAGTATGGTAACACGTCCCCAACAATACCTTATGAAAACGCTAATGTCTACCGCTATACGTAAACCTGCTGCATGAACACGTTTTGCATGAAGAACAGGGCGATGTAGGCCAGCCCGGCCGCGGCGGCCGGCGTGGCCGCCCAACCGAGCACGATGTTACGCAGCAGTCTCAGGTTGAGGTTTCGCCCTCCTCGCGCAAGGCTTATCCCGATGATGGAACCGACCGCCGCCTGAGACTGCGACACCGGTACCAGCGGGAAGCTGGGCAGGCCCCGTGCCTGCAGCCACGCCTCGAGCCCTTCTGAGGCAAACAGGAACAGCACGGTGGCGGTGGAGGCGATGACGATAAAGGCCGCCACCGGGGAAAGCTTGTAGAGGTGTGAGCCTACCGTCATCATGACGCGTCTCGAATAGGTGGCAACGCCCACCGACGCGGCTATCCCGCCGACCGCGAATAGTTGGTGAGCCCCGGTTATCTGGACACCGGCAATCGTCATATCACGAAAGGGGCTCGCAGCGACAAACACGCCGACTACGTTGGCCATGTTGTTGGCACCCAGACTGTAAGCGCCGAATACGCCGGCTAAGATCAGGCCGATCCGCGTGTAGCGATCGAGTTGAATAAGGTGAATGTTCAGCCGCTCGAGGATCGTCTTGACGACAAAATACATCAGGAACGCGATCAGCGCTCCCAACAGCGGTCCATAGAACCAGGTCCCGACGATTGTAGTCAGCGCCTCACGGTCTGTGGGGTAGCCGGAGAACAGGTTCCACCCGATGATTCCGCCGACGATTGCCTGCGTTGTCGATACCGGAAGTCCCGCCCGCGTCATGAAGGTAACCGTCAGAGCCGCGCAGGCTGAGACCACGAAGGATCCCGGCAGCGCGTTCACCGCTCCCAACGCTCCCAGGCCGCCGGCGGCTCCGGCGCCGCTTATGACCGCTCCGAGCGTGATGAATACGGCGCAGATCACCGCCGCGGTGCGAAAGCGCACCATCCGGGTGCCGACCGCGGTGCCGAAGATATTAGCGGCGTCGTTGGCGCCGAGCGACCAGCCCATATAGAGCCCGCTCGTGAGAAAGATTAGCCCTGCGATCTCCATAAGCGCTCCGCCGAATCAGATGCTGCGTTTGATGGCGTATACAGACAAGCGATCGGCTACCGCCTCAGCTTCATCGGCTATCTGAGAGATGCGTTCGGCGAAATAGCGCACATGCACGCGTTTGCTGAACTCAGCGATACCCTCGGCGCGGAACACCTTGCGCTTGATCCGCTCTTCGATCTCATCGGCCTGATGCTCCCAGTAATGGACTTTCTCCACGTGCTCGGTAACTCGGTATAACTCCCGGAAGAACGCCCGAACCGCGAGTGTGACCTCACCTACTGTTTTGACGCAGGTCTCCATCAGCTCGCGAAAGTCGTCAGCCACAAACGGGTACAGTTCCGGACGCTCGATGCTGAAATGACTCGATACGTCCTTCGCCTTGTCGGTCACGTTGTCGAGCGTTTCCAGCAGCGCCAGAACATCCCCGCGGGAGTCCGGAATCAGCATCTCCGCATACAGCCGGTGCTTTATGTCGCGGCGCAGGTTATCGGCTTCACGCTCGGTTTCGTCGATCTCACTGCGCTGGTGCTCGAACAGCTCGAGCTTGCCGTCGAGGTACTTCTTGATCGCGTCTTCGAGCAGCAGCGCGCTTTGCTCGACGAGCGTGAGATATCGATCGATATTCAGTTCGAGCGTCCTTGCGCTCGAGCCGAACAGTGCGGTCGGTCCATTCTTCTTTTCTTTCATAGGACAACCCCAAGCTAGAACTGATTTCGTGCTGGCCAAAGCCGCCGCGGGAGTTGGGCTGTCTGCGTGAAAACGACAAACACCACCTCGCGGACGCGCGACCGGTGGTGCAGCCCATGATACTCCGAATACTAAACGGATATGCCGGTCATCATCCC
>PUPD01000094.1 GCA_003552985.1 Spirochaetaceae bacterium
ACGGAATCGGCTTTTGCGGGCATTCTAAACATACCTCCTGGGTGTTTTTTGGTGTTGGCTAACCTATTACACCACAAGGAGGTATTTTTTTCTACCTGCCGGAATCGCTCAGATTAGGTAGGAGCCGATTCTTTATCACGCGTTGACGCGTTCCGTGCTTTTAAAATTTGGTCGCCCCGTTGTCGCTGCGGCGCGAAACTACGTGTCGCCGCCCCGCAGGGCGAACAGCGTTTCAACAGCCTTTAGGCGTACTACTCGAAGGTACGCACCGTGGCCGGCGATGTCAAGCACGGCGTCAATCAACAACGTGTCGTTTACACCACCATTTTGGCCGGCGATGCGGTCCAGAGCCAGCAACGAGGCGTAGGCAAGATTATTGTCGGGATTCGTGCGGCTGTTCTGGTCCCGGAGCATGAGGGCGATCTCCGAGGTTACCGCGTTATTTTCGTTTTCCCCGATCAACCCTAAAGCATAGACCGCCTCAGCCAGAACCATCGGCTCGTCGTCGGACCGCAGCACCTTGATCAGCGCCTCCTGAGCGCCGGGGCCGCCTACCTCGCCCAGCAGTTGGGCCGCCGAACGCCGGATCTCCGGGAAATTGTTGACGACAGTCCCACTCCCTTGTCGGGTCTTGCGTGCGGTTCCCTCTAATGCCAGACCGCGTAAAATCGGCACGAGCTCGGGATTATCGGCAGTAATCCGCCCGTCGTTCAACATTGAGCGGATAGCCTGCACCGCGAGCGCCTTCGATTGGCGATTAGAAGACCGCGCCTGAGTGCCGATTACGCGCATATCGACATCCTGCTCCAGGTACAGCTCCTCTATCGTCAACGGGCCGTCGGCCTGAGGCTCGTCGGCCGTAGCTATCACCGCTCCAAAACCGAGCATGAGAATGATCAGGACAGTGCCAATAAACCGATGCATTTTAAATCCCCCTACTGCGATAATCGTGATTCCCTTTAAGAGTACTACTAATAGTGATCGATTTTCCAGCTTGCGTTCTTTCTTTTTAGCTGGTATAGGAGGATTTCCTGCCCTCTGATCTCCATCAGTGCTTCCACGCGGTTATCGTCGAGAAAACGAAGGTCGTCGAGCCGTGCGTTCGCGCGGCTCGGAACCACAACGTATTCGAAATAGTCTTGAAGCGTTTCGAGCAGTATCCCCCGGCGCTGCAGAACGGGGCTTTCCGATCGCCGCTCGAGGATATCTGCATCGGAGTGCACCTCCACGAACCTGTCGGTGAGGAGCTCACGCCAGGCCTCATAGTCGCGTTCAGCAATGACGCGGTTGAGGTCCGCTATCACCTGCTCTATTTCACTGAACGTCTCTTCGTACAGTTCTTCACTGACCTCGAACTCCTCGGCCTCGGCAGTTTTTTCATTGTAAGCCTCGGCCCTTTCATCCGGTCGGTCCCGCGGCTCGTCGTTATGCTCGGCAGCTGAGTCAGGAGCGGGTTCCTGTTCCTGTTGCTCCGGGCCGCCCGGCTCGTGCTCGGTGTCCGGCACCAGCTCGGTTTCCGGCTTGGGGTCCGCTTCCGGTGTGGCGCACGCCGCTGGTATGCCGAGCGCCAGCGCAACAAGCGCTGCTAGAGCGATGTTCAGGATCAGTCGGGCGGTGGGTCGGCAGGCACACGCCGAGAGTTGGTGTTTGCGGTTCATTGTCGTCCTTAAGATTAATCGTATACAGCCTCTCCGCGGCTGTCAAATGAAACGGTTGCACTCCGCCGGAAACGCGGATACTATCACGACAGAGATACACGAGGAGCGAAGATGATTGATCGCAACGAAGTTGCAAAGATCCTCAGCGTTTGCGTTCGTAAACTGCAGCATCCGCGGCTGACCTTTCACCAGTTCAACGCTTTCATTCAACGGTATCTCGAACGCTACCTCGAAGAGCAACCACATCTCAGCGAGCTTCGCGACAACACCGCCGAAAAGCTGCACGGGTATCTCGGGCGCCTCGAGGAAGACGGGGTATGCGCGCTGGTACGTAACGGCGAGGCGATCACCGAGATTATCTACACGCATTACTACATCACAATCGTTGAGAAGGCGTATGAAAAACTGCACCAACGCCCGGATCTGCTGTTCCCGACTGAAGAGAGTCTCGAGCTCGATGCGCCGGAACACATCATCGTTCCGGTTGACATTACCGGTGATCTGGTCACCTGGCTGAACCGCAGTGAGGCCCCCCCTCGCCTCCTGCGTTTGATTTTCCCTGATAACGTGCCGAGCATAATCGGGACCTCCAATCTCCTGGGGCGGCGCATCATCGCGACCGCGCTCCAGCGCATCCGCCTCCATTTCCGGAGTGAACGGAACGCTAATTACGTACAGACCAAGCTGCAGGTGGTGTTTCGGGGCCGAGAAATGGCACTTCGCGATCTCATCAACGGCATCCTGACTAACCCCGACTCGGTGTTGTCCTCGGTGCTTGAACCGGACGAGTTCAGCTTTTACTTTTGGGCACAGCTCACGAACTTGCTCGTCAAGGAGTTTCATCAGAAAAAGGAACGTCTCCCGGAGGAAGAGGCGGTGCTGCAGGCATCCCACCTGGTCGGATACCATGCGGTGTTCTACAAAGGGCGCCGGCAGCGTGATCGCGACGAAGAGCTCGCGCGTAAAATTCTCGAGAAGCATCTAAACAGACCGCCGTACGCTTTCAGCGTCAGCGAAATCTACGGCTTTTCAGACGACAAAGGCATTCCAATCACCAAGAACCTGTCCCACGAGCGCATCCAGACATACCTGAAGGAACACACGCAGCGCGAGTCTGAGAACTCGCTTCCAGAGATCGTCAGAGTGCGAACTCCCCAGAACAAGGACTACTACATCCGCAAGGAGTACGTGATCCCGGCGGTCAGCAGCGGCATTAACCAGGCCGCGGAGGAGTTCAAGCGCCTGATCGTACAACACTGGACTGGGGTCCTGCGCGAGGACAACAAGATGCGGGCCATGAGCGAAGACGACGCCTTTGAGCGGCTGCTCGAGACGAATCTCAAGGCACGCTACCCGGTGACCGCCGCTCTCCTCAACGCAGGGCTTCTTTTACTTGCCGAACGCGACACCGCCGACGGAGGAAGCAACTCGCGCGCCGTCATAAACCGGATAGTCGATCGCAAAACGGCCGAGCTGCGTCCCATCGCAGAGATTCTCCAACTCGATCGCAGGCAGCTGTACGATGATGCGCGACTTATGCTCCCGTTCTGGAAAGTCGTTCCCGGGTTGGCCGCAGTCGTGCGCGTGATCAAGCGTTTTCTGTTCGGTACGCCTGGCGACCGGGCCGACCGCAGGCAGGAAAGGGCGGTCGACAGTGCAATGGTCCTCAATGCTGACGAGACAGCCCGGACCCAGGCTGCCGCCGACGGGAACGCAAACGTCTCCGAGGAACGTTCCGGCCGCCATGCGCCAACCGGGTCGCCCTCGGTCCGTTATCAAAAGGCGATTCGCGACCTAAAGCGCGAGTACCTCGGACCGGACGGTGACATTGACGCAGCGCTTGCTCAACTGATCGAACGATGGAACCCGCTTCTAGACCCCACGGCAAAGCAGAACCTCGTCGAAGATGTCAACGCCCTGGTGAGGGATTTCCTGCGCCGCATGCGCGTTCTCAACCGCAACATGCCGCCCGACAAGTCCCGGCTGCGAAGCCTGGCGGAACAGCTGGCAAAGAACGATGCGTTCGGTGAGATCAAGCGCCGAAATGAGTTGCAGCGCTATCTGGAGCTGTACATGCTGAAGCTACTGGCCCGCAGACGCTAACCGACCTGCAGGCTCAGCGCAACACTTCCGACAGCGGCAGATCACCCATGAAACTGAGCTGATCGACGCACGCGTTAAACACCTTCATGCAGGTCAGCGCGTCGTCGAGAGCGCGATGCGCCGCGCCTGGGTCAACGCCGAGTTGCTCGGCGAGGGCCTGCAAACTGTAGCTGCGCTTGCGCGGGAAAGCCTTCTCAGCCAGTGCTTGGGTATCCACGATCAGGTTCCGGATCGGCGACAGACTATAGGTCTGAATCGCCGCACGCAGGAAGCCCATATCGAACTCAGCGTTATGAGCAACCAGTACGCTATCCTCAATGAACTCGAGGAAGTCAGGGAGCACCTCGTTGACCGGGGGCGCCGCAGCGAGCTGCTGATTCGATAGTCCACTGATCGCACGAGCATCCGCCGACACCTTCATGCCCGGATTAGCAAGGGTCTGAAAGGTATCGATCACTTCGCCGCCACGAAACTGCACCGCGCCGATTTCACAGATCGCGTCGTCGGCCGGGTTCAGGCCGGTAGTCTCGAAATCGAACGCGGTAAAAGTAATCTCGCCTACCGAGGTGCTTTCATCCATATGACAGCACTCTTAGCATAAAACGGCATTCAGATCAATTGTGGCGCCTGCTCAAGCCTGCGGTATTCACCGCGTAACCGTATTCTCGTTATTACGGTTGCGGCAAAGTCCGATACCGGGAACGCGATCCACACTCCCCATACGCCCAAGTACTGCGGAAGAACGAGCACCAGCGGGACCAACAGAATCACCTGACGCAACAGCGACAGCCACAGCGCCGGTCCTGCCTTCCCGATCGCAAGGAACAGGGTCGCTCCAACCGCCTGATACCCGACCAGCGGCAGCATCACGAACACCGTACGGATCGCCGGGCCCCCGATCGCAATCAGTTCACTGTCGGTCGTGAAGAGGCCGAACACCCCGGCAGGCGCTATCAGGACCACCGCCGCGCAAACCGAGGCCACCGTGGTGGTAGCGATGATCGCCGACCGAATAACCTCGCGTACGCGGCCATAGCGCCCGGCGCCGTAGTTAAACCCTGCGATCGGCTGGAACCCTTGTATGATGCCGAAGACCGGCATCAGGCTGAAGATCAGGACCCGGTTGATAACTCCGAACGCGGCAACCGAAAGTGACCCGCCGTGCAGCGCAAGCGCGTTATTGACGAGAATCGTAAGCAGGCTGAGCCCCGACTGACGCACAAATGCCGGAATCCCGACCGGCACCGTTTCACGCACAACAGACCAGGCTGGCAGCAGATGCCGCAATGCGGGGCGCAACCGGCTCCCGCCGTAGCGATAATACCACAGCGCCATTGCACACGAGAGGATCTTCCCACTGACCGTGGCGAAGCCTGCCCCGCGCACGCCCATATCGAACCCAAGGATCAGAATTGGGTCCAGGATGATGTTGACAACCGCCCCGGCCACCATGAACACCATCGAGGCCCGAGCATCCCCTTCGGCTCGGACGACGTGACTGAGGCAGATCGCCATTCCGATGAACGGAGTTCCCCCGACGACGATCAGCAGATACTCGCGCGCATACACTGCAATGTCGGGAGTGGCGCCGAACAGCGCCAGGATGAAGTCAAGAGCCGCATAACTGATTGCCATGAAGGCGATGCCGCTCAGAAACGACAGCGAAATCGCATTCCCGACCGTACGGATCGCTTTATCTCGATCACCGCGACCCAGCGCGCGTGAGATGACCGATGCCGAGCCGACGCCGAGGGTGATTGAGATTGCAACCACGATCAGCTGAAACGGGAACGCGATTCCAAGCCCTCCAAGGGCATGCGCACCGACCGCTCGGCCTATAAAAATAGCATCGACGAGATGATAGAGGGCGTTGATGAACATCGCAAAGGTGGCCGGCAGCGACATCCGCAACAGAGCCCGCGGGATGCGCTCCTCACCGAGCAACTGTTCGCTGCCGGGCCGTTCGCGTTGCGGTCCACGTCCTGAGCGATATCTGAGCATCTACGACCCGGCACCTGCATCAATGATCGCTTCAATCTCGCCCCGTATGGCGGCCACCAGGTCTCCTACTTCGGCACGCGCCTTCTCCGGCTCCTCGCCGGGACGCCCCGGACAAGAGATGTAGAACTTGATCTTCGGTTCGGTGCCGGACGGCCGCGCGCTGATAACCGACTCGTCTTCAAGGATAAACTGCAGCACATTGGAGAAAGGAAGATCGATGTCGTTGTGCGTGGCTCCGCTGCACAGATCTCTTCGGGTCCCATCGCTGATATCGCGGATCTCCAGTACCTGGATTCCGGCGAACTCACTCGGGGGATCGTCGCGGAGTTGCTGCATCAGGTTGTCCATGATCATCTTGCCGCGCTGTCCCTCGAAATAGCGCGACAACGTCGATTCTTCGAAATAACCGAACTCGCGGTAGATCTCGTTCAGACGGTCAAGCACGCTCTTGCCCCGACCGACGTGATAAGCAGTCATCTCGACACAGAGCAACGCTGCCGATATAGCGTCTTTGTCGCGCACGAAGTCACCAACCAGGTAGCCGTAGCTCTCTTCATCCGCCATAACAAATTGCGGACCGTTCGGATCGGCCTCGAAGCCGCGCATGAGGGCGGCGATATGCTTGAAGCCGGTCAAGGTTGCGTACACCTCGGCGCCGTAATGCTCGGCAACACGGCGCTGCAAATTGGTAGTGACGATCGTCATGATGAATGCCGGCCGCTGGGGCAGGGTACCAAGTTCAGCCCTCGCCCCGAAAACGTAATCCACCAATAACACCCCGAGCTGATTACCGGTGATAAGGTGATACTCGCCGTTCGCCGGGATCGCGATCCCGATCCGATCCGCGTCGGGGTCGGTACCGAACACGAGCTGGGCGTTCACCTGCTTCCCAAGTTTGACCGCCATGTCAAGCGCGGCGGGCTCTTCGGGATTGGGAAACATCACCGTCGGAAACTCACCGTCGGGCTCACGCTGCTCCTTCACCGGAGTCACTTCCAGACCCAGCTCGCCGAGCACCCGCTCGATCAGGTAACCGCCGGCTCCGTGCAGCGGCGTATACACGATCTTCAGATCGGCCGTGTTGTTGCGCAGTAGCTCGGGGCGAATCGAGATGCCCTTCACAGCCTCCACATAGGCGTCGTCCAGCTCGCGGTCGATCATCACCAGGAGACCCTCCTGAATTGCCTCATCCCGGCTGATTCTCTTTATGTCCCCGTGCACGTTACGAGCTTCCTCGATGATAGCCTTGTCGTGCGGGGCAACGACCTGCCCGCCGTCATCCCAGTAGACTTTGTAGCCGTTGTATTCTTTAGGGTTGTGGCTCGCGGTAATCACAATGCCGGTAGTGGCTCCCAGACGACGAACGGCGAACGAAAGCTCCGGTGTCGGCCGCAGCTCGGAAAACAGATATGTCTGTATTCCGTGAGCAGCCAGGACCAGCGCCGCCTGCAGCGCAAAGGTGTCTGAGTAGCGACGCGAGTCGTGCGCGATCACCGCCCGCAAGGGCTCGCCGCGGCGCGGTACTCCGGCGCGTTCCACATAGCGGGCGAGCCCCTCGGTAGCCTGCTGAACGATGAAAGGATTCATCCGGTTGTAGCCGCCCCCGATGACACCACGCAAGCCGCCGGTGCCGAACTCTATCTCGGTATAGAAGCGGTCGTTGAGCTCCTCGTAGTCTTCGTTAGCGAGCAACGCCTCAACCTCACCGCGGAACTGCTCATCCTGTTCGCGGGAGATGTAGTCGAGAGCTTTCTGCTTCAATTCATCCTTGTTCATGCCTCTGCCTCCCTTACGTTGCCGCGGTGTGCTACGTTGCCGCGGTGTGCGGTCTGAAACTCAGTTTCGTAAGAATATCGGCCGGCTGCTGTATCAACACGTCCGGCCCGGCGCTCTCAAGTTGCGCGCGCGTCCCAATACCCCAGGTTACCGCTACTGCAATCATTCCCGCCCTGCGCGCCGTCTCGATATCAACCTCGGAATCCCCGATAAACACGATCTGTTCAGGCGCCACCTCGAGCCTGCGGGCAATTGAGTGCGCGGCTTCCTGATGCGGCTTCTTGGGAACTCCGTCACGCGCACCGCGGACGACCTTAAAATACTGCATACCGAGCGTTTGCTCCACAATCTGCGTAACCAGGTCATCGTGCTTGTTGGACAGCACGGCGAGCGGAGCACCCGCCTCCCACAGCTCCCGCAGCGCCTCCGGAACCCCGTCGAATGGTTGGGTTTCTACTACCGGAGCGGCGGCGTACGCGGTCAGCACCTCTCGATAGCATTGTGCCACCAACCCGTTGCTCGCTTGCTCGGATTCTTCGGTGTGCCCCGGCGGGAGCGCTCGCCGCGCAAGCTCTTCCAGCCCCCACCCCACCATGGTGCGGTACTCGGCAACCTTACGTTCCGGAAAGCCATGGTTTCGTAGAACGCGGTTCATAGCACGCGCGATATCTGCTAAGGTATCGAGCAATGTACCATCGAGGTCGAAGATGATACCTGAATACTGCATAGCCACCACGGTACTGAGACGCTGCATCGGCGTCAAGCGCTGCAACGCTGCGCCGGATCGCGTCCCGGCTCGCCCTTACGCTCTCGCACACGCTCCGAATGTAGCCCTGAGGCAACCCAAGGACCGGCATGGGAAAAGGACGCGGACGTAAGCGGGGCGGCGCCTCCGGGGCTCAGGGGTTCGAGGAGCACTACCGTGAGCGGTACGGTGAGCGCTGGCCCCGGCTGCATGCGGCGTTGCTGCGTCCACCGGGTTACGTGGCGCTGCGGCACGGGCTCGTCAAGCCATACTACCTGGACGGCGCCTCGGCTCTTTCGGTCACTGCCCTTCCAATTGCAGCCGGCGATCAGGTGCTTGATCTCTGCGCGGCGCCGGGCGGCAAGACCCTCGCATTGATATCCGCTGCGTGTCGAAATGGCACGACGCAGGCGCTCCGCATTACCGCCAACGAGCGCTCGCGAGCACGCCGAGCACGTCTGCAGCGCACGCTGGACGAACATCTGCCGAGCCCGTCCCCGGTCTCGGTGCAGGTTACCGGCCACGACGCCCGGCGCTGGGGCCTCTACGAGCAGAACGCCTACGAGCACGCCATTGCCGACGTCCCCTGCTCCGCGGAGCGGCATCTGCTCACCACCCCCGCAGAGTTGAACCGCTGGAGCCCGGCACGTACCAAGCGCCTTGCGATCGATGCGTACGCAATCCTGGCTGCGGCGTTGACGGCGGTCCGCCCTCAGGGAACGGTCCTCTATCTCACCTGCGCACTCCTGGACGACGAAAACGACGCAGTCGTTGAGAAGGCGCTGAGACGGTTTGAAGGGCGTGTTCGCGCAGAGCCGCCGCAACTCCGGATCGGGACCGGCACGCGCTACGGGTTGCAGGTACTCCCCGATCAGGATGATGGCTGCGGCCCGTTGTATCTTGCGCGCCTCCGCAAGAGCTCCGGTTGATCTCCCGGCGAAGAGGCCGATTGCCTGATCTGCCGCTGTGTGCTATAAACGGGACTCCGTATGCAACACCATAGCCGAGACAACTACTCACTCAATCCTGAACAGAAACGTGCGATTGATACGATTGAAGGCCCCCTTTTGATCATTGCCGGGGCAGGCTCGGGCAAAACACGCGTGATTACACACCGCATGGCCGCCATGCTGCGTCGCGGTATTCCGCAGTCGGCGATCCTTGCGCTGACCTTTACCAATAAGGCGGCACGAGAGATGCAGACGCGCGTAGCCCAACTCGTTGGCAACTCGACCAGGATGCTGACCGTCTCTACCTTCCACGCATTCGGTGTGCAAGTGCTCAAGCGTTATATCCGCGAGCTAGGCTACCGCGAGAACTTCAGCATCTACGATCAGAGCGACCAGACCCAGCTGTTGAAGGAGACGGTGCGTGAGCTGCGGATGGAGGATCTCCGTGACTTCCGCAGCATTCTCACGCTGTTCTCGCGCATCAAGACCGGGCAGATAAAGTGGGATGCGGAGACCACAGAGTTTCGTCGGCTGTACGACGAATACCAGCACCACCTCAAGCTCTACAACGCCGTGGATTTTGACGACCTGATCGTACTGCCTACGCGGCTGATGAGCGAGCTGCCCCAAGTGCGCGGGGAACTCGAGCAACGGTATCGTTACGTGCTCGTCGACGAGTTCCAGGACACCTCCAGCGCACAGTATCGGATGCTCCGGCTTCTGACCGAGAACAACCGCAATGTGTGTGTGGTGGGAGACGACGATCAGTCCATCTATTCGTGGCGCGGCGCAGAGTACGAGAACATTCTGCAGTTTGAGCGCGATTTCCCCGAGCTGTTGGAGATCAAGTTGGAGCGCAACTACCGCTCCACCGGTACCATTCTCGACGCAGCCAACCGGGTGATCGCCAACAATACCAACCGCAAGGCGAAGGCTCTTTGGACCGGTCAAGGCGAATCGCTGCCGATTGAGCTGTGCTATCCTGAGAACGAACAGCAGGAAGCCGAGATGATCGCGCGCCGCATCAAGTCACTGGCTGCAACCGAAGGGCTACGCTACGACGATATCGGCGTATTGATCCGTACCAACTCGCTTGCTCGCGCACTGGAGGAAGCCTTCCTGGCGGAAAACATCCCCTACCGCGTTTCCGGAGGGCAGAGCTTCTTTCAGCGGCAGGAGATCAAGGACATCATAGCCTACCTCCGCCTCTGCGCCAACTTCAACGACGAGATCGCGTTACTGCGCATAATCAACGTTCCGCGCCGCGGCATCGGTCGGCGAACGCTCGAGCAGATCACCGTACGCGCCGAGCAGACCGGTCATACACTGTACTCCGCGATCAACGAGCTCATCCATGCCGCCGACACCCCGCTGAGCACCCGCGCGGTGGAAGACCTGCG
Organism: Spirochaetaceae bacterium; assembly: GCA_003552985.1. Classification (GTDB taxonomy): domain Bacteria; phylum Spirochaetota; class Spirochaetia; order DSM-27196; family SLAA01; genus B1Sed10-166. Next base: position 10,634 of record PUPD01000094.1, read on the forward strand.
CGCCTTTTTCGATTTGATCGAGCGCTATCGAGCACAGTTGCTCGCCGGCGGAAAGAAGCTGGCGCAGTCTCTGGAAGCGATGATCGGAGAGATTGACTACTGGTCGTACCTGGTTATGGAGTATCAGCACAACGACAAGATAGCGAAATGGAAATACCGCAATCTCGATCTGTTCGTTCAGATGGTTCGTGACTACCAGAGCGATCCGGATAATCTCGATGCGGGGTTGTACGACTACCTCAACCGCATCACCTTGAACGCCCGCGACGACCAGGACGACACCGAAGCCGACGGACGGGTCAACCTGATGACCATTCATGCAGCGAAGGGCTTGGAGCACGAGGTAGTGTTTCTCGCCGGAGCGGAGGACGGGGTTATTCCGCATCAGCGCTCGGTCGCCGAGAACCCGGCCAACCTGGAAGAAGAACGCAGACTGTTCTACGTAGCGCTGACGCGTGCCAAACGCCGCCTAATCATCTCAAGCTGCCGCAAGCGCAAGCTCATGCGCGAGGTGGTGGAAACGGCGCCTTCCCCTTTTCTCGTGGAAATTCCGGCCGAGCTTCTGACCGTGGTCGAGGCCGAGGATGTAGTGCCCGCCGATAACGCCGCGGGCTTCTTCCGAATGATGAAGGAACGCGTGCGCTGAGCGCTTACAGCTGACCCGAGCGTTTGAGCTCGGACAGCTCGATTGGGCGCGGGTTAGAGTTGTCGCCTTCGATCTCCGCGAGCTCCTGCAGAATGCTCTTGGCTTTGCCCGACAACCGCTCCGGCACTCGCACGTGCACCCGGATATACATATCGCCGCGCTTCGAGGGATTCTGCAGATAAGGCACTCCCTCATTGCGAAGCCTAAGTATCTTCCCGTTTTGCGTGCCGGCCGGAATCTTGACGCGTACACGCTTCTCGTCCAGTGTCGGCACCATAATCTCCGCGCCAAGCGCCGCCTGGCTGACGGTGATCGGGATCATGCAGTAGACGTTGTTACCCTCGCGTTCGAAGTACTCGTGCGGCTTCACGTGCACAAAGACATACAGGTCGCCTGCCGGCCCACCGTTAGGACCGGCATCGCCCTGGCCGCTCAGGCTTATGCGCTTACCGTTATCGATTCCGGGCGGAATCGTGACCTTAATCTTCTGCTGTTTGTTGTTCAGCCCGCTACCGCGGCATTTCTTGCAGGGATTGTCGATGACCTGGCCTTCCCCATTACAGGTTGGACAGGCCGACGCTATCGAGAAAAAGCCGGAGCTTCGCCGCACCTGCCCAGCTCCGCCGCAGGTCTCGCAGGTTTTGCGGCCGGCGCCTTCTTTGGCGCCGGTCCCGTTACACCCGTCGCAGGTGCTGTTACGCTGGTACGAGATATCCACTTTGGTGCCGAACACGGCGTCTTTGAACGAGATCTCGAGGTCGTAGCGCAGGTCCGCACCACGTTGCACCGACGCCCGCCCCTGGCGGCGGCCGCGACCGGCGCCGCCGCCGAAGAACGTATCGAATATACCCGAGAAATCTCCGAAAATATCCTCGAAGTCGCGAAACACGGTAGAGAAATCTCCAGGCCCGCCACCGCCCTGGCCGCCGCCCATGCCTTCAACGCCGGCAAAACCGAACTGGTCATACGCCTGGCGCTTCTTCTCATCGGCAAGCACCTCGTAGGCTTCAGACGCCTCCTTGAAACGCTCCTCGGCCTTCTTATCACCCGGATTGCGGTCCGGATGATTCTCTACCGCGATCTTACGATAGGCCTTCTTAATTTCGTCCTTTGAGGCGCCCTTGGGCACCCCAAGTACTTCGTAATAGTCCCGTTTTGCCAATCCGTGACCTTCGCCCGTTACTAAGTTTCAGATTCAAGTCGCAAGCCATTCGGGCCCGGACTATTCCTTGTTCTCCTCGTCATCGACCACCTCGTAGTCAACGTCCTCAACGTTCTCTCCGGAAGTTTGCCCACCGCCGTCACCACCGGCTCCTGCGTGACCGCCGGCCTCACCGCCGGGGTCTTCCGGCCCGCCGCCGCCGGCCTGCTGACCGCCGCTCTGCTTATAGACCTCTTCGGCAAGCTTATAAGACGCCTGCTTGAGCGCCTCGCTCTTCTGGCGAATCTCGTCGGCATCGTTGCCTTCGAGCGCTTGCCTCAGGTCCGAGATCGCGGCGTTGATCTGGTTCTTATCGTCTTCGGTGATCTTGTCACCATAGTCCTTCAGCGATTTCTCGGTGCTGTAGATCAGGGTGTCGGCTTCATTGCGAGCCTCGGCCGCCTCACGCCGTTTACGGTCCTCATCGGCATGCTGCTCAGCGTCCTTGACCATGTTGTTGATCTCTTCCTCGGACAGGCCCGAGGAGGACTCGATACGGATCTTCTGCTCCTTGCCGGTGCCGAGATCCTTCGCCGAAACGTGTAGAATACCGTTGGCGTCGATATCGAAAGCCACCTCGATCTGCGGCACCCCGCGTGGCGCAGGCGGAATTCCGACCAGATCGAACCTCCCGAGCGTCCGGTTCTCACCGGCCATCTCGCGCTCGCCCTGCAGGACGTGAATCGATACTGCGGTCTGATTGTCCGCCGCGGTCGAGAATATCTGCGTCTTGCGAGTCGGGATCGTGGTGTTGCGCTCGATCAGTTTGGTGAAAACACCGCCGAGCGTCTCAATACCAAGCGAAAGCGGCGTGACGTCGAGCAGGAGTACGTCCTTTACATCGCCGCCGAGTATGCCTGCCTGGACGGCGGCGCCGATCGCCACCACTTCGTCGGGATTCACGCCCTTGTGCGGTTCTTTCTGGAAGATCTCCTTCACGATGCGTTGCACCGCGGGTGTCCGCGTGGAGCCGCCGACAAGGATCACTTCGTCGATTTCGGAGGCTGCGATGCCTGCATCCTTCAACGCCATCTCGCACGGGCCACGCGTCTTCTCAATCAGGTCCATCACCATCTGCTCGAACTTTGCACGCGTCAGCGTGTACTGCAGATGCTTCGGGCCGCTTTGGTCGGCTGTGATAAACGGCAGGTTAATGTCGGTGGTTTGCGTGCTCGAAAGCTCGCGCTTCGCCTTCTCCGCGGCCTCCTTCAGGCGCTGCAGCGCCGTACGGTCCTGCGTCAAGTCGATGCCGTAGTCGTTTTTGAAGCTGGAAACAAGCCAGTCAATAATGCGCTGGTCGAAGTTGTCGCCGCCAAGGTGGGTGTCACCATTGGTGGACTTCACTTCGAACACACCGTCGCCGAGCTCAAGAATCGAGATATCGAAGGTTCCTCCACCGAGGTCAAAGACCGCGATCCGCTCTTCCTTGTTTTCTTTCCCGAACCCATAAGCGAGTGACGCGGCAGTCGGCTCGTTGACGATGCGCTTTACCTCGAGCCCTGAGATACGACCGGCATCCTTGGTTGCCTGGCGCTGCGAGTCGTTGAAGTAAGCCGGAACGGTGATAACCGCCTCGGTGACCGTTTCACCTAGGTAGTCTTCCGCAGTCTGTTTCATCTTCTGCAGAACAGCTGCCGAAATCTCCGGCGCGGTATACTCTTTTTCACTGACTTTGACGCGCAGGCCGCCGTTCTGATCCTTCACTACGTGGAAAGGGACCATCGAGATCTCTTCTTTGACCTCGTCGTAACGACGTCCCATGAAGCGCTTGATCGAGCTGACGGTGTTCTCCGGATTGGTCACCATCTGGTTCTTTGCCGGTTGCCCGACCAGCCGTTCCCCTTTGTTGGTAAACGCCACGACCGACGGCGTTGTGCGCTGGCCTTCGGCGTTCTGTATCACTGTGGGCTCTCCGCCCTCCATTACTGCAACACACGAATTAGTGGTACCTAAATCGATTCCGATGATCCTGCCCATAACGTTGCTCCCTCGCGTTTACTGTTTAGCTGAATCGCTTGAGTCGCGGTCTTCCGCGTCACTCGAACCGTTCTTGTCGTCGTTTCCGTTGTCCGCTTCTCGGTCGGCCTGGGCCTTCGCCGCCGGCATCGCCACCTTTACCTTCGCCGACCGCAGAACCCGGTCATGCAGCATATAACCTTTCTGGTAGTCCTCGACAACCATCGGTTCAGTGCCTTCACCGGTTTGCTCCGCGGTCACAGCCTCATGCTTCTGCGGATCGAACTCTTCGCCTTCCGACTCGAAGCGCTGCAAGCCCCATTTGCGCTCGAGCATCTCGGTCATCTGCTTCTCAATAAGCACGACACCTTTATAGAAGGAGTCGAAGTCACGCGATTCTTTAGCCGACTCGATTGCACGTTCAAAATCGTCAATTACCGGAACCAGGTCAAGAAGCAGTTGCTTATTCGCATATGCTCCGAGCTCTTCTTTCTCGCGCTGCATGCGCTTGCGATAATTCTCAAAGTCCGCCTGCTTGCGCAGGTAACGCTCCTTGAGATCGGTATTCTCGTTCTCGAGCTCGGCAATGCGCCCCTTGAGCTCGGTGACTTGCTGCTGAAGCTCATGATTGCGGCGCTCGGCCTGCTCCTGATCAGCGGTCTCGCTCGCCTGTGCCTCCTGTGCGGTAGCTTGAGCGCCCTCCCGGCGCTCGTCACCACCTTCGTCACCGGGAGCTGCAGCACCGTGCTTGTCGACCTCGCTATCTGAGCCGGTAGTGTCGGTACCCCTTCGTTCAGAGTCCTGACCTGACTCACCCGCTTTAGGAGCTGCGGATGAAACCTTGGCATCAGTCTCAGTCGCTTTATCCGTCCGTTTAGACATAGATTCCTCTGTGGCTGATTCTTGCGTGAAAGGTAATCAAGCGGCCCGTAAACGTCAAGGACCGGCGTAAACCTGCTCAGGCCCGCCCCGGAGTATCTGCGCGGGTGCGCCGGGACGGGCTGAGGAGCGGCTGTAAGACGCAGTAACGCCAGGTGGCGATGATGGGGCTGCAAGCGGCGGCGGTGACAAGCTGTGGCTTACCACATACTGCTTGCTTACTGCTTGCTTGCCTACTTCTTACCGGCAAGCTCCAGGATAAGCTCCACCTCACCGCGGGAAACCTTGGCGACGCGGGCGATCTCCTCAACCTTCCAGCCCTGGTGCGCGAGCTTCACGACGTTATCGCGTGCATCGGCCGACGGCGCTCCCTTCTGCGCATCCTTGCCTTTCGAGACGTCTTCCTTTACCAAACTCGCGAGCAGCTTGACCTGGTCGTTCGCCTCGCGGCCGAGCTCTTCCAGCCGGGTCTCGGTGCGCGCCAGCCACTCGCGGGCCTGCTGTAGCTGCGCCGCGCGCTCTTCCAACTCCTTGAGCGTCTTGTCGAGGGTTTGCAGCTTCTTCACCGCCGCGTCGGCATCCTTCTTGTTGCTGCTCAGCTTCTCTACACGCTGTGTGAGCTCATTGAGATCCTGCGGGATCGCGGTCAGCTCACCCTGCAGCTCGTCCAAACGTTTCTCAAGGCTCTCGAGGTACTGAAAGTTCTTGTCCACGCCGTCGGTGGTGATATCGATGATGCTCTTCTTCTTCTCAAGCCGCGCGTAGCGATCCTCCACCTCGCGCTGAAGGCTGTCGAGATTTCGCAACCCCGCCTGCAACTCCTGAACCGTATCGTTGCTTGCCGTAACCTGCTCGAGCTTGGTCTCCACCGAGTGCGACATACCGATCAGCTTCTTGTACTCCTCTTCGAGAAGATCGATACGCCGCTTCTCAGCCATGAACTTCCCGAGCTTCTCGGATGATTCGGTTGCGAGCTTGCGTATCTTCGCGAACTGGTTTTCGAGCTCCCGCACCTCGCCGCGCTGCGCATCGACGCGCGCGATCTCAGCCTTCAGCTCTTCGATATCTTCCTGAAGCTGCAGCTTCAAAGCATCAGCACGCTCGAAGATCTTGGTCTGTTCGATGAAGCTCTTCTGCCGTTTATCTATCTCGTTGAGGTTGACCTGTAGCAGCTTCGTTTCTTCCTCCAGCTTGCTGAACAGCTTCTGCTGCGTGGCCTGAAACTGCTCGTAACTATTCTGAACAAACGAGCGGAACTCCTTCCGTCGCTCCTCTGTCTGGCTGTGAATTTCGCGCGCGGTCTTCTGCAGCTCGTCATGGAACGTGCGGTAGTCCTGGTCGAACCGCTCGAGCGCCTGCTCGGTCCTTTGCGAGAGATCGTTCTTCAACGATTCGACTTTGTTGCCGAGCTCCTCGATCTCCTCGCGGATGCGGTTCCGGTCGTACTGGTGCTCTTCAACGAGCTCGTCACGCTGGCGCGCAAACTCATCGCGCATTGAGGCGACGGTGTTGGAGGTGTTTACCTTTAGATCGGCAAACAGGTTTCTAATCTCGGCCTCCCCGGACCGCAGGTGCTGTTGGATCTCGGCCTGCCAGACCTCCACCTCGCTGCGAGTGCCGTCAACCCTGGCATTGATCTCGCTACGAGCCTGGTCAACCTGCTTACCGAGCTCATCAAGGTGCTGAGCGACGGTCTTCTTGTGCTTCGCGACCTCCTCACGCAAGGCCGAGCCGTGCTGGGAGAGCTCCTGTTGAAACTGCGTCGTAAGGTCGCCTTTCATCGTCCGAAGCTCGGAAACGATTGCCTCGCGCTCGCCACCGAGCTCTTCTCGCGCAGTAGTGAAGGTCTGTTCGACCTCCTGCTGAAAAGCGCGGACCCGGTTGTCGAGCCGTTCGACGTGATTCTGCACTCGCTGTTCCAAAGCCGTGAGCCGCTCGCTGTGTTCGGCGCTGTAGCGTTGTTCGAGCTCATCCCGCTCGGAGCGGGCGCTTTGCGCAACCTCCTCAAGCGATCGTTGGATCTCCTTTTGCCATTCGCTCAGTTTGCTCTCCATCGCCAGGCTGCGCTCGCGAAGGTCTGAGAAAAACTCGTCTTCGAATACGCGCAGATTCTCATTAACGTTGTCATAGGCGCGCTGCTTGAGTTCCTGCAGATCCTTTTCAAGTGCCTTCATGCCGTCGCGTAACTCACTCATCGCGGCCTCGGACTCGTTCTTGTCAGCCGCACGGATTTCCTTAAGCCGCTCCCGATATGCTTCCATCTCCTGCAGGAGCCGATTCTGCGCGGTCTCGATCGCCTGTCGCATCCCGGCTTCAAGCCTGTCCACCTCACCGGCAACCGACTCTATCTTGTTGAACCGGTAATTGAGATCGGTTTCGTAAGCGTGGATTCGCTCTTCGACCGCCCCGAGCACGCTGCTCTCGAGCTCATAAGATTTCGCCTCGATCACTTTCTTGGTCTTCTCCGTTAGCCCGTTGAGACTCTCATGCAGCCGCTGCTCGTGACTCTGCAGCTCGGCCCCCATCTTCTGTGACTGTCCGCCGAGCTCCTCGGCCTTCCGGACCAGATCGTCGCGCGCCGTGCTGAACTGCTCGTGCAACTGCTCGAGCCCGCCCCGAATCTCGGCCGCTTCGGCCTCGGTCCTGCTCCGCAGATCCTGCATCAGCTCAGTCTCGAGTGCCCTCGCCTGTTCGGTCGCCGCGGTTATCCGGTTCTGATACTCGGTATCCACCGTCTCGAGCGAGCGTTTGTGCTGCTGAAACGAATCCTGCATCCGCGCTTCAAACTCGCCGGTCCGGTCCTGAAAGCTTGCCACGAGCTCGTCGTATCGTTCGCGCAACCTGGTATCGGTGTCGGCCGCGATCTGCTCCGCGTTGCGCTCTACGCCGCCGAGGTAATCCTCGAGCTCCGCGACACGTGAGCTACCGTCGCTTATGCGCGCCTCGAGCTGCGATGCCTTGTCTTCAGCATGCTCAAACGCTTCCCGAGTGACCTCCTCCAGCCGCGCAGTATTCGCTTCGCTGAAGCGGGTAGTAAGCTCCGGGATGCGCGCCTCAAGCTGATTAAGCCGCTCCTGCGCGGCTTTCAAGCGTTTGCCGACGTTGTCGATGTACTCGGATTCTTCTTTGATGCGATTGATGTTCTGTTCGGCCCGATCGGTCATATTCACGAGCTCGTCCAACGCACCGTCGTAATCGTCAATGCGGTTGCCGATGGTCTCAAGCCGTTCCGCGCGGGCCTGGAGCTCCTCTTCAGCGCCCTGCAGACGCTTAAGCACCTCCCGTGCGGTCTTCTGATTGACTTCGATCTCAATTGCCATGTCCTTGAGGGCCGTCGCCTTCTCTTCAACAATAGCGTCGAGATCCTGTTGCACTTTTGCGGCGTAACGCTTGACTTTATCGAGTGACCGGTTGTTGCGGTCCAACTGCCGGTACACCGCGAGTATTAGTACTACCAGTACTAACACGATCACGTTTCCCGAGAATATCATGCTTTCCCTCTCCCAGCATCTGTGTTCTCTACAGTATATAGCACAATCGCTAAGACTGCATACGAATAATCAGCGCGTTTTCAGAACCGCGTTCTCGAGAACCCAACTGCGCAGGGTGTTGTAGCGTGAGAAAGTAAGGATTGCTCGGGAGTCTTTCACCGGAGAGCGAGCCAGGTGGGCAGCGTGCATGCCGGCGCTCACGGCGCCAACTACGTCGTACTTGTAACTGTTACCGACATAGAGGATTTCCTCGGGCCGGCACGCGAAGCGGCGGGCAAGCTCGAGGAAGGGCTCGGGGTTCGGTTTGAGGTAGCCAACTTCCTCGCTGGAGAACGCGCAATCCCAGCAGTCGTCAAGGCCAAGCATGCCGAGCTTACGACTCACCGGGAAGTCGGAAGTAACGCCGACCTTGAGCCCGGCGCTGCGGAACGCTTCCACCGTTTCCACAACGCCGTCATACAGCGGGACGTGATTGATGACCTGCTCCCACTCGGTGTAGATCCGCTCGTTGATGATGCGCTCGGCATCGGCGGTGCTGATCGCCATCTCGACGCCGAGCAGCTCCGCCTGCACCCGGTGGAAGTCCTCAATCGGTCGAACGCTGCGAATTCTACGTCGCACTCTGCCAAAGCAGCGCATCAAACCGAGGTTGCGCACTACGAAGCCGAAGGAACGCAGATACATTTTCGAGTTCGGATACAGTGTTCCGTCGATGTCAAACCCAACGGCTTTGAGCGCTAACAACTAAATGACGTCTCCCCGATTGATTACCAACGTAAAAATGCCGGTTTGCGTGTGCGTCTGTCCGCTTGGTAGCGGTTCGAAACGCCATCCGCGAACCTCCTCGCGCACTTTTTCGTTCACGCGAGTATAGCGTGAGCGCTGTTGGAAAATCAAGGAGCCCGGTACAACAAATCCACGCGCGTCCACATCGAACACGACGACAATCGTAGTTATTGGGGGAACATTGTCACCAAAATCTTCGGCGCTGAACTCCAGGCCGATATTCGGAACCCCGCGCCCGCTGATTCCGCGGATCATCCCGGTGTCATCGACCGCTCGATCGGCAGTAGGTTCGTCAGGGTCTCGATCGCCCGGGGCGGGGTCACCCTCGCGCGGGTCGGACGGCTGGCGACGCGCTTCGGAGACGGACTCCAGCACCTCGCGCAGTTGACGCTCGAACTCAGGATCGCGCTCGATATGTTGCGCGAGCGTGTCGGCTTCGCGTTCATCCATCCGCTCCGCGGGCGCCGCGGCATCCTGTTCCTCGCGCACCCAGTCAGGAAGCTCGGCGCGCTGCTCGCGCTCGGAAGCGAGCTCATCGAGATCGGGTACCTGTCGCTCAGACCGGCTGCGCTCTGCGGTACGGTCGCCGCCGAGGAGGTCGACATCGTCGGGCGGCGGCAGCGGGTCGCGCGGCGGCGGTTCGGCCGGTTCGGGTTCCGGCTCCGCCTCGGGCTCGGGAGTTGGTTCCGGTTCGCGTCTCGGCTCGGGAGTTGGTTCCGGTTCGGGTGCCGGCTCGGGTTCGGCTGCGGGCGGCGCCGGCTCCGGTTCCGGTTCCGGCTCAGGCGTCGGTTCAGCCTGAGACAGCTCCTGCGGTGCAGGCTCGGGTTCCGGCTCTGCGGGCGCTTCCTCTTCCAGCTCAAAGTCATCGAGCGAGACGTAGATAGGCGGCTCGTACTCCGGATAGGGCTCGATGTTCCAGCCAATCAGGAACAACAGCCCCAAAATCAGGATGTGAATCCCGATTGCTATTGCACTGCTTATCGCGAGACGCTCGCGATCGGAACGCATCATGAGCCCGGTGCCCCCGTGTCTTCGCGCGTTCTGAGATTGACGCCGCGAAAGCCGTTTCTCCGCAGCACGTCCAGTACCCGCACCATCGTTTCGTACGCCACGGTGCGATCGCCTTCGATGATAACCGACCTGCCGACCTCTTCGTCAGCTTCCTGTGCAGCCACGTTTAGGCGCGCGGCGGCCTCACGGAACTCGTCAAACGTATAACGGTCGCGGTTAATATACAGCTCGTCCTCGCCGACGACCGTCACGACCACGCGCGTCATCACCACCGGATCGGCAGTGTCCGCGCCGGGCAGATCGATACTGATCCCCGGAGTCATGATGAAGGTGCTCGACACCATGAAAAACACCACCAGCTGAAAGACCACGTCGATCATCGGAATGAGGTCGACATTGGCTTTTGGCGAGAGGCGTCGCTTAAACTGCATCGTAGCCGTTCCCCTTTAGCAGCAGCACCATCTCGCTCACCCGGTTCTCGAGGTGGATGATCGAATGGTTAACTTTGCTGACGAGGTAGTTATAGAAAATGATCGCGGGAATCGAGACGATGATGCCGGCGGCGGTGGTGAGCAGCGCTTCCGATATGCCCCGCGCCAGAATCGCAGGATCACCGGCCGCCCCGAACTCGCCGAGCACGCCGAAAGCCTGGATATTGCCGGTAACGGTACCAAGCAACCCCAGAAGCGGCGAGATATGCGCAATCGTCCCGAGCGAGGTCAAAAACCGCTCCATGCGCGGGATCTCCATATTGGCCGCGTCGCTGATCGAGGCTTTGATCACTTCCTGCGAGTAATGGCGATGCTCGATACCCACCTTCATCAGGTTCGCCACCGGACTTGGATTGCTTTCGCAGATTGCGAGTGCTTCGTCGAAGTGATGCTTCTCCAGTGTCTGCTTCAACCGATTGATGATCTGACTTTCGTCTCCGCGAATCTTGCGGAAGTACAAGAGGCGCTCGATGATAATTGCGGCGGCGATAACCGAAAGAATGACTATGATGACGAGAATGACTCCGCCACGGGCGAACAACTCTACCATTAACTGCTCCTTATCCTCTTTACAGTGAAATCTGCGTACTGAAAATGACCCGGAATCCGGGTTCAATGAACGGCCGTTCATCCTCGATCGACGAACCCAGGCTAGGACGGCCGTCGTCGAGTAACGGCTCGAGAATGTCTTCGAACGACAACCGAAACTCTATCCCTTCGGTGGCCTCGGCACGACCGAACAGCGTCAACCTGGGGGGGACCGGTTCGTCGTAGATCCGGAAGAGGTTCTCGGCCCCTGCAGAGAGCGTACCGGCCTGATTCTGCAGCTCGAGCTGCGCGCTGATGCTGTGGGTTGGGTCAAGCACCGAGGTGTCGAGCATCTGCCCTTCCCAACCGAGCCTGAAGCGAAGGGTCTCCGCCAGTCTAGCGGTTAGCCCGAGCGAAGGCGTCAGCAGCGTGCGCTCACGCTGGTCAAACTCGAAGCGGTCCCCGACGAAGTCGCCGAGGACAAGACGGTTCTCTATGCGCGCGTAACGCACCGCTGCTTCCAGCGTGTTATCCGGCCCGTCGAGCTCATACACCCCTCCGAGCTCACCGTACCATTCGGCCTCGTTGCGGGGGGCATTGCCGTCGGAGTCCCGCAGCCCAAGCATCGGGATTTCCTCCCACAGGTCGAAGAAGCGCTTGCGGTGAATCTGCTGGCCGCCTTCGGCATGCAGCGTGAGCTCCGAAAACGGGTTGCCCTGCAGCCGCAGATGAAACGGAACATGAACCTGCTCGTCCACCTCCCACACGGCGCCGACGCCGACCCCGAGCGAGAGTGGCGGTTCGAAGAAGTACTCCAGTTCTCCGTATAGGTCCGCATTCTGCGCGGTCGGTATGCTGTCACCGTCCTTCTCGTCGAGAAAGCGGATGTCATAACCGCCGCGAAGCGCCGCGTCGACCGAAGGCAAGCTGAACTCGGCCGCAAGCCGTGGCTCCAGCACCGTCTCTCGCGCGCGCGGCGGTTCTTCGGCATCGGTAAGCACCCGCCCGACCGTCGATGCGTTTAGCCGTGCGGTCAGCCTCAGCGCATCGGCCGGCGAAAGGCTCAGCTGCGTGCCGCCTGAGAGATAACGGTGCTCAGCGGAGTAGAACTTCTCACCGTCCTCCTCGCCCTGAGCCCGAGCCTGCTCCTGCAGCCCCTCCTCGCGCGAAAAGAACCGGCCGTCGAGCTCAAGCCCAACCGGTCCGAGGTCACCGGCAACCCAGCCGTCGATGAGGTTGTCGCGACGGAAAAAGCCGGTTCCCGACTCCTTCCCAGAGTACCCGTCGATCCCATCGTGAGCAAACTCGAAGCGGAAGCGTGGATCGGCGCCGAGCTTGTAGAGACTCAGGGCGCCCAGAATATGGTTCATATTTCCGGTACCAAGCCGCCCGGTCGTGTAAATTGACGACTCCCCCGGGTCGGGCTCTCGTGGGTCGGTCACGTCCGGATCCAACCCCGGCTGCGGGAGAATCGTTGCAGCGAGCTCCGCGTCCTCGGTCCCCGGGAGCGGTACCTGTACCTGCGGCAACGGCAGCGGCGGCGAGCCCGGGAGCTCCGCGTCCACCACCTCTACCCGCAAGTCCTCGACCTCCAACAACAGAGTCGGCACGAGGATCTCCGTATCTTCCGGAGACTCCGGGCCGGCCTGGGGTTCTTCAGCTCGAGATACCGGCGCCAGGGCTGCAGTCAACATTATTGCCAGAACGGTAAATCGGAACGGCTTCACGGATCAACTCTCTCCTAGCAAACGGCGCGCTTCGGCCGTCCACTCCGAATTCGGGAACTCGCTCTTGAGCTCCTCCAGGATGGCGTCGGCTTCCGGCCTGCGACCGGCGCGATGATTCATCTCGGCCGAGCGATAGAGCGAGCGCGCCACATGGTCGTCGTCGCCCGGATTGATGGAAGCGGCCTCCAGGAACCCTTCCGCGGCACGCGCGTACTCACCCTGCTCGCCGGCGTGCTCCGCGAGCATGAATGCTGCTTGTCCGGCGTTTGCCGGATCGTCCTTGGTAAACTCCTTCGTCTCGCGCAGCAGTGGCAGCACGATAGCCAGTTCACGGGCACCCGCCGCGGTTTCGTAAAACACCAGCTGCGCGAGCTCGATAATCGCCTCCCGGCCGGCAGAGGTCCGGGCACGGTCGTTGTTTTCAATCCTCACCCACAGACCGGCTTCACGTTGCGATAAGCCACCTATCAGTAACACCAACTGATCCGCAATGCTGCGCGCACCGACCTCCTCAGCACGCTCAGGATAGCCGGCGATAAGCTGAGTGTAGAGGTTGAGCGCATTGCGATACTCACGTCGATCACGATAGATCTCAGCCGAGCGCTCCATCGTTTGTGCCCGGAACTCGCTGTCGCGGTACTGCTCGAGCAAGCGTTCCCACAGCAGAAGCGCGCCTGATCTCTCACCAAGGCGATAAGACGCATCACCGCCCCAGTACAACGCCGCGTCCACCAGCCGCCCGTCCGGGAAGCTGTTGCGATACTCGCTGAATGCGCTACGCGCCCGATCATAATTACCGTCGGCAAGCAATAGCTCGCCCCGCGCGTACAGCGCCTGCTCGGCAAGCGGGCTATCCGGGAAGCGCTCGTAGACCTCTCGATAGGCTTCTATCGCATCTTCGATGCGCTGAAGCGCCGCCAGCTGGGCAGCGTACTCGAAGCGCGCATCATCGGCGTAGTCGGATCGAGGATAGTCGAGGTACAGATTGCGGAACTGCACCGCCGCGTCCTCATGCCGCCCGCGTGCCGCCAGCGTTTGCCCATAAATGAAGGCCGCTTCGATGCGCAACTGCCGGGGCGCATCCAGCGCCTCCACGCGCCGCAGGCGTTCCTCAGCCCGTTCGTAGTCGCCGTCCTGAAACGCGCTCCACCCGCCGAGATAGGCGGCGCGGGCGGCGAACTCGTGTCCCTCGTCGTGCTCTACCAGCCGGTCGAACAGCTCGATCGCGTCGCCGAAGCGCGCGAGCTGGTACGAAGCCCACCCTCGATAATACAGCACGTATGGGAAGATCTCCTGCAGCTCGTCGTATTCGGCCGCATCATCCGGCAAATCGTCGAATGCCTCGACCGCCTCGGCGTAGTTGCGCTGCGAAACGAGCGCAATCCCCTCGAGATAACCGAACTCGATTGCCCCGAGACGATCTTCTTTCAACAGTTCGGGATACTCCTCCGCGAACGAACGTGACTCATCGACCAGTTTCTCGGTACGCCCGGTGCGGAACAGCAGCTTATGAAACTCAAGCCGCGCGGTCAGATCACGCGGACGCACCGAGAGGTAGTCGCGAATACTCGACAGCGCTTCCTCCAGGTCGTCGCGCTCCCGCTTTACCGAGGCACGCAGTCGCAGCATCTCAGGAGCCAGCTCACCCGCACGCGCGCCGGCGAAGGTTCGCGCAATCGTCGCATCGGCTTCGCCGAGCTCGCCCTTGCGGTACTGCGCAAACGCGAGCTGATAGGCAGCTTCACCGAAGTGTTCGGACGCGGGGTAGTCCTGCACGACGGTCTGGAAACGCTCGGCAGCCGCCGACCAGTCTTCCTGTGCCAGCCGCACCGCACCAAGGCGCAACAACACTCGCTCGCGCTCGTCGGGAGACTCCTCCTCGGCGAGGTATAGCTCCAGGATCTCGACCGCGCGGGCAAGCTCTCCTCGCCGTTCGCGCAGATGGGAAAGGTACAAAGGCACCAACTCGCTGACAGGCTGGGCGTGCCGCGCATCCCACACACGTCGAAGATAGAGGTCGGCGATCTCGTACTCGCCGCGCTCGTAGGCGTCGATACCCACTTGCAGCCAAAAGTCCGAAAGCAGATCCGACCTGCCGGCCAGGCGGCGCTCAGCCTCGAGTAGCGCGCTATCGACCTGGTCGCGGTCTCCGCTGCGCTGCGCCTCGTTGAACTTGCGCTGCAGCGCCACTCGCGCTACCTCAGGCTCGCCCTCGACGAGCTCGGCGTACAGCCCGCGAGCCTCATCGTGTTCCTGCGAAGCCCACAGCGCCTCAGCACGGTACAGCATCACCTTATGCCGCCACGGCATCGAAAGCGCATCGAGATCAAGCCTGCCGGTGAACTCAAGAACCGTATCAAGCTCCTCGTCCTGTACATATAGCGAGCTCAGGAGTGCCGCCGCGTACGACTCCGAAGCCGGATCATCTACGGTCTCGAACATCAGCTCCAGCGTCGCGCGCGCCCTGCGCGGCTCCTCCACGCCGATCTCAGCCAATGCCCGATACAGCAGAGCCTGGTCACGCAGCGCCGAGCCCGGCCGCTGCTCGATGAACGCGTTCAGGTCGTTGATTGCACCGAGGTAGTCTTCCAGCTGGTACCGGCTCAGCCCTTTCCAGAACGGGAGTTCGCCGAGGTACTGGGTTGACCGAAAGCGAGATTCCACCCGGCGAAAGACACGCAACGCGTCCTGGTGACGCCCGAGGCGGTACAGCACTACGCCGCGCCGAAATTGTGCGTCAGGTATTGCGGGCGAGCTCGGATACTGTCTGATCAGCGCGTCGTAGCGATTAAGCGCAAGCTCCCATTCCTGGGCCCGAAACCGCGCTTCCGCCTCCTGGAAAATGCTGCGGTCGGCTGCTTGCGCAGGCCACACACCTATCCCCACGAGGAGTGTGACGATGAGCAGGATGTTTTTCATACGCTATGAGAATACCTCAGCGGTTATGGTTATTCAATTGTGGCGGCCATTAGTCGCGTGTGGCGGCTTTTAGTCAGTCACGTGGCCATTAGTTAGTCCGGCCGTAAGTCTAATGTTGTGTGGCGGTTATCATTCTGTGGGGCTAATCACCGGCGGCTCAAAGCTTTCGTAAGCCTGAACGCGGACGAGATGAATGTAGTCACCCTCATAGCGGCGTTTGAGCGATTCCATGCTCGACTCTACGTTACGCTCCATCACCGCGATCTCAAAGCTCCCGTCGGCGGTGAAATAGGGAAACAACACAACCACGTGAACGTGCTGTCTCAAAACCGGCTCGCGACCGAACTCGCGGTTCACCGAGCCGATATAGAACCGTCCCGGTTCCTGAACCGCAAGCAGGTAGAGAATACGCTCGAGCTCTGCAACCGGATACCCCACG
The DNA here is from genome assembly GCA_003552985.1 of Spirochaetaceae bacterium. Classification (GTDB taxonomy): domain Bacteria; phylum Spirochaetota; class Spirochaetia; order DSM-27196; family SLAA01; genus B1Sed10-166. The sequence goes on from PUPD01000094.1 coordinate 26,708, forward strand.
TTGTTGATGTACTGCGAGAAACGCACCGAACGGACATCAGCGTCGGTATGTTGCCATTCTCGAAGTGGATGCCGGAGACGCTTCATCTCGATCGCGAGGTTGCGTGACCAGTCGAGCCCGAAATACGGATCTCGATCATCTTCGCGCGCCAGGCTGAAGCGATGACCACGGTGATCGAGATGCTTCGTCTTCAGCGGTTCAATCGGAAGAAAACGGCCGGTACGTGCGCCGTAGATTCCATCGACAACCCATTTGGCAAACCCCGAGCAGTTGAACCCGGCCTGCTGGTCCTGAAGGACCAGTGACTCGATAAACACGAGGTTTCCCTCGGCATCCATCGCTCCGTCTTCGGCGTCCGGAAGGTCATGGATAACCTCGCGTATACGCTCCACCATTGTTTCCACCCGACCATACGCGCGGCTCGTACGCTCGTCCGTCTCAGGAAACAACTCACCCCACGGAACTGTCCGCCGGGTGTTGCTCATCACCTCCGAGAACGGCGCGAGCATCGCGCGCTCAAAGCGCATGCCCACCGGCACGCGACGGAAAATGCGCGTATCGGCGAGATAGAGATCCATTTCAGTCATGTCGCGCTGGGTTGGAAACAGCCGAACGAAGTAATGCGGATCGTCACGCAGGAAAACCTTGATCTGCTCAAAAGTACCCGTCTCCAGGTCACGCCTTAGGACGTAGGTTCCGGCGCTGTCCACCGCGAACTGGCCGTCCCGGCGGTGGGCAAACACGAAGTACAGCTTGTCATGCCATTCTTCCACCCAGAAGCGCACCGGCGTACGCTGCGCGCGCGACTCAATCACGCGCGCCTCTGCCCGACGGACCGTCGAGCGCTCGGCCGTCACCAGCGAGGCAAGCTCACGCCGAGCCGGTGCGTTGTCCGCCAGCTGCACGGCAGCCCAATGCTCGAACTGGAACGCGTCGAGGACCGCGGCAGGAAGCAACAGCATCGCAAGCACCGCAATCGTCCGTGATGCCGGGAAGAGCGTATGCTTTGCTGTGCTCCCGCGTGTGCTTAGCGCCGACGGTGCTGTCTCTATGAACATCGGCTGTTTCTCCCACCTGACCCCGGTTTGACCCCCGGTTTGACGTCGGGCGCTACGTCACTGGCGCGCACCGCGCCTCAGGGCGCAGCCTGCGCTGCGGTAGACGGGCGGCTCGCTCGCTGCCGCATTCGGCGGGCGGCGATCTCGGCGTCGAGCGCGAACAACGGCGACACTTCCACCGGCTGGTCGGTAAGCTCGCAGCCACCGAGCTCGAGCAGCCGGCGGTCGTAAGCCTCCAAAGCGCGCGAGGCTGCAGGCAGGTCCTCCACCCGCGTCAGCGGCGCATGACCGGCACGCTGGTCACGTTCAACCGCCATCACCCGCGTCCCGGCGTGCAGCAATTGCGACAGTCGCAACCGTAATCGTATCCCATGACGACCATCATTATCAGTATTATCGGTTTTTTCGGCTTCTCGCCCAAGGCCTGTCACCGGAATGCGCGCGAGGTCGAACGGCAACGCCGTGAACGCACCGGCAAACGCCTGCCGTTCGAGCACGCCCGCTCCGCTCGGCCGAAATCGAGTGCCGGCGGCGGAGCGCGCGCTACTTGCCGGCACTGCTTCTAGGGTCAGCGCATTCCGGTGGATGAGATGTGCCCCCAGCAACTCGAACGCCGGAAAGCTCGCGAGCGGGTTGTCGGCCGGAACCAGCAACACCCGTTCAGCACCGCGCTCCGCGCAGAAGCGCCCGAAGGACGGCGAACACAGCAGGCGCAGCGACCCCGCGAGACCGGACCAGTAGCTGGGCACGGTGCCGTCCGGAGCCACCACCGCGGTGCCGTCGGAGTGAACCAACGGGAACGGCAGCTGGGCAATCACCGCCAAACGTCCTTTCCGAAGGCCGAAACGGCGTTTGCCGCGGATGTACGCCCGGACCGCACCGACCTGCGCCTGCGGCACCGCGATCACCCAGGTCGGGTGGCGTCCGGCAGCGTAGGCGGCAGCGAGCAGGCGTTCGGCAATCAGTTGCAGCATCGAAAGCTGCCGTACCGCGGTGAATGGTGCCAGCGGCGGGTATCCGGATTCCGGTCCCACCTGCGCGTTGGACAGCGGGGTGAAGACTACGCAGTTTCTGCCCTCAAAAGCTGACGCGCCGCGCAAGCGATACGCCTCTCGCGCCGCGGACAATCGCGCCTCGGCAGCTCCTCGTTCTCCGGAAACCAATGAGACGATCCGCGCGCGCCCCGGTGCTACCGGTTTGGGGTGCGGCGCACCGGCGCGCGCTTGGACCACAGCCCGAAGATCCTCCCACAACCGCGGCGGATACCGGCGCAGCTCACGTTCGAGCGTACGCCCGGCCGCGCTCCCAAGCTCCGAGCGTACCGCGTCGCCTACAATCTCCGCATTGAACGCCGAGTTCGGAACCCCGAGTCTCGTCAGCCGCGCGCTCACCCCTCGCGCACGATACGCGCTATTCAGGATCGCGTGGCGCACCGCCTGTACGCGCCCCTTGTGATCGGCGGCCCTACCCGAAGCTTCCTGCAGCAGCCGGCCTGCCACCCCTTGAACGGTATACTTCTTGGTGTAGACGAGATACTTGATGCGAAACAGCTGCTGCAGCTCGCGCTCATGATACTCGCGTCTGCCGAACCCGTCCTTGGGCGGCGACAGCAGCGGTATCTCCTGTTCCCAATAGCGCAGGATATGCGGTTTGAGACCGAGAATATCGCTAACCTCACCGATACTTAACGGTCGCATCTCAGCATCATGATCGCTCGCGAATTTCGACCCGCACCGGAGTGCGCTGAAACCCGTATTCGTCCCTGATTCGATTCTTTATATAGGTTACATAGCTCTCGGGCAGATCTTTCTTTCGACCGGCGAAGATCACGAACACGAGCGGGCGAGTTCCGGTCTGGGTAGCGTACAGCAGCTTCGGACGGCGCCCCCTGACCATCGGCGGCGGGTTATCCTCCACCCATGCCTGCAGCGCGCGATTCAGCTGCCCGGTATCAACACGCCGGTCGAGCTCCCGGTTCACCTGCTCCGCAGTCCTCAGCATTCGTTTGATTCCGTACCCCGTACGGGCGGAGACCGGGACAATCGGGGCGAACTGCAGCACAGGAAAGACGAAGCGCGCCCGGTCCCGGAAGGCTTCGAACTCGTTTGGAGCGCCGGACATCAGGTCCCATTTGCTCAACACCAGCACTACCCCGCAGCCGCGCTTGACGACCAGCCCTGCGATCTTTTTGTCCTGCTCGGTCACGCCCTTCTGCGCATCGATCACCAACAACACCACATCGGCTTCGTTCAGCGTGGCTACCGCCCGGTTCACCGAGTAGTACTCAAGCGGTTCATCAACTCGGCTTCGGCGTCGCATGCCGGCGGTATCCAGCAACCGAAAGCGCCGGCGCCCGAACTGGAACTCGCTCTCCACCACGTCGCGCGTGGTTCCCGGCACCGCGTCCACGAGCGAGTGTTCGCGACCCAGGAGTCTGTTCGCGAGCGTCGACTTCCCGGTGTTGGGCTGACCGAGAATCGAAAGCGTAATCGGCTCGTCAGGATCGCCTGCCGGTACACCGTCCGAGTCCTCGCTCGCCGCCCCTTCCGGCGGCTGGTACGCCACGCACTCGCCCTCGTCCTCGCTCGATACCGAGACCATCTGCGCATCAGCGTCGCCGGACCGGTCTTCCGGCCCTGAGAGAGGCTCAAGACGGCGCGCCAGCTCCTCGCGCAGCTCGTCCAGGCCACGGCCATGCTCGGCCGAAACCCCGATTACCGGGTCAAAGCCGTAGCGATAGAACTCGTACAGCCCCAGCTCACGCTCACGGTTGTCGATCTTGTTGACTACCAGCAGAACCTTATCGCGGAAGCGGTGCATGTGCTCGAGCAGGAGCTCGTCCTCCGGAGTGACCTGCTGATACTCAAGCATCAGCAGAACGACCTCGGCCTCCTCAATAACCTGCAGCGCGCGCTCGGTTACCCGCCGGTCGATCGTCGAGTCGCCGGCGTTGTAACCGCCGGTATCGGTGAGGATTACTCTGAACCCTTCAATCTCGGTGCGCCCCGTAACCGGGTCACGCGTAACTCCCGGCGTCCGCTCAGTGATAGCACGCCGACGACCGACGAGCCGATTGAACAGGGTAGACTTGCCGACATTCGGGCGGCCGGCGATCGCGACTCGCACCATCCTCAGTAGACCTTCACATCGAAGCGTTTCTGCATTATCTCGGCCACGAAGGCGTCCACTTCCTGATACGACCGCATCTCCATCACCGTACCGACCAGCTCTTCGGCCTCGGAGACCGTAACCGAGCGGATTATGCGCTTCACTTCCGGTATGCCGGCCGAGCTCATGCTGTACTCATCAAGACCGAGACCGAGCAGGATCACGGCCGCTTGAGGATCACCGGCCATCTCGCCGCACATTCCCACCGGGATACCCACAACATGCGCGCTCTCGATCACGGTCTTCAGCAACCGCAACACACCGGGGTGAAACGGCTCGTACAGATACGCGATCTTCTCGTTCCCGCGGTCCACCGCGATCGTATACTGAATCAGATCGTTGGTCCCGATCGAAAAGAAATCGACCTTATGGGCGAGAATATCGGCCGTCATTGCGGCCGAAGGTACCTCGATCATGATGCCTATCGGGATATCTTGCCGAAACGCAACTCCTTCGGTTCGCAGGTCGTACTTCACCTCGTCGAGGATCTCGTAGGCATGGTTTAGCTCCTCCACTCCGGAGATCATCGGGAACATGATGCGCAGGTCGCCGTACACCGAAGCGCGCAGCAATGCCCGGAGCTGCACCTTGAACAGATCTACGCGTGAAAGACAGAATCTGATGGCGCGCCAACCGAGGATCGGGTTCTGCTCGCTCAAGCCGCCAAGCACCGGGGCAATCTTATCGCCGCCGAGATCCAACGTCCGGATCGTCACCGGCTTGTCCTGCAACGAACTCAGCACCCGCGAATAGGCTTCGAACTGTTGTTGCTCGCTGGGAAGCCCGCGTTCGCGCAAGAACAAAAACTCCGAGCGATACAGGCCCACACCGTCGGCGCCGTGTGACGCGAGTGCATCCACTTCCTCTGGGACCTCGATGTTGGCCTTGAGCAGCAACAGCTTCCCGTCCCGCGTTTCAGCCGGCAGCTCATTGAGCCCCATTAACGCAACTTCGCGCCTGCGCCACTCGCGCTGCACGCGGATATACCGTTTCTTGGCCTTGTCGTCCGGCTGGGTAATCACGCGACCGCGGTTGCCGTCGACGATTATCTCGTCTCCGGTGCGAACGATCTGCGAGATCCGCGACAGTCCGAGCACTGCTGGGATCTCGAACGCGCGCGCGAGAATAGCGGTGTGCGAGGTCTTACCTCCTGCGTCGAGGGCGATGCCCTTGACCATGCGCTTGTTCATCCCAATCGCATCGGTGGGCATCAGCTCGTGGGCGACGAGAATCACCTCCTGCTCCAGATCAGACAGCGAGGCACGCTCCCGGAACATGAGATGGTTCAGAATACGCTTTGCGACGTCATAGATGTCGGATGCACGCTCGCGCAAGTATTGGTCCTCGGCGCGCTGCAGCCGCTGAACCTGTTCCTGAATGAAGCGGTAGAGGACCCATTCGACATTCAGACAGTTCTTCCGAAGCCGACTCTCGATGCTCACGGTAAGCTCCGGATCACTGAGCAGCAGGAGGTGTGATTCCAGCATTTCCAGCTGGTTTCCCTCGTTCGTGCCGGAGATCTCCTTCAAACCCCGGAGCTCGGTCGTCGCTTTGTCAACGGCTAGGGTAAAGCGCTCAAACTCTCCGCCCACCTGGGTATCATCTATCTTATAGCGCGGAACCGTTGGCGTGTCGTCGAGGAACAGAAAAGCCTGTCCGATCGCGATCCCCGGGGAGGCCGATATACCGCTGAGCTCGTTCATTGCCCGGCAACTATACGTCGATTACCGGAACGCTGTCAAACTTAACCGTTTCGTGCCGATACTATTAGACGAGATGGCGCGCAAAGGCAAACAACGCAAAGCACATTTCGGCGTCCTGTTCTGGATGGCTTTCATCCTGTTCGTGGTCGTCCTGTACCTGTATCACCGAGAAGACATCCGGCAGGTCGTCGAGCGCACCGGCATCAGCGATGTGATCACCCAGCGCATCTTTCGGGATCCGGCAGCAGACAGCACCGACGGGGCTGAAGATACCGGAGAGCCCCGCCCGGTGCGGGACCCGAGCGATATCCCGGACACTCGAGGACCGGACGGATCCGACCCGGATCACCCCCCGATCGACCGCGACCCGCCCGCAGCTGAAGACCGCGAACCGTCGGAGCCTACCGACCCTGAACCCGAGACCGAAGCCGACGCGCGCGTCGAGGACGATCGTGAAACTGACGAGCAAGCGCTCGAGCCGGAGCCCGAGCATCGCGAGCGCCGCTACGGCATCTACTTCATCCGCGTCACCGACGAAGGTCAGATCTACGCCGAACGCGTGGAACGGCGGGTGCAGTTCACCGACAGTCCGATGACCGCCACCATCAGAGAGCTGATGCGCGGCCCCACGCTCGAGGAGCTTGATTCCGGATACCTGAACCTGATCCCGGATGACGCCGAGTTGATCTCAGCCTGGGTGCGCGAAGGCACCGCGTATCTGAACTTCAGCGAATCGTTCCAGTTCAACACAATGGGCGTGGAAGGGCTTGTGGCGCAGCTGAAGCAGATCGTTTACTCCACCACCGAGTTTCCGACCGTTGACCGGGTGCAGATCCTGATCGAGGGCGAGCGCATCCGCTACCTCGGCGGCGCCGGGGTGTATGTCGGCGAGCCGCTGCAACGCGAATCCTTCGGCTGACCGCCCACACCCGTGTGAGCACCAACAGCGTGCAGGGCAGTTCATGAGTCTGAGAGCTCGGCTGCGACACGCTCTATCAGCTGCTCCCGCGCCGGCGCCGGCGGCGGCTGTGTCACGTGCTCTGAATCACACCGTTCGTCGGCCGCAACCAGCAGAAAGACCTCGCGATTGCCGCGCCGTCCGCTCACCAACGACGGTGCCGCGTCGCACACCTGAACCCCTTCGCGTTCGAGCGCTCGAATCGTGGCCGCGACAATCGCCACGATCTCATCGCCGCTGCGCACAACGCCGTCAAACCGACCTCCGGAAGGCCCGCCCGGGCGAACAACTCCACGCTCAAACTGTGGTTTGCAGAGTACGAGCGCGATCTTCTCGCGGGTGAGCCCCAGAATCCTGCCGGTGATTCCCAATAGGGAACGAAACGAGAGATCGGCTACCGCACGGTCTGCAGGCGGGTCCAGGCGGTGTACGGTAGTTATGTTGGTACGCTCGTGGACCACCACACGCGGGTCACGGCGCAGCCGGTAGGCGAGTTGATTGTATCCTACATCCACCGTGTGCACGCAGATTGCGCCGTGCTGGAGCAGACAGTCGGTGAAACCACCTGTGGAAGCGCCGGCATCCAGAAAGACTCTGTCGGCAACCGCGAACTCGAGCAACTGCAGCGCGTGCTCGAGCTTATCGCCACCGCGCGAGACATATCGAGCTGCACCGCCGATGAGGAGTTCCGCGTCCACCCGTACCCGTCGCTTGGGGTCACGCACCGTTTCGCCCTCGACCAGAACTTCCCCACACAGCACCGCCGCGTGCAGTTCCTGCTTCGAACGCTCGGGGTATCGAATCTGGAGAAGCTCGAGGAGCCCGCGTCGCTTCATGGTCACCGTTACACCAGCGACTCCTCGCGAAGCCGGGTAATCGAGACGGCCCGCCCGGACTCGGTATCGATCTCGATACGCACCCCGTGGATCGCCGCGCGGTTATCGGATACCTCGTTACGCAGCGGAAGCTGCGTGAGCGATCTCTGGATGCTGATCTGCGGTTGAAAGCCGATGACGCTGTCGATTGGGCCGCTGGCGCCGATATCGGTTATGTAGGCAGTGCCTTTCGGCAGGATCCGCTCGTCCGCCGTCTGAATGTGCGTATGCGTGCCGAACACGGCCGAGACTTCGCCGTCCAGGTACATCGCAAACGCTTCCTTCTCATCGGTAGCTTCGGCATGGAAGTCAACCACGATGCACCGAGTCTCTGATCGTACCTTCCGAACCAGCTCCCGCCCGTGTTTGAACGGACAATCGGTATGCGGCATACGGCGGCGGCCCTGCAGGTTGAGCACCGCGAGCTTGAAACCACGGTGCTCGAGGACACAGCTCCCGTGACCGGGGGCTCCGCCCGGATAGTTCGCCGGACGCAGGATGAACGCCTGCCGATCAAGGTAATCACGCACCTCGCGCTTCTGCCAAATGTGATTGCCGGTTGTGAGAACGTCGGCTCCGGCGGAGAGGAGCTTGCCGGCCTGCTCCTCGGTCACACCGAAGCCTTCGGCCGTGTTCTCGACATTGAGCACCACCGCGTCGGCGCCGTGCCGTTTACGAATACCGGCCAAGCCGGTAACCACCGCGCGAAAACCGGATTGGCCGATGACATCCCCCAAACAGAGGACCGTTTTGACCGTTCCCATGCAGTTAGCGTGCGTACTCTACGATCCGGGTTTCGCGAATCATCGTAACCTTGATGCGTCCCGGATAGCGGAGTTGCGCCTCGATCTTCTTAGCGATTGCCTTGGCAATCTCCTTCGCCTCGGCGTCACTCACCGTCTCATGGTCCACCATGATCCGCAACTCTCGGCCGGCCTGAATGGCATACGCCTTCTCAACTCCGGTGAAGTCCTCGGCGATCCGCTCGAGGTTTTCCAGCCGTTTGATGTAATTATCGAGCGTCTCGCGTCGTGCCCCTGGTCGCGAGGCCGACAGTGCATCGGCGATCTGCACGATAACCGACTCCGCACAGGTATGCGGCACGTCTCCGTGGTGAGCGGCGATGCCGTTGATCACCCGCTCGTCCTCTTCGAGGCGTTTCGCAAGCTCTACTGCAAGCTCCACATGGTTGGAGTCGCCGTTGCTCTCGATCCCTTTGCCGATATCGTGCAACAGCCCCCCGCGTTTCGCGATCTCACGGTCCGCCCCGACCTCAGATGCCAGCATCCCGGCAAACACCGCGACTTCTTTGCTGTGAGCGAGGACATTCTGTCCGTAACTCGCGCGAAAATACAGCCGCCCGATCGCCCGTATGCCGTCCGGTTTCACATGATGGATGCCGAGATCAAACAGCGCCTTCTCACCCTCGTCGTAGATGACCTGGCTGATCTCCTGCGTAACCTTCTGCACCACCTCTTCGATACGCGTTGGGTGGATGCGCCCGTCGGAAACAAGACGCTCGAGCGAGCGGCGTGCAATCTCCTTCCTCACCGGGTCGAAACATGACACCACCACCGCTTCCGGCGTATCGTCGATGATAATATCAACGCCGGTAAGCGTCTCGAGCGTGCGAATATTTCGCCCTTCCCGCCCGATTATACGACCTTTCATTTCATCGTTCGGGAGGCTGACCGAAGTCACGGTTACCTCGGCATTTACCTCGCTCGCGATGCGCTGAATTGTGCTGACCAGAATCTCGCGTGCCTGCTTCTCAGCGGTAGCGTTCGCTTCCTGCTCGATCTTGTTTACCGTGGTCTGGGCATCGTGCCGAGCATCGTCCTCTATCGAAGCCATGAGCACCCGTTTGGCTTCATCGACAGTCATGCCCGACACACGTTCGAGCTCCTGTTGCAGGGTTTGCTCCTGCTTACTTAGCGTTTCCTCCTGCTCGGCGATTTTCCTCTCGCGGTCCAAGAAACCTTGCTGCTGTTTTTCAACATAAGCAATTTTCTTGTCTAGGCTTTCCTCTTTCTGGAGTAGACGTTTTTCAAAGCGCTGAAGCTCAAGGCGACGTTCCTTGAGCTCTCTTTCCTGTGCGTTGCGCTCCTGCAGTAACTCATCCTTGGCTTCAAGAATGATCTCCTTCTTCTGCGCTTCAGCCTCTTTTATTGCGTCTCTGCGTACTCGTTCCGCCTTCTGTTCAGAAGACGACAGTTGAAATCTGGCATAGAGCCATCGGATCGTCCAACCTAGAATTAAGCCGGCGAGAGGAAGTCCCAACCACAACACCAGTTGCATAGGCTTCCTCCACTCTACTTAATGTTAGCCTTAAACCTTAGTCGAGCCCCCTTTTTTTGTCAAGAACAGGTTAAACATGACTGGCTTAACTGGTTACAATTACTTATTTGGATTAATCTAAAACAACTTTAATAACTACAGTATCCCCTTTTCGCCCTGCCGACTGTCTGTGCTGCGTGTGCTCCCAGCGTGCCCGCACTGCGCGTGCTGCGCGTGCTGCGCGTAAACCTGTGCTCCCGTGCCGGGCCCTGTTTGCAGGATCGGTTGCTTTCGGCTACACTAGATTCGCTATGTGGAAGACAGGTAACCGACGATTCCAACGTCTGCTTGAGATCAATAACGAGGCCGAGGCGCAACTGCTCACCGGATACCTAACCGAGCGCGGTGTGCCGCACATCATCCAAAGCTACCACGACAGCGCCTACGGAAGCCTGTTCCAATCACAGATGGTGGCCTGGGGATACCTGGAAGCACCGAAGGAGTTTGAGTCGATTGTGCAACAGGTATATGCCGATATCACCGCTCCGCCGGATGCAATCGGCGAGACCTCCGAGCGAGACGTGTTCGACGCGCTCGACACGCGGGACGCGCTTGACGACGCCCCCAAGGACCGCAAAGACCCCGAAGCGTGATACGGAGCCTGATCCGCGCATGGGCCGCGCGTGATGCGCCCGGCGCGCCGAGCTTGCCGGGCTTACACAAGCCACCGGATAATTCTCCGCGGCGTCTTGCGCCACGCATTGTTTTCCCCAAGCGGGAACGATACCCGACCGCCGAACAGCGGCAAGCGCCGGGTATGGATGAGTTTCAACGCCAGTCGATCGCGGTCGCGGATGATCGCGAATCGAGCCGGCGGTCGTTTCCCTTCAACGCCCTGTGGAAAGGCCGGAAGCTCATAGCTTCGCTGCACGAAAAACTCGGCCGCAGCGTCAAGGGGTGCCACCTCAAACCCCAGATACACATATCCGGGGTCGCCCCATACCTGTTCTGCGCGCGCATGCCGGTGCTGCGACCCTTCTTCCTGCAGAAGCTCGAAGCGAGCCGCACCAAAATACTCTGCGAACCGTCCCACGCGGATCGAGCCCTGTTTCAGCTGGACACGTCGAAACTGCTTCTTGCCGCCGGGAACCTCGAGCAAATCACCGAAAATACCGACTTCGTTGTACACCGGCGCCTGATAGCCGAGATGATCTTCAAACAGGATGCGTCCGTTGTCGTTGAACGAGCACGATATGAGCGCGCCGCAGACGCCGCCGATACGCTTGCGTGAGGGCTTGCGAAACCAGTCTTCGCCCTCAACGAGCTGCAACAGTCGGCCTTCGTTGTCACGTGCGAAAAAGCTCCGCCATCCGCCGTAATCCTCGACGATCCCGGTAACCGCGGTCTCACCGTTCTGTTGCCAGCAGGCATAACTGCGCTCTATGTCGGCCACCTTGACGCGCAGCGCGCTGATGCCGAGATCCCCGAGCTCCGGCTCCGAACGCGGCGGGCGCGGCTCTCTGCCGAGGAACTGAATCAGCTCCACACCCGCGCCGCCGTAGGGGTTGAACAGCAGGCGCCGCTTCTGCTGCCATACCTCACCGCGGGTGAGCTCGCCGAGTTGCGAGCTGTCTTCGGTCGTTTCGTAGACCTGTTTGCGAAAGCCGAGGACGTTTCGATACCAGTTCGTGGTGGCCTCCATATCGAAGACCCCGATACCCACATGGTGCAATCCGCTGTTGATGTGACGGGCGGGCTCTTTCATCTAAATCGACTCCTGTTTCTGCCGCTGAGGTTGTGGTGTATCAAACGCACGATATGATACACTAAGCGAGATCATGGAACCACGCGTGACCCGCTGGATCAAAGATAACGCGGTGTACTACACAATCCGTTGGACCGATTTTCTACATTTGGAAAAACACCGCGTCAACACTGCCGTACCGTCGGAAGCCGGTGTCTTCGAGCTCTACTACCTGGATCACACCAATACGCTACACTTGCTGGACCGCCGCGCGGTTTACTACGGGGGGCTGCGCCATGTACTGCGAGAGATCGCCGATCCCGACGCGCGTAAAGCGGTGGTGTTCTTCGGCCAAACCGAACCGAACGACCGCCTCTATGTCCGCTATTCGTTATCCTATTCGCGTTCAGACATGGACGATATCCTGTATTTCTTCTCCTACGGTCAGATGAAGAATCCCGAGCACCACGAGGGCAGCGGTCGCTTCACCCATATCTATGTGAAAGAGATTTCGCCGCGCTCGCTGTATACTCTTGCCTGACTCAATGCCACGCTCAACGTCAACCCTCACGGGCACCATCACCCTTAGACACAGCGCGTTTGTCCTTAGCGCCGTTGTGCTCAGCGCCCTTGTGCTCAGCGCCTGCCGGACCCCGCAAGCACCCCCAGCGGAGGAACTGCCCAAGCCATTGGAGGCGACAGTGATACCGCCGCAACCTGAAATCGTCCTTCAGAATCCGTACGCCCAGGTCGATTGGGCAACCCATCGCCAACACCGCGCGAATCTTCACACCCACACCCGCAACAGCGACGGCCTGCACGGGGTTGCGCGCGTGATCGATCTGTACCGTGAGGCGGGCTACACCATTCTCGCGATATCCGACCACAACCATGTCACCTGGCCATGGTCCGCCTACGGTCGCGACCCGGGTGCTCTGGAGATGGCTGCGATACCGGCCAACGAGATCTCGGACACACACCACATCGGCAGCTACTTCTCAGAGTACAATATCAACGGCCGCCGTTACCGCCCGATTATCGGCAGGATGGGACTCCCCCCTACCGCCGTCACCGAAACGGAGGTGCTTGAAGGGATCGGACAAGCAGGGGGCCTGGCGGTGTTCTTCCATCCGGGCCGCTACGACTATCCGGCCGAATGGTACCTCGATTACTACGAGCGTTTCCCGCACCTGATCGGGCTTGAGGTAGTCAACCGGGCCGATCGTTACCCGCAGGACCGCGAGTTGTGGGATGCAATCCTGCGGTCGACGATGCCGGACCGTCCGGTGTGGGGCTTCGCCAACGACGATACTCACCGCCGAGCGCATCTCGGGCACGCTTACAACGTCTTCCCCCTCGCCGAGCTCTCTGCAGAAGCCGTTCGCGAGGCGATGGAACGCGGCGCATTCTACTTCAGCAACGGTCGCGAGGCACCGGTGATCGATGCCGTTGTCCTGGACCCCGAGGCCGGCACCGTCACGATCTCAGGCACCGGCTACCATACGCTCACCTGGATCTCCGAAGGCCGCCACGTCGCGCGCGGTGAGACGCTATCGTATCACAAACAGGCCAATATCGGGTCGTATCTGCGCGCCGAGCTTCACGGCCCCGGCGGAATTAGCTACACCAACCCGTTCGCGGTCACCCCCGCCGCCGCAGACTGACGGCATCGGCACGCTCGAGCGCAAACGCCCGTTTTCGGTCCAGGTCAGGTCGGGGCGCGCGCCCCTCGGTCCGGGTCGACTCGCCCCAAAGCGCGCGTCCTCAGGAAAAGACAAAGCCCCTCCGAGCGTGACCGCCAGTGCCGTTTAGGCCGCAGCAGCAGTCAGTGGAAGGGCACCCTAATAAAGAAAGCTTCGATACAGAAAGTGACCGAATGTGCGATCAGTCCTCGATGAATACACGCTCGTTAGCAGCGCGTACCCATGTTACGGCCAATCCAAGCACCAGTCCACCAATGGCAAGAACGGCAAACAACATGGTTGTTCCTCCTTACGTAGTAGTGGGCCAGAAACTTTCCCTTTTCTGTTTTCAAATAGCAACTTACCTTTCCTTCGCTGCTATTCCCCTTTACCGGCCGGCCGGAATCGAACCGGCTTGACGAAGCGCGCAACTGAGCAGCGCAGCAGAAGCGCTCGGCTCAACAGCACTGCGGCAGACCTTGCCGACGCATTCGCCTGGGCCTTTCCCCGGTTGTCACAGCACCAGCCCGTAGGCGCACCCCGGGCGGCGACCCTTCGTATCGGCGCGGTGCGCATCGGCGGTGAGCGCACCTCGTCCTCAGCGGTCGATACCCAAACGATGAGCTCCTACGCCTCTGTGCTGTAGGAAGATGCAAACCAGATTTCGATATGGTTTGCACGATTAATATAGCTCAACCCTCTCGTAGCGTCAACCCCAAGAACTGCCCCGCACCGTGTTGGTGTTATTCGCGGCGGTAGCGCGGGAGACCTCGCCGCCCCGCCTGCCCGCGTCGCCGCCCGCCTTCCCCAGCTCACACCAATGCGTAGGCGGGAAGCTTCGCATAGCGCGCGTGCGGCGGGGTTG
>PUPD01000235.1 GCA_003552985.1 Spirochaetaceae bacterium
CCGAGACCTGCTGGGGAACTCGGAGGCCGTGGTCGAGTAGCCCGTCGACAACTCCCATTGCTACGAAGTCGTTGGAAGCAAAGATGCCGGTTTCCACGGTATGGACACGGTGCAGCGCGATAATTCGGGCCGCAATATTGTAGCCGTCCTCGAACGTGTGCACATCGTGGTATACTTCCAGATCCTGAGCTTTCCCGTGAGCTGTTATCGCGTCGATGAATCCCTGGGTTCGCTCTTCGGTAGATTGGTGAGGGACACCGATCAAGCACAGGCATTGTTCGACCGGGGTCCGTAATAGACATTCACCGGCAAGCCTACCGCCGGCGTAGCTGTCACCGGCTATGTAGCTGATCTCGTCGCTTTCGCTGCAGCAATTGACGAGCACGAACGGCACTCCGGCTTCCCTCAGAAACGTGACGGCATCCGATTCCGGATCTACGGCCGCGATCAGAACCCCATCGACGCGATTACGGACGAGCGTCCTCACTAACTCGCGCTCTTCATTCACGTCCCAGTTGGAGCTGGTCAAGAGCATCGTGTAACCGCCTTCTCGCAGGACGCTCTCGACACCTTTAGCGAGCTCCATGAAGAATGGGTTGGCCATGTCGTCGATCACCACGCCGAGGGTGTGAGTCTTGCGCGTCGAAAGGCTGCGGGCGATATGGCTCGGCTCGTAGTGGTTGCTCGCAACTGCCTGCAGCACACGGTCACGGGTCTCGGCGCGGACATTCGGGGCGTTGGCCAGCACCCGAGACACGGTAGCGACCGACACATTCGCGATGCGCGCGATATCGTTCATCGTCAGGTGCCGACCCACGGCGCACTCCTGGAAGGCCCGTCGGAAACCTTCCTCATGAAAGCGTTTACATTTCGCATATTACTACCAGTCCCAATGATCGTCAAGTTGGGCGCTGAGGCCGTAAGGCGCGCTGATTCTGGCACCGCACATGCCCGAAATTGAAGCTCTACCCCGCGGATGGGCACCAATTTGCCCTGTATCATTCGTTTCTCAGCGCCGCACACATCACTCCGGAGTTGACAGCTGCGTCGGGTCGGCCTATACTGCTCATGTAAACGCTTACATTGTATCCGCAATCGGGAGTCACCCGGTACGGCCGGCCAGACTGGAAAGGAACGCTGAGAAGCGATGCAGAACAAGCGATTGCATCAAGTGCTTCAGCAGATATCATCCCAACGCGTCGCGGTTATCGGTGATGTGTGTCTTGACCTCTATCTTTTTCTCAGCGACGTATCTGAGGATTCGCTCGAGACCGGGTTGCCCACCCAGATTGTCGAGAGGGTCAGCGGCTATCTCGGTGGTGCCGGCAACGTTGCCGCTAACTGCGCTGCCCTTGGTGCCGGGGAAGTCGCGCTGTACGGTGTGATAGGTGACGACCTGTACGGGCGTGAAATTCTACACCTCTGCGAAACCCTCTCGATCCGTACCGCCGGGCTCGAGCGGCAGCCCGATGAGTGGCACACAAACGTCTACACCAAACCGTATCGTCGCGACACCGAACAATCGCGACTGGATATCGGGACCCTGAACCGTCTGCAGGCGCAAACGGCGATCACCATGTTGCAGAGACTCCGTGAGGAACTGCCGAGCTTCGATGTGGTGATCATTAACCAACAGGTTACAAACGGGCTCCACTCTCCGGAGTTCCGCCGAGGACTGACTGAACTGATCGGCGCAATTGCGGGTACGCCGGTATTCCTCGACAGCCGGAACTTCCCCGATGATTATGTCGGCAGCATCCGCAAGCTCAACCTCAGTGAAGCCCGCCGCACTCCGGAAGCCGAGTCCTTCGAACTGCTGCGCGGAGGTGCGGCCGGAGCGCTGGCTCAACGGCTGGTACGACGGTGGGGCGCACCCGTATATCTTACTCGGGGGGAGTCGGGTTGTATCGTGGCCACCGAAAACGCTGTTTTCGAGCTCCCCGCAGTTGCTGTAGAAGGGCCTGTCGATCCGGTTGGTGCGGGCGACAGCATGCTTGCCGCCGCCGCGTTGGCGCACGCCGCCGGCGCCCCGCACGATAAAGCCGCTGCAATCGGAGTGTTGGCCGCGGGTGTGACCGTACGAAAGCGTTTTCGAACAGGCGTTGCCACTCCCGATGAGATTCTGAAGCTCTCCCAGCAGGCCGAGTACATCCACAATGCCGATTTAGCGTCCCATCCAAGTCTTGCTGTATACCACCAACAGTCACACATCGAGATCGTGGCTCAAGACAGGCAAACCAACCGAGGCGGGAGGAAACCGCCACTTCGCTACGCGATCTTCGATCATGACGGCACCATCTCTGCGGTTCGCGAGGGATGGGAAGGAATCATGGATCCGGTCATGTGCGAGGCTGTGCTCGGCCGGCCGCCGGAGGAGGTGCCGGCCGAGGAGCTACGGGTAGCGCGTGCCCGGGTCCGAGAGCTTATCGATCGAACTACCGGTGTACAGACGATCGTTCAGATGCAGGAGCTTGTATCCTTGGTCGAGGAGTTCGGTCGAGTCGCCGGAACGGAAATCAAAAGCGCCGAAGAGTACAAGGCGATCTACAACGAGCGTTTGATAGAGCTCGTTCGCGAGCGCCTCACCCGCTTGCACCGCGGAGAGCTGGCCGTCGACGACTTGACGATCAAGAACGCCGTGCCGCTATTGCGCAGACTGCGGGAAGCCGGGACACGGATGTATCTCGCGAGCGGTACCGATGAGCAAGATGTGCGCGTGGAAGCGGAAGCACTCGGCTACGCCGATTTATTCGAAGGGGGTATTGTCGGATCAGTTGGTGACGCTGAGAACGATCCGAAGAGCCTGGTTCTCAGGCGAATCCTCAAGG
>PUPD01000195.1 GCA_003552985.1 Spirochaetaceae bacterium
CACTCGAAGGTGATGGATCGGCCTTGGAGCGATTACAACGACGCGTACCCCGAGCCCGGCTAGCTTCTGGACAAGGGAATGTACGAATACCCCTCGTACCGGAAAGACGGTAGACGGATAGGTAACCGCGATTACCACTACCGTCATGTATTGGGCCGCGTATTCAATCGCTCTTTGACCTGCTGTAGCCAAACCTCGAGGGTCGCCACGCGAAGGAGAAAGGAAGTGTGGTCCGAGCGCGATGTGAGGTGTGAATCCAGCGCCTTACGCACCTTTGATCAGCGACAATTAGAATTCCCGTCCGACGACAATTAGAATTCCGTATTCCCTCGGCGGTGGTAACCGAGCAGTATGGCCGATACGGAGGTCTTCTGCGTGACCAGCGATAAACAGGTGAGGAGACTGAGGGAGCTCATGGAGCATAAAACATTGGGAGTCAGCGCTGCGCAATCGGGCATGGACGAGAAGACCGCGCGCAAGTACATGCGCGCGGATAAGGTGCCGAGCGAGATGAAGAGCGAACACCGGTGGCGGACGCGAGATGATCCGTTTGAATCGGTGTGGAATGAAGTGAAACCGTTCTTGGAAGTGAACGATGGGTTGGAGGCGAAAACGCTGTTCGAACATTTTCAGCGCCGATATCCGGGAACATTCACCGACGGACAGCTTCGCACCTTCCAGCGCAAGGTCAGACAATGGAGAGCGCTTGAGGGGCCGCCGAAGGAGGTGTTCTTCGCCCAGCAGCACCATCCGGGGCGGCTTGCACAATCGGACTTCACCCACATGAACGAACTGGGGGTGAGTATCGCTGGAGTACCGTTCAACCATCTGATCTATCATTTCGTGCTCACCTACTCGAATTGGGAAGCGGGGTCCATTTGCTTCTCCGAGAGTCTGGAGAGTCTCAGCGATGGCTTTCAGCAGGCGGTATGGCGTCTCGGTGGGGTGCCACACACGCATCGTACCGACCGCATGAGTGCGGCGGTACACAAACCGGGCAGCCTCGGAGAGTTTACCGCCGGCTACAGCGCGCTCATGGACCACTACGCAGTGAGCGCGGAGAAGACACAGGCATGCTCTCCGAACGAGAACGGAGATGTAGAGCAGCGTCACCATCGATTCAAACGCGCGCTCGAGCAAGCGCTGTTACTGCGAGGGAGTCGTGATTTCGCCGACCGCGAGACGTACGCAGCGTTCGTGGCGAAACTGTTTGACCAGCTGAACGCCGGACGTAGCGAGCGTCTTGAAGCCGAGCGGGGCGAACTGCGAGCGCTGCCGGCGAGGCGGTTGGACAGCGGACGAAAAATCGGTCCGATTCGCGTCTCCTCGGGGTCTTTGATCCGGGTGAAGAACAACACCTACTCGGTGGATAGTCGGTTGATCGGAGAGCACGTGCGGGTGCGTCTCTACGCGCAATATCTTGAGATTTGGTACGCGAATAAGTGTCTCGAGCGCATTCCCCGGCTGCGTGGGGAGGGCAAACACGCGCTAAACTACCGTCACGTCATCGACACACTGCTGAAGAAGCCCGGAGCCTTCGCCAACTACCGATATCGAGGCGATATGTTCCCGACCAGCCGTTTTCGCAAGGCCTACGATGAGCTCAGCGCCGCTCATAGCGCTTCGGTGGCGGCAAAGGAGTATCTGCTCGTGCTCGCTCGTGCCGCCGGTGAGGGAGAGGCACGAGTTGATGCAGCGTTGACAGCGCTGATGGCGAGTGGGCAGACGGTAAACCGCCACACGGTTGATGAGTATTTGCAAGCGCACACCGAGGCAACCGATGTGTGTGATGTCGAGATCGCCTCGGTCGATGTGGCCGTCTATGACGCGTTGCTGGAGCTCCAATATGCGTGAACTCGATAGCGGGCTCAAACAGCTGTCGCTTACCACGATACGCTCGATCTACGCGGAAACGGCCGAGGAAGCGCGCGCGGAGTCGTTGAGCTACGAGCAGTATCTGTTCACTCTCGTCGGTCGTGAACTTGAACATCGATATGAGACACGCACTACGCGTTGGCTTCGTGAATCACGTCTTCCGCTGGAGAAGCGGCTTGATAACTTTGAACTTGATCGACTTCCAGCGAAAGTGCGCAGTGCGGTCACTACACTGATCGACGGTTCGTTCCTCGAGCGCAGTGAAAACGTGCTCGCTTTCGGCAATCCAGGAAGTGGAAAAACACACCTTTTGGCGGCAATCGGGCAACAGCTCATTTATCAGGGGCACAGAGTTCTGTTTCGCAGTTGTCAACTCCTCGTACAGGATCTGCTCATCGCAAAACGGGAACTGAACCTTGCTAAACTCCTCAATTATCTGCGCCGCTACGAGGTGATTATTGTCGACGACATCGGATACGTACAACAGGATCGAGCCGAGATGGAGGTACTCTTCGCTCTCCTTGCCGACCGCTATGAACAGCGCAGCGTGATGATCTCAAGCAATCTTCCCTTCTCTCAGTGGGAGCTCATCTTCAAGGATCCGACAACCACCGCTGCGGCCATCGATCGGCTTATCCACCACAGCAGCATTCTCGAGCTCAATCTGCCAAGCTATCGCCTCGAAGCGGCGAAAATCGGAAACCAAGGAGGTCAGCGCTAATAAACGACCTGCGAGGATCGCCGTCAGCGCATTCTACAAGCGACGGTGGTACTTAGGCACCCCGAAGAAAACGGGAGTTTTAATTGTCGTCAACCGGGAAAAGTAATTGACGCTCATCATACGTTGTGGGGATCGTCTACAATGACCAGGTGATGCAGGATGAAATCGACGGCCACCGATACCTGTTCATGATCAACGTCGTATCCATGGCG
>PUPD01000266.1 GCA_003552985.1 Spirochaetaceae bacterium
GCACGGCTTTTACAAAGGCGAGCCGCGAATAGACCTCGAACGGCTTGCTCGTATAAGGGATGCGGTGGATATCCCGCTGGTGTTGCACGGAGGATCGGGCATACCCGAGGCCACGATCAAGGAAACAATCCGTCTCGGGATATGTAAGATCAATATCTCCTCTGAGTTCAAGAGAGCCTTTCACCAGGGCCTGGTGAAGAGGATGGGAGAAGTACCTGATCAGTGGGACCCGCTCGAGGTATTTCCCGCCGCTACAACTGAAAGCATCAAGCTTTTGAAAGAGAAGCTTCAGTTGTTCGGAGCAGTCGATCAAGCGATCGCAACCTACGAGGGGGCGGCCGTAGGGTAAGCGGCCGCCCGCGTGGGCTCTGTAAGCCTGGTCTGCCCTTATCATCACCGGGAGGTCGGGTCGACGGCTTCCGCCAGCTGACAATAGAGTGCGTACTGCTCGTTCAACGCCGGCCGCCGGTCGGCGTTGGGCGAATACGTGCGCGCGAAGGGGCTTCTCATGTTCTCGACCGCTTCCGCAACGGTGCCGTACTGTCCCCCGGCGGCCGCAGCGAGAATAGCCGCGCCTCGAGCGCTTGCGTGGTCGGTTTCGCAGACGAAGATATCGGTGCCGAGAACGTCGGCGAGAGTCTGCACAACGTATGGGGATTTTCGGGGTATTCCGCCGACGGCAATGATCGCTTCCACCGGCACGCGGTAGGTGCGAAGGTGTTCATGAATGCGCCGTGTCCCGAAGGCGAGCCCTTTGACGAGGGATGCGAAAAGTGAGACCGCGTCGGTGCCGAGCGAGAGTCGTCCGATCAAGCCCGACACCTGGTTGTTCGCAAAAGGGGCGCGTCGACCGTTGAACCAGTCGAGGGTGACGGGGTCATACCGTTCATCCGTACGTTCAGCAGCTTCTTTGCTCAAACGCGCGAGGACGTGCGAGGTAGCATCTTCCGAAGAGCGGCGGGAACTGCCGGACCTTGACGCGGCACCGTAGGCCAGAAGCTCGGCAAACCACTCGAGGATATCGCCGAAGGCCGGTTGGCCCGCCTCAAGGCCGATCAACTCGGGAATCATCGAACCTTCCGCCTGGCTCTCCACGCCCGGCACAGCCCGGTTTCCAAGATCCGCAGGATCAGCTACGATCATCTCCGAAGACGAGGTGCCGATCACCTTCACGGCCGTACCGCGCCCGACACCGGCTCCGAGAGCTCCTGAGTGCGCATCAAACACTCCACAGGCCACCTTGATGCCGCTCTCCAGTCCCAGAATGCCTGCCCATTCGTTCGAGAGGCCTCCACAGACGTTGTCTGCAGTGTAGGAATAATCAGGAAGTGTGCGACGCAACGTGGCGAGGGCAGGGTCGATCTCCGCGAAGACGTCTGCCGCAGGATAGCCTCCGTACCGTGAGTGCCATAAGGCCTTGTGTGCCGCAGCGCAGCGAGAGCGGACGAGACTGCGGGGGGCGGTTTGATCGGTAAGCAGCGCAGGAAACCAGTCGGCATGCTCGACCCAAGTATAGGTGCTCTCAGCGACGGCGGTATTTTTGCGCATGGTTCGAAGTGCCTTGGCCCAGTACCATTCCGCTGAATAGCTGCCGCCACAGTACTCAAGATAGTCGTAATCAGTGCGGTTTTGCAATCTTTCCGTGATTTCATCGGCTTCCGCCCATGCCGACCGGTCTTTCCAGAGAGTGAGCTGGGCGTCGGGGTCACGCTCGAACTCAGGAAGGAGCCCGAGAGGCGTCCCGGATTTGTCGACCGGGAGTGGGGTGGAGCCGGTAGTGTCTATCCCGATTGCCGTAATGGAGCGGCGCGGCTCAGCGGTGAGCTGATTTACTGCGTCGGTGACTGCGGCCTTGAACGCCTCGATGAGCTCTTGCGGGTGCTGGCGGTATTGCGCCAGCGCCGGGTCGCAGTAATCCCCGCGATTCCAGCGCGGGAAACCCGCCGTACTCGTGGCTTGCTCGCTCCCGTCGGCAGTGTCGACTACAACAGCGCGCACGCCACTCGTGCCGAAGTCGACGCCAATCACGAGGTTATCGTCGGTTTTTTTCAGCATGTGGTGACTATAGCAGCTATGGTTGGGGGCATCAAGAAAGAAACAGTCGGCAGCGGGGATGGTGCTTCACCGTTACGAGATCACACCGTGCTCTCTTGCTCCGTTCCGGAGGAAGGGCAGACCTCGAGCGCGATACCGCGCTGCTTGGCTACATCCGCTATCTTGGTCAAGCTCTCGACCACCCGGTCGATTTCATCTATAGTCGGTGGCGCGCCCGTTAGAAAGCCGAGCGCATAGCCGATGCAACCGCCGAATTGTGCCATGGTGTTGGCTACTCCTCTCGAGCGGTGACTTCTGCCTTATCATTCTCGGCTGTGTGATTGCTGGACACGTCCAGCGACTCGTCATTCTCTGTTGATTCGTCCTCTGTTGATTCGTCGAACTCAGGCAGGATGTTTGAGTCTCGATACAGGAAGGTGTGAGCATCAACAAGTTTTCCCGAGACCCGACAGTGGAGCGTAAACGGAAAAGCGCGCTCGCGAAAATACGCGATTGCGCCGACAGTCACAAGTAAAACGGCGAGCATGTGTAGATCGGACCCGCCGTATGCCAGAATCAGATTGGAGGCAGTGTGAATTACGAGCGTAGCGACTGCCAAGTAAACGGTGGCCGTAGCCTTTTACGGCGCATCCTATCTCGCTCGAACTGCTCGTACGTCACCTCGTCAACAAATCGTCGAATGTCCTCACAACAGGCAAGCATATCCAGTAAATACGAAACATCCTGATCGCTAAGCGGCATA
>PUPD01000264.1 GCA_003552985.1 Spirochaetaceae bacterium
CCTTGACCCCCTGCGACGAGGTCTCCAGATAGCGCCGTTTCAGATCGTTCAGAATGCCGCCGAACTGCGTCTGATACTCGAAACGGCCGGTGCCGTCTCGGTTGACGATCGACATCTCGATGGTCTCGTCGCCGCCGTGCAGCAGCTCTCGCTGCGTGCGTTCAGGTAGATCCTGTAACGGTTGATCGAGTGAGAACCCGTAGTGCTTCGCAAGCGACTCGAAGCGGCCGCGGTGCCAGCTAGAGCTCGGGCGGTACGGAACAACGCCGCCCTCGTTGAACGACTTCTTCCAGTCCGGGATAATCAGCTCCGTCTCAAACTCCAGGCTCATCCCCAGACCTGAGCATTCGCTGCAGGCCCCATGCGGATTATTGAACGAGAACATGCGCGGCTGTAGCTCCGGGATGCTGATGCCGCAGCGGTGGCAGGAATTCTTCTGCGAGAAGAACTGCTCGCTGCTCCCGTTGCCCTCGAAGCGCTGGACGATCACGAGCCCGTCCGATACCTGGAGCGCGGTTTCTATTGAGTCGGCGATGCGCTTGCGCTGATCGGGCCTCACCTTCACGCGGTCGATCACGATCTCGATGTGGTGTTCTCGGGTCTTCGCAGGCTTGATATCCTCGTCCAGCAGGAGAACCTCGCCGTCAACCCGGACGCGTGCGAAACCGGCCTTGCGCGCGTCATCAAGAACCTTGTGATGCTCGCCTTTGCGGCCGTGCACTACCGGGGCCAGAATCGCCACCCTCGTATCGGGCGGCAACGCTGCCACGGTGTCGATGATCTGATCGACCGACTGCTCCTGAATCTCGGTTCCGCACCGCGGGCAGTGCGGGATGCCGATGCGCGCGTAAAGCAGCCGAAGATAATCGTAGATCTCGGTTACCGTGCCGACAGTGGAGCGGGGATTGCGCTGGGTAGCCTTCTGCTCGATCGCGATCGCCGGGGAGAGCCCTTCGAGATAGTCGAGGTCAGGCTTGTCCAGTCGTCCGAGAAACTGGCGCGCGTAGGCGGACAATGACTCGACATAGCGGCGTTGCCCCTCCGCATATATGGTATCGAAGGCCAACGAAGACTTTCCTGAACCTGAAAGCCCCGAGATTACTGTCAGCGAGTCGCGCGGAAAAGAGACATCGATGCTCTTGAGATTGTGTTCGCGAGCCCCTTTGACAACGATGTGTTTCATGATCGATTATCGCGCCACAGTACTCGATCCGGCGCTAATGATCAATCAGCGGTTCGAGCTCGGGGTCTTGTATCTGTTCGGCGGCACGGATTCCCCATTCCCCGGCCGCCCGGCGCTCGGCGATTATGCCCCATACCTGCTGCGGGGTAGTCAACGATGGGTCATCGCCGTAGAGTGCCGATCCAAGGTAGTAGATAGTTCGGTACAAGCCGGTCTCTGAGATGTACTCCTGCCATTCCCGCTGCCCCTCAACACGCTCCAGGAGCTGGGAAACCGAACGAAACTCATAGCCCTGATCACGAGCGAGCTCGGTCTCGATTATCTCGGACAACACCTTGAGGTTCGCGAATACCAGGTGCTCGAGCGCGCGGCCATAATTGCCGGTCCGCAGATAATGCTCGCCGAGCAGTGCGTGCGCCCGGCGGGCGAAGTCATCGCGCTGACGATACAGAACCAGAAGCCGGTCCAGTCCTTCTTCACGGATGACGCGCCTATACCCTTGGCGCTCACCAGCGTACTCCTCGGATACGAACCGCTCGTCATCCTCGACCACCTCAAGTAAGGCGAGCTCATAGGCTCTGGGGTTCTCCTGCAGCCGGTATACCTCGGCCAGCCGGTACCAGAGCTGATACTGCTCTTCGGGCACGCGCAGGGCCCCGCGTTGTACGATTGCACGGCGGAACTGTCGTTCGGCGAGATTGAGCGAACCCTCGATCAGATAGACTTCTCCGATAGCCGCCTCGGCTTCAGGGAAAGGCCCTCCGCGCTCGATGGCGCGACGAAACGCGCGCACCGCCTCGCCGAACTGCCCCTCGCGCAGCGCTCGCTGTCCGCGCTCATAGGTCACCCACGCGGGCTCGCTCTCGCCGTACACCCGCACGCCCGCGGCCGCAATCATTGCCAACCCCAGCGCAAGCGTGGCCGCTCGTATTGCCGCCTTCACTTCTCGCTCACCTCACTGTAGTAATATCGGAAAGCACCACCGAAAGTGAAGCCCCCCAAAAAAAACGGGACGCAGCGTCGCATCTGCCGACCCTGCGTCCCGTGGTGTCGCGGTGGCCCGCAACCTCCGCACTAAAGGATTGCGAGCAGGAACACCATGACGAACAAAGCCACCGTCTCGACGATGCCGAGCACCATGATGTAGTTACCGAACCCTTTACCGGTTTCCGCCAACGCATCCGAAGCAGCCGCACCGGCTCGTCCCTGGAAATACGCCGAGAAGCCCATGGCGATACCGCCGAACAGCCCCGCTCCCAGGATAATGCCCGACTCAACGCCGTTTTCGACGGCGGGAAGCAAGCCCGCGTTCATCAAAATCAGCCCGTAGATGGTCTGCGTCAGCGGAGCACCCACAAACGCCACCAACATAAAGGGGGCTTGTCTATTTTGTACAAAACACTTTTTCCAGGCACCGACCGCCGCCAAACCTGCCGTCCCGGTCCCGGCAGCCGATCCCATTGCTGCAAACGCCAGTGCCGCGCCGACACCGATCAAGCCGTAATCCATTACTACCTCTCCTCTCTTCCCATTGAGAATTGTTTTTGAAACGGTCTATACGGAAAGCCACTCCATTCCATACC
>PUPD01000203.1 GCA_003552985.1 Spirochaetaceae bacterium
CCACCAACTGTTTGGCGCCGGTCGCCAAGGTGCTGCACGACACCTTCGGAATCGAGAACGGGTTCATGACCACGATTCACTCCTACACCAACGATCAGGTCATCCTGGATATGCCGCATTCCGACCTGCGTCGTGCGCGGGCGTGCGCGGTGAATCAGATTCCGACATCCACCGGCGCAGCCAAAGCGGTCGGCAAGGTGCTGCCGGAACTGAAGGGGAAACTCGACGGCATTGCGGTGCGCGTTCCTACACCCACCGGCTCGCTTGTCGATCTCGTGGTTGATCTCAAGAAGACTGCAACTAAGGAAGAGATCAACGCCGCGATGAAGGCCGCGGCCGAGGGGCCGATGAAGGGCATTCTTGAGTACACCGAGGATCCGATTGTTTCGGTGGACGTCATCCAAAACCCGGCATCGTCGATCTTTGATGCGCTTAGCACGATGGTGATCGGGACCAAGGTCAAGGTGCTTGCCTGGTACGATAACGAGTGGGGTTACTCCTGCCGCGTTATCGATCTTGCGAAGAAACTGGTCTGAGCAAACTCAGTAAAAGAACCCAAGGAGCGCAGTATGGCGGTAAGAAGTATCACGGACGCGGATGTACGCGGCAAAAAGGTTCTGGTGCGCGTAGATTTCAATGTGCCGCTCAAAGACGGAACGGTCACCGACGATACGCGGATCAAGGCGGCTCTGCCCACGATCGAGCACCTGCTGAAGAACAACGCAACTGCAGTGATTCTGATGAGTCATCTTGGGCGCCCGAAAGGCCAGCGCGCTCCCGAGTACAGTCTCAAACCGACCGCCGAGCGGCTCTCAGAGCTGCTCGGGCGGACGGTCAGGATGGCACCCGACACGGTTGGGCCTGAAGTCGAGAAGCTGGTGTCGGAGCTCGGTGAGGGCGAGCTGCTGATGCTGGAAAACGTGCGCTTCTACAAGGAAGAAACCGATAACGATTCGGAGTTCTCCAAGAAACTCGCGGCACTAGCCGACATCTATGTCAATGACGCTTTCGGCTCGGCACACCGGGCGCATGCCTCAACCGAGGGAGTGGCGCATCATTTGCCTTCCTACGCCGGCTTTTTGATTGAAAAGGAAGTGAAGTTTTTCGAGCCGGTGCTATCCGATCCCCAGCAACCGATGGTCGCGATCATCGGCGGGGCGAAGGTATCCTCCAAGATCGGAGTGCTCGAAAGTCTCCTGCCGAACTGCAAGACCTTGATCATCGGCGGCGGAATGGCGTATACCTTCCTAAAGGCGCAGGGGCATGAGATCGGGAACTCGATGCTCGAGGAAGAATACCTGGAGACGGCTCAGTCGTTGCTGGCCGCGGCTGAACGGAAAGGCGTTGAGATCGTTCTGCCGGTAGACCATGTAGTAGCCTCGGAGTTCGCCGAAAACGCAACACCTGAGGCGGTGGATGCGGTCGATATCCCGGACGGCCAGCTGGGCATGGACATCGGCCCGAAAACGGTAGCCAAGATCAGAGAGGTTGTCGCAAGCGCTAAGACGGTGGTGTGGAACGGCCCAATGGGGGTTTTTGAGTTCGACCCATTTGCAGTCGGTACACTTCAGATCGCCAAAGCGGTCGCGGAGTGCTCGGGAACCACTATCGTCGGTGGTGGTGATTCGGTTGCAGCAGCGAACAAGTTCGAGCTCGCGGACCGGATGGATCATGTTTCCACCGGTGGGGGCGCCTCGCTGGAGTTTCTCGAAGGCCGAACGCTACCCGGCATCGCCGCATTGCAGGACTGAGCGGAACGGGAGATTTGGTTCACGACCTCTGCGCGAAACTCACAAGCACTACAAGGGGATTGGTTTGCGAAGATCATTCATTGCCGGAAACTGGAAGATGCACTATACCTCCGCCGAGGCGATGGTCTTGGCGGAGGCGTTGGTAGCAGAGCTGAAAGACTCTCCGCACAGGCTGATGATTGCGCCGCCGTTCACCGCCCTGTCGGCGGTGCAGGGTGTTGTGCGCAACAGTAACATCATGCTCGGGGCTCAGAACATGGCGCCGGCCGAGAGCGGTGCGCACACTGGGGAAGTCTCGGTGGTGATGCTGAAGGATCTCGGCGTGGAGGTTGTGATCCTCGGGCATTCGGAGCGCCGGCACGTATACGGCGAGACCAATGAGCTTGTTAACAAGAAGGTCAGGCTTGCACTGCAGCACGGTCTGGAGACGATTGTCTGCGTCGGCGAAACGCTGGAACAACGGGAGGGCGGCAAGGCCGAGGCTGTGACCGAGGATCAGTTGTTCGGTTCGCTTGCGAACGTCTCGAAGGAAGAGCTCGCTCAGGTGACGGTCGCTTACGAACCGGTCTGGGCAATCGGCACCGGTAAGACCGCTACCCCCGATGACGCCGACGCTATGCACGCGTTTATCAGGCGCCGGATCGGCGAGGAGTACGGGCGGGATGCGGCTGAGTCGCTGGTTATTCAGTACGGCGGGTCGGTGAAGCCGGACAACGTGAGGGACCTGATGGCCTGCGAGAATATCGACGGTGCTCTCGTGGGAGGCGCGTCCCTCAAGACCGAGACATTTCTGCCGATTGCACAGTATGAAAAAGCCTGATATTCTAGGGCGTATCTATGGAAATACTTAGCTTTCTGTTAATTGCAGTGTTCGTCATAAGTGCGCTCCTGCTTATCGTAATCGTCATGATGCAGGACGAGGGCGGCGAAGGCCTCGGCGGAATCTTCGGCGGGGGCGGCTCCGGTTCTCAGGTCGGGAACCGGTCCGGCAATATTCTCACCAAGACTACCTCAGTCTTAGGGGCAGTTTTCTTCCTCAGCGCGTTCGGCGTCGCCTGGCTCAACCGTACCCCCGAAGAGGGAGATGTCGAGGCTGCAGCCCGCCGGCTGGAAGGCGGGGCCAGTGTCGAGTGGTGGCTCGAAGACGAAGAGGACCTTGATTTCGAGGGTGACGCGTTCCAGTTCGAGGATGAAGCCCTTGACGAGGAGATCGAAGAACTGGAAGACGAGCTCTTCATGCCTGAGGAAGAGGCGGGGGAGTAACCACTACGGCGAGTATTGGCCGTCCGGCTCCGGCGCGGCGGCCCGTTTGAGGATGCAAGGATGGTACGTGCCGCGGTTGTGTTTTATCCGAACGGGAGTCGCGAGAAGCTCATGGCGGTCGCCAAGGCACTTGCCAAGGGCATTGAAGCGCAAGGGCATCAAGTCGACGTGATCGACGGGTCGCGCGACGTTCAGACGAAGCTCACCGCGTATCAGTACATCGCTGTGGGGTCCGAGCCGGCGTCCTTGATCAGCGGCAAGATGAACCCTAAACTTGGCCGTTTCCTGGCGCAGGCGGGAATGGTCGGCGGCAAGCGAAGTTTCGGCTTTGTGCTCAAGAAGGGTTTCAACAGCAATCGGGCGCTCCGCAATCTCATGAAGGTTATGGAGTCGGAGGGAATGTTTCTGCGGTTTTCTGAGGTGCTGAGCTCCCCCGAAGACGCTGAAGAGATAGGGAAGCGCCTGCTAATCGAGCAGAACTCTTAGATAAGCCCCGTGCAGGATTGACTGCTTTCTGAGGCATCGATACCTTTCAACTGAAGCGCATGGCAACGTACTACGAGCTCCTGGGCGTATCATCCGGTGCGTCACAAACCGAAATCAAGCAGGCGTTTCGCAAGCGTGCGAAAGAGTTTCACCCGGACCTTGTGCACGATCGGGCCGATGCGCTTCAGCGCATGCAGCAGCTTGTTGGCGCCTACAAGACCCTGATCGATGAGCAGGAACGGGCGCAGTACGACCGGCTGAATAAAGTAGTCCCTGACGAAGAGTCGTTCGACTACCGCGAGTTTCTTCGCAAGCGCCGGAGCGATCCGGTGAGCCAGTCTAAGCTTATATTTTTCGATCTATTGCACGAAAACGAGAGCGATGCTGTCGCCCTGTATGAAGCCCTCCTCGGCGAAGGATGGTTCGATCTCTCAGCCCATCTGGACCGGGAAGATTACATGGACTGTGCGTTTCTGCTTGCCGAGGAGTACGAGCAGCGGCAACAGTTCACGCGTTCGTACCGCCTGCTGATGAAGATTGTTGCGCTTGAGATCGAGCGCCCGTACTTTCGGCACTTTTTTAGCGAAGTAACCGATCGGCTGAGATCGATAGTGTGCACCAAAATGCCCGGTAAGGTGGAGTCAAGCCGAATTCTGGGGTATCTTGAAGAATTGATAGCGCTTAATCTGTCACGTCAGGACACGGCGCAATACCTCAAGAAAGCCGCCGAGCTCTATTTGGCGGAACAGCGAGCAGCGGTCGCATTGCGGTATCTCAACCGCGGCCTGCAGTTGGACCATCGTCTTGGCGGAGCGAAACGATTACGAGAAAAGATAGACGCCGGCCTGCAGCAATAGACCTCATATGGCGGCGTCGAGGAGTGCAAAAAGCATGATACGGAACCGAGTTGTGCACTGTCTTACCGCAATCGGTGTAGTGGTGGGCATGTTCATAACTGGTCAGGCGGAGGCTCAGGTTCTCGATAAGCCTGTGGCGGTGGTGCGGTTTGAAAGCACCGTTAATATCGGTCAGCGAGAGCTCAGGCGCCAAGTGGAGTTCATCGAGGAGCAGATTCGGCGGCCGTTGACCAAGCAACACAGAAAAGAGGTCCTGGAGGCGAAGATTGCCGAAGTCCTGATTCTTCAGGCCGCAGAGCGTGACGGCATAGAGATCTCACGCGGCGAGCTACAGCAGGGTATCGATCAACAGCGGCGAAGCGTGAATCAGCAACTCAGCGAGGAGCAGTTCCGCCGGCTCATAGAGCGCGAGATGGACATGGAGTGGGACGACTACGTCGAAGAGGTTCGCCAACGGCTGATACAGGAACGGTATGTTCTCGAAAGTCGTCGCGAGCTCTTTGAGAACGTCGAGAGTCCTTCCGAGCGCGAGATTCGTAGAGTATATGAAGAGAACGCAAGCGAGTTCATGAATCCGGCAATGATTCGCTTCAATCATATCTTTCTCGACACCCGCAATGTGGACGGCAGCACCCGCGAGGCGCGGCGCGAGAAGGCGCACGAGCTGTGGAGCAAGATAGAAAGCGAGGAAAAGACCTTCGAGGTACTGATGCGAGCGGCCGACGACGATACCACGTACAGCGCCGGAGATTTCGGCTATCTGCTGCGCGGTGAGTATCAGAATCTTTCGGTCCTTGGACAGGGCTTCATCGACGAGATGTTCGATCTGGACGAGGGTGATGTTCACGGTGTGGTGGAATCGAATGCGGGCTATCATATCGTGCAGGTGCGAGACCGGCGTAGGGCTCGCGTGCTGGACCTTGATGATCCGTTGTTCCCGGGCCAAAATGTGACCGTGAGGCATCAAATCGAGAATTACCTAATGATGGAGCGACAGCAGGATCTCTTTCAGCGCGCGCTTCAGGAAGTAGTCGAGGAGCTGCGTGCCGAGGCCGATGTAACCCTACACGAAGACAACCTGGACTGGTAGAAGCGGACGACCGAATGGGGGTGAGACGGCGGGGCCGGATTCTAGCGATACAGGCGATGTACGCCTGGGACATCAGCAAACAGCCGATCGAGGAGCTGAGCGGTTTCGACTGGTTAGACCCTGAGGAGCGGTCGAAGCTCGAGGATTCCATCACGTTCGGTCGCCTTTTGCTTACCGGAACGCTGCAGGAGCTCGAGCAGATCGACGAACTGATTCGGCGACAGCTCGAGCACTGGGATTTCTCACGTGTATCGCGTGTAGAGCTTGCGATTCTCCGCGTGAGCGTCTACGCACTTCGCTTTCAGACCGACGTTCCGCCGCGCGTGGTGATCGACGAGGCAATAGATATTGCCAAGCGTTACAGCAGCGACGAGTCGTATCGATTCGTAAACGGAGTCCTGGATGCGATTCATAAGTGCGGTCAGGCGCAATAGGAAGCTGCAGCTTGCGTTCGCGTTGTTGGCGCTTGCGCTCGCGGCGGCGACGGTAATCCTGATACACGATTACGTGGAGCGAAGGCGCTACCATCAGAACTTCCTGCACCACATCGAAACCGCCGACCGGTTGCTCACAGACGATCTTCTTGAACAGGCTGAGAACAGGCTGAAACGGGCCGCGGAGTATGCGCGCGGTGAACAGGCGTGGATGAGGGTTCTGAAACGCGCCTACCGCATCGAGGAAAGCCGAGATAGCGCCGGGGCGATGCTGACGCTGGCCCGATTGGCGACCGAAGCAGAGCCGGGGGTGCAAGCGCTGCAAGCCGTGGCGGTGCAGGCGGCGGTGCGGGCCGGCGCTTATGAGGAAGCGGCAGACCGGGCGCAGACTCACCTGCACGCTGAAGAGCACGCCTCGGTAAAAGCGGAAGCGATCATTGCCGCAACGGCTTTCCCGCGCGAGCCGTCGGCCGAAGA
This sequence comes from Spirochaetaceae bacterium, assembly GCA_003552985.1. Lineage (GTDB taxonomy): Bacteria > Spirochaetota > Spirochaetia > DSM-27196 > SLAA01 > B1Sed10-166. Next base: position 6,359 of record PUPD01000203.1, read on the forward strand.
GCTCGAGGCAATGCATCCGCTTGTCCGACTGGTAGTTGACGCGACGCCTGAGCGGCACCTGAGCGCGTACGATTTGACCGGCGATCCGCGGTTTGCGGTCAATGCTGCGCTTCTGTATCTGAGCGGCGACCGGCCGGAGCAGGCGCAGGCGGTGCTGGACGGAGTCTCGATTCCGGATGAGGCGGCCATCGTCGGCGCGCTTATCGCGTACGAGCTCGGCCAGTACGAGGAAGCGCGCAACCGGCTGAGGCGGTTGCCGGGCGAGGTGGCGGTCGAGACCCCGGCGTTGCTGCTGCACGCCGAGCTGGAGTTACGCACCGGCCGAGTCGAGGAAGCACAGCGAGTGTATCGCGAGCTGCAGACCACCGATCCGGATCACTCGGCGGCAGCCTGGTATAACTACGCTGCTCTGACTGATGACCGCGCGGCGCGTCGTGAAGTTCTTGCGGATGCGTTGCAGCGCTTCCCTCAGGACCTGAGATTGATAAACGCGTACGTTGAGGCCGGCGGTGATGAAGAGGCCGTTCTCGGTGGTCTCGAGCCGGGGTACCGGGCGCTGTTTCGTCTGCTGGCCGCCGAAAGCGCAAGCTCGAGCGGCGCGCGTGCGGTTTCACGGCTCTGGGACCTGCACAACGACCACCCTGAGAACGAGGAGATCGCCGCGGCTTTGGCACGCCGACTCGTCGCAGTGCGCGACCGTTCCGGCCTGGAGCGAGTCATCGCTCGTTTCGCAGATACCGGCGACGACGGTCGTTGGGCGAGCAATTGGGCGGCTCAGTACGCGGGCGTGTTGGCGCATGGCCGCGGTGACCGAGTTTCGGCGGCCGAAGCGTTCGAGTCGGGGTTCGCTCCGCGACGACTGTGGCAGAGCGCCCATAACCGCGCGATAATTGCGGTGCTCGATCGCGACGCCGCTGCGGTTGCCGAAGCATTGGAGCCGGCCCTTTCTGCGCTGGAAGGGATCCCAGGCTACGGCGGCGAACGTGCTCGGCTTTTGCATCTGCGAGCGATAGGGGCGTATCTCGCCGGCGATGCAGCCGGCGCGCGAGAGATCGCGCTCAAAGCGGTAGCGGAGGACCGCGACAACTTCGAGTTGCGCCGGTTTCTGCGGAACCTTGAAACTGCGATGCAATAGTGGTAGGCTGCCGCAACCTCTATGATCAAACTCAAAAACGACAAGCAGATTGACGGTATTCGCTCGGCGGGGAGCGTTTTATCAAAAATTCTGGGTCAGTTGAAAACTCAAGTTGCCCCAGGAGTGAGTACCGCGGATCTGGACGCCACTGCGCGCGATCTCATCGCTACGCTCGGCGGTAGAGCGGCGTTCCTGGGCTATATGGGATTCCCGGCTGCTATCTGTACCTCGGTCAACGAAGCCGTGATCCATGGGATCCCGAACGGGCGCAAGCTCCGCAACGGCGACATCGTTTCGATCGATTGCGGCATAGAGCTGGGCGGGTTCTATGCGGACGCTGCGATCACCGTTGCGGTGGGCAGCGTCGCTGCTGAGATCGAAGAGCTCCTGCAGGTGACGCACGATAGCCTGTATCTCGGCATTGAACAGGCCAGGGCCGGCAACCGCGTGAACGACATCTCGCGGGCAATCTATCGCTGTATCAAAAGCCGCGGCTATGGGGTGGTGCGCCCGTACTGCGGGCACGGTGTCGGTCTTGCGATTCATGAAGATCCCCAGATTCCGAACTATGTTGGCAGCGGCAAAAACCCGCGTCTAAAGCCCGGCATGGTGGTCGCTATCGAGCCCATGGTGAATCTGGGGGGAGATGACGTAGTTCTGCTTGATGACGACTGGACGGTCGTGAGCAGCGACCGTACGGTATCGGCGCATTACGAGCACACCGTGGCAATTCTCGACAGCGGACCCGAAATCCTGACCCCATGGGAATAAAAAATGGGTATACTTGAAGCAGGTGGGGGACACCGATTGGGGAGGTTGGTACACTCATGTCGTTGACAAAGAGACTGCATTCACGCCGGGTGTTTCTGGTGAACCTGGTGTTCATCGGGATCATCCTCGGGTTCGTGATGTCCAGTATTCTGTTCGCGTGTGCAACGAATGTGCAGTCCGGCGACGCGGTGCGGGCTGAAGAGGTCGCGCGGCCGCCATTGACGGACGTCGATCCGCGTGCCGGTTCGTTCCGGGGCATCGCAGAGGCGGTGCTGCCGAGTGTGGTGCAGCTGACGGTACAGGAGGTGCGCTCAGTAAGCGGGCCGCAGGGAGAAAGGCCGTGGTTTGACTTCTTTTTCCGCGCTCCCGACAATGGTAATCGCGAGTTCCGCACTCAAGGCCTCGGCTCCGGAGTGATCGTACGCCGTGACGGCTCCACCTATTACGTTCTCACCAACGACCATGTTATTAGTGACGGCGACCAGATCACGGTGCTTTTGTATGACGAGGAGGAGTTCGACGGCAAAGTGGTCGGAACCGACGGTCGCCGAGACCTCGCGCTGGTGTCCTTCGAGGCCGATATCGATATTCCGGTCGCTGCGCTCGGAGACTCGGACGATCTCTACGTCGGCGACTGGGTACTCGCGGTCGGCAGTCCGTTCGGGTTTCAGTCCACCGTGACGGCGGGAATCGTCAGTGCGCTGGGGCGGCGCGGCGGGCCGGCAGGAAACATTAGCGACTTCATCCAAACCGACGCCGCGATCAACCAAGGAAACTCCGGCGGGGCGCTTGTGAACCTTCGCGGTGAGGTAGTCGGCATCAACACCTGGATCACATCGCAGACCGGCGGCAGCGTGGGATTGGGGTTCTCGATACCTATCAACAACGCCAAGCGCGCGATCGACGACTTCATTGAGACCGGGGCGGTTCGCTATGGCTGGTTGGGAGTGAGCATCAGACGTGTAGCGCCGGAGGTGGCGACCGATCTGGGGCTTGAGAGTCGTCGGGGCGCCATCGTCCACCACGTGTTCCGGGATTCTCCGGCCGAGAAAGGCGGCATCCTACCGGGGGATTTTATCACCGAGATCAACGGTGCGGCAGTGAATGACTCGGACGAGCTTATCGCACGCGTGGGCGACCTCGTGATCGACGAGAGGGCCGAGTTCCGCTTGATGCGCGACGGCCGGGAGCGTGAGGTCACGGTCGTTATCGCCGCTCGTTCCGACGAACGCTCGATTGCCGACCAAAATCGCAATCTGTGGCCCGGCCTGAGCGTGTTTCCCCTGGATGAGTCGATGCGCGGTGAGATGGGGGTGGATTCCGTGGATCACGGCGTGGTGATCAGCAACGTCGAGGCACGCACTCCGGCCGCGCGGGCGGGGTTTCGGGTCGGCGATTTCATCACCGAGATCAACGCGCAGAAGATAGACTCGGTGAAGAGCTTTTACCGCGAATTGAATGATCTCGACGCCGAGACCCTGACGATGAGCATCTCCCGCGGCGAGGACACCCTTGAGATAGATCTGCGCAGATAGTACAGTTGGGGGCAAGAGAAGGGAAGCGACATGACGAAAGAGTTCACCGACTACAACACGGTACGCGACAATGGGTTGAAACTCGCGTATCGAATTCACCGTGACGGCTTCACGCCGGACGTCATCTACGTCAGTCTGCGCGGCGGGGCCTATATGGGCAACGTTATCAGCGAGTACTTCAAGATGGTACGCCGCGGTGAACGGCCGGTATTCTACGCTGCAGTGGTAGCGCGCTCGTATACCGACGTGCATACGCGCGATCGCGTGATGGTCGACGGCTGGACCTACAGCCCTGAGTATCTGCGGGCCGGCGACAGGGTTCTGCTCGTTGATGACATCTTCGACTCAGGCAAGACCATCAACCATCTGGCCGAGATTATCGTCGACAAGGGCATTCCGCGCGAGGACGTCAAGATCGCGGTTCATGATTACAAGATCCGCGAGTATGCCGAGGAACAGCCGATAGTACATCCTGACTACTACTGCCGCAAGCATGTGATCGATAAGCCCGAAAACGACAACTGGATCCACTACCTCAGCCACGAGCTCGTGGGGCTCAGCGACAGCGAAATCGAGTCGTACTACCCCGACGATTCTGAGCTGCAGGGGATTCTCAAGCACATGCTGCACTACAACGGCGCTCCTACCGTTCAGCATTGAGCACCACTCACACCTCTTCCTTGTTGACACCTGGGTATTGGGACCGTGTCTGGACCGCGCACCGCGGAGTCGTCCCCGGCGAGGGGCGAGTCCACGGCGCTCTGGGAGCAGCTTTGTCCGGGAACGCCTCCACGGGGAGTTCCGGACGACGCGCTCCGAATCTCGACACCGACTCAATTGACCGCGCCATCAGCGCCTACCTTGATTCGCATTGCCAACCCGATGTCCGACTCTACAACACCGTCAATAACCGCCACGGTCGCTTCCTGGTGCGGGTGTGAATGCCCTGGTAGCTCCGGCGCGCGGGGGCCCACCTCACCGCGCCCGCGAAGGCACCGTGCGGCACCCGCCTGCCGACGGCCGGCGCCGTTACGCTGCCGCGTGTCGTAGCCTCGGATAGCTATTCAGCGCTCCAATCGTCATCGTCCGTGCGGCGCCACATCCCCGGCTCGCTCTGCCCCGCGCGCGAGTACATCAACGCGAAGATATGTTTGCGAGTCTCACTCGTATCATCGTCGACAACATCGTCGACGAAAAACTCTGCCAGATGCGTGCGGTAGATCTGGCTGCCGTCGGGACGTCCGGTTTCGCGGCGGAAACGTTGGTCTTCAAAGTCGTCGGACAGATCGAGCTTATAGACACCGCCATTCGTTCCTCCGCCTTTGCGGTCGGATCCTACGTAGATGTAGCCGTCGGTCCCGTCGGGTTCGTAAAAGGCGAATCGTGTGAACCGATCCCCCCGGTCGCTTCTGGACACACGATTCCATTCTTCCGGGCTGCCGTTTTCGAGCTGTGTGCGATACACCGCTTCGTTACTGCTTATGTACAACCTGTCCTCACCATTGTGCTCGTGAAAGAACACCCCACGGTTGTCATGCGGGGGATCGTCGAGCTCTCCGGATGGGACGTTACTCTCCGTGTCTTTCGCTATGTCGTCGGTACTAAGGTCGCCACCATACCACAAACCATCACGCGAGACGAAATAATATGTATCGGCGCCGAAGGTAGCGTCACTGAAGGGTTTGGAAGACGTTTGGTCGCTCACTCTTGTAGGGTCTGTTGAACCGTTGTCGAGGTCGATGTGGTACAGGCTGAACGGCCCCCCATCGGTGGAGGCGCTCGTGCTGGCGAAGAGCTCGCCGTTCAGACCGAACAGGCGAGTGATTTGCTTGGCGTCACTGAAGTCTCCGAGCTTGACGACGCTGGTCCAGCTGCCGTCTTCCCAATGGAAAACCTCGTAGTTGTCGCGTGAGTGATCACGAAACAGCGCGTAAACATCGTCATCGCCGTTGTTCTCAACTGTCACCACGCTCGTCATCCAGTCGCCGGAGCCGGAGAAGCCGCTTGGGCGCGGGGCGTTGCTCCAGTTGCCGGCGTCGTCCGGATCTACGCGGCGCCACTTAGGCCGGCCGGAGGCGACGATGTAGCGGTCGGTTCCGTTGTCCATAGAGATGCGCGCCATGCCGCGGAGGCGGGCGCCGATGAAGTCGGAGTCCTCGGCGTCGGCCTCGCGCTCGAGCTCGGCGAAGATGCCGAAGGGCTGGTCCCCGCAGGCGGTGAACACGAATGCGACGAGTAGCGCGACAGTGGCGTAGTGGAACAATCGGGTTGCTTTCAATAACTGCACGTTAGTCATCCTCGCTCGTGTTCGTCTCAGAAGCGGTACCTTGCCGAAAAGCTCAGCTCCAGGAAGTTACCGAAGCGGTCTTCGTCAGAAAGATCGGAGTCTTCGAAATCGGCATCGCCGTAGAACTGCGGCACCCACCAGTACACCAGGTTTGCGCCGAAGGCCCAGTCACCCTCGGTGTTATAATACATCGAGATGCCGGGTTTGAGAATCGGGTCTATCTTGGTGGCTTCGTTTGGAATGCGCGAAATGTTCATGCCGGCCCCAAGATGCACCGGAAACTCCCAGGGGTAATTCCTAAAGAAATACTCGACGCGGGCGGTAATCGGCACCATAAAGAGCGTGCGGGTCGGAGAAAACGCAAACATCCCCCCGAGCTCGCCGCCGACGGCGACATTGTTGGTGAGGTGGGTCATCCACTGCAAGTTTCCCGTGCCGCCGAGGCTGAGATTGGTGCTGGTGATGCCGTCAGGACCACCGCTGAAGAACAACGGGATGAGCAGCCCCAGGTTGATCGTCATCATCTGATCGCCGAGCCCATAGGTGGGCACAAACTCCGGCTCGTCGTCTTCCTGAGCAAGCGCTGTCGTCGCGGGCACAGTAAGCAGCGTTGCAGCAGCG
>PUPD01000230.1 GCA_003552985.1 Spirochaetaceae bacterium
CCCTATCGGCTCCGTCTTGCAGGCACCTACACCCTCAGTTTGGCCGAGTACGTGCTGGAACTCATGTATCCCTTCGCGATCGGGCTTGCGATCAACGGGAAACAGCGAGCTCTACCGCAGCAAGCTCCACCAGCGAGGTGTCCGCTCGCGTAGATATGGTGGAAAAGGTCTGCGATGCACTGACCGAAGTGGTTCCACTACTGTTGAGCGGCGTAGTCGGGATCATCGGCTCGGCGGTTATGCTGTTTATCTACGACCTGCGCGCCGGGGCGGTCGCGGTCGCGTTGATCGTGATTATCGGTGTCCTGCAGTGGTGGTTTAGCATCCGTGCCCTCCGGCTAAACAAGCGAATAAACACACGTCGCGAGTCCCAGGTGAACGTCATCGGAAAGTCGAGACCGGCGCGCGTTAGCACCCATTTCAAAGCAATTACTCGATTGAACATCCGGTTTAACGACACCGAAACCGGCATATGGACCATCGCAGATATCTTCTCCCTGGCAGCAGTGTTGGCAGTGCTGTTTCTGATCGTCGGCATCGAGACGTACGACGCAGGTTCCATCTATGCTATGATTACCTACGTCATGACGCTTACCGATTCGCTGGAGCACGCTCCAATTCTGGTAGACGAAGGCGCCCACTTCTACGACGTATCATCACGCGTCGCCGAGAAGGTAACTCAGCAAGGGGGTTAATCAGGATAAGGCCACTGCCCCGCTGAGGTCACTGGCACCACTGCGGGTGAACGAAAGAGGCCACCGAATCCGGCCCCCCAAACTATTGCGTGAGCCGGAGCGGCGCGCATACGGCCGTCGTGACGTTCGAGCCGACCAACCCCTGACAACTCACCACCACACACGACTTCGATGGCGCTTGACGCGTCACTGTCGATAAGCGCATCGTAAAATGCGGAGGCTATCGATGAGCACCGTCACGGTTTCGAGTAAGTTTCAGGTTGTCATTCCGAAAGACGTCAGAGAAGTTGCCATGCTCAAGCCGGGAACTGTTCTGGAGGTCATCAACTATGGAGAACGGATCGAGTTGGTGCCGATTCGGCCCTTGAAGAACCTGACAGGCAGATTTCGGGGAATCAACACAGAGCTTCCCCGCGACGAAGATCGCGTATGACGAATGGCGTTGGCTCTTCCTGCTGTCTGAAGTAACCGGCAGGTGCCGTTGTGATTAATCGTGGTGCAGACGCGTCCCTGTCGCCGCCCCCGTCCCGGTCCCATAGTACAACGGCTCGTGTTCTTCCAGCAGATCCCTTATTTTGACCAATCGCACCACATGACCACCGGTGTGAACCGCTCCGGGCCGATAGCGGTCGGCGTCGGTGTTTAGGTACGACGGGTGAGGCTCTCCCGGAAAGGCCGGATACACCTGCTTGCACCACACGAGGTCTTCGTGAGCCAGCCTCACCTCCGCGCGGTTTGGATCGAACTCGATTGTGGACCGGTGCACGCCTCTTTGCTCGAGCGGCGCCCAGTCGGTCGACTGATAGTAGGTGATCGTACCGCTGTGAAAATTAATCGACTGAATGACGGCGGAGTGTATCAGCCTGTTACCCCGCCCGCGAAACATGATGATGTCTCCCGGTCTCAAATTGGCAATCTTGTCATCGACCTCGACCACGTGCGGGCTCTCCGGATCGAAGAACGAAAGCCCAACGTAGAACGGAACTTCGTGCGGCTCCACCCCGAGCGGCTTGGCATATATCTCGTTCAACTCGACACCGTACCGCTCCGCGATCGCACGACTGATGTGGTACACCAAGCCGGAACAGTCGAGACCCACCTTCGAGACGGCGTAGAGGTAGTTATACAGGTCGACTGCGGTGATCTCGCCGTCTTCCTTCAAAAAATAGATGTACGCAAGGTGCGGCGACGGGTTCTCTCCTTCCCGCATCCGGCTGATCAGGTGCGGGTCGGTGAGGACCTTGTAACTCTCGTTCGGCATGTCGAAGTACACCACTTTCGGACCGGGCGAGCTCAGCTCCGCGATGTAGTCGTGAAAAGCCTCACTCTCGATCTGCTCATCGACGTAGCGCCAGATCCGCTCGGGGTCCCCTTTGCCGCCCTGGAACACGACATGGGGCCACCCCGGAAGGCTGCGTTCGAAGTTCATTCCAAACGGCATGCGAAGCTCGATCTCGCGGCCATCGATCACGTAGGTCCGGAAGTAGTCACGCTCGAAGACTTCGGCGAGAAACTCTTCGATCTCTATCTCGAGAGCCGTTGTCGGGCGCACCACCCGGTCGCCGTCGTGAAGCGGGGGCAGCGCCACTGTCTCCCCCGGCGTGGCGGATCCGGCCGGCGGCAAGACCAACGCGAGCGTCAGGATTACGCTGAGGGCGGAGCGAAAGGTCATACGCTTCCCTCGTCCTATTACTAGTATACCGTGCGATATGGAAATCTCAAAACGTGCGTGCCGGTGTTGAGAGACCGTGCTGAAAAGGGTCTGCTGATAGCTGTTTGACCGGACGGTATTCGATGCGATAATGGAGTTGACTGTACGCGGCTGAGCCCGCATGCAGCCGGGGAGAAGTGGGATGGAAGGGCTTGCGAGCACGCTGGGTGCGCTGTTTGTCGCGGGGCTGACGGTAGGGATGGGGCCGTGTATGCTGCATTGTGCTCCGGCGGTCGCTTTCTACGTCACCGGTACGGCCGATGGCTGGCGAGCAGGGCTCAAGGCGGCCGTCAGCTTCGGCCTGGCACGTCTTTCAGCTCATACGCTGCTCGGAGCGCTTGCCGGTGGCATCGG
>PUPD01000120.1 GCA_003552985.1 Spirochaetaceae bacterium
CGACTGTCGCTGATCAGGTGGACAACGTAACGTGGGATAACCTCTCAGGTCAGAATCTCGGATTCGCTCCGCTTCTGATCATCCTCGGGTATGTACTCGGGGTCGTGGGAGTTGCTCTCACAGCGATGTTCGTATCTTTCCGACAGATGAAAGGATAGATACACCCGATGATCGATACGTTCGATCATCACCGCTTTCTAAACCGTTCTTCATGATCAACGGTGAGACGACATGAGAATACCACTCCCATCTCAAAATAATTTTCGATACCGATAAAAAACCAAAGACACACGGCGTTCATCATGGAATCCAGATTCACGCTCATAAGCATACTATTCTTACTTACGTTGTCACAAACCGTCGTATCAATACCATATTTCGAGACGGATCACGATAACATATATCTGTTCAACAGAGAAACAGCACACGTATATCAATACGGGTATGATCTACAACTACGCAATACATTCAACGTATCAGAATATGTACCGAGCGTCGGAGAAGCAGGATCAGTAACATACCTACCCGACGGTGGTTTTATGTTTAGAGGATTAGACGCATCATCACCAACAGTACGATATACTGCCGATGGAGATATATCACCACACACATGGACATACGGATGGGGAGAAGGAAGACTTGACAACTTCATAAACAGAATACAACACTATTATATACACGAAAACGGTCTTGGACTATACACATACAATACTATCGATAACGATGGATTGAGCGGAACGTTTTCTCATCAAGGAACACTCACACATCTTATGGGATCCACTTCATCACCGTGGATCCGTTATATGGATTACAACAGAATACACCCTGATATGACTCTTATCGGATGGAAAACTTTCGACGGATGGAGTTATTCTCGTATCATGACGGCTCAACTGGAAAACATATGCCAAAAACGATCAAGTGTCGGTACTATTTTTATGGCTTCAGAAATACTACCCACACTTTCAAACCATAACCCGACAAGATTCTACCGGACCTCGAACGCCGGACAATTCAGAGCGTATGATTACGACACTTTCACTCCATGTACGGGTACACCGGATGATTGGAACGGAGAAATATACGTGAAAAACCTTCCTACAAACAACAATATGGCCGGTCGTGGACTATACGTCTGGAACGCTTTCAACAATCGCGTTATAGCATTAGGATATCACGATCACCAAACACTCGGTTATCAAGTATCATCTTTTGACATGTACACCCGAGAAGGAGACTATACGGCTGGTTTAACGTTCGATCGCGGGAATAATTCCAGATTCGTGGATGCTATGGAATTACCCACAGGAGAATTATTGCTTTTAGAGAGGATCGCCTCAGAAAACGGAAGGATAGTTAAGATTCCTATCACAGGATCGTTCACAGAATACGATTTAGACTTTGAGATATTCAATTTCCACAGATTCGTATATGATCATGAGATTGATCATTATAGACAAGGTAACCAATTGGGGATGTTAAGTTTTTCTGCAATTCCAAAAGACGTATTTGATTATTCTTTAGATCCGACTTTCAGCAGCTTTCCTGATTGGCTCGAATACACGTATATAGACGATTTTTCACGTGAGGTACACGTTACTATATCAGACGTTGTTATAGACAACCTACCTATTGAGATGCTCGTAGCTCACGCGTCAGGACAATCACACCCGCGTTTTTCGTCTATTGCTCTTGATAGGGATGTACTAAAAGAGTTCAACACGACGCTATTAACATCATCCGGTTCTGCTCTCATTCCAGACGCATTTGCTGGATATAGCGAATCTGATTATCCTATGTATGAAATGGAGTTCGATATCGCTCTTTCAAGACTTGCATCACAAGGACATGTTAATATGTTCATCGAGATGATATCACCCGAGGCCTCTGATATTATGGGATATTCAGATAACGTTAGCGATAGGTTCACGATCCAAAGATGGTACACTTATCCTTCGTGGGCCTGGTGGTCCGGTTCTTCAACTCCTACTGCACAATCGAACTTGTTTGCCGTTCACGATGATTGGGATGATACGTATAACGTTAACAATCATACCCGTATCATGACTGAAACCGGTACGGGCGGCACGATAACACAAGCAACGCTTAGAGTGTTTGTTAAACCAACTGGTGATGTACCATACTATCAAATGCGTTTAGAGGTGCAAAGAGACGGTGCTCGCGATACGGTTACAAGTTCTACGTGGCAACAATTCCGAGGTTTTCTACCGTATGACTCTAAAAACGGTACTATAAACGACATTCGTATTGTTCTGAACGATAATGATATATCAGCACAAGTATCGTATCGTTTGTACGGTCATAATAAAATTCCTTTGTGGACAACCGGTTTCGGATCGGATCATTCGGATGCTCCCAACGCTCGAGAATCACAAGCATTCATACTGTTTGAAGGCGATAATACTATAAGAACATATTATACGTCTGATAGAAACGATTATAGAGTTAAAGATTCTGTTGTGAATTATGAGGATTGGACGTATGTTATAACTCTTGATAACGCTACTATCTTGGGTATTGATGACTCTCCTTTTACTCCTACTCCAACACCTACTGATCCTTCAGAAACACCTTCGGGTGGTTCTTGGCTTCAGCCGTTCGGTGGTTTCTCTATCGGTCAATCGACGTTCATCTATACGGTTCTTGTGATTCTTTTGACGTGGCTCATCATCATGGGGTATTCTATCTACGTTTCTA
>PUPD01000248.1 GCA_003552985.1 Spirochaetaceae bacterium
GCTCAATCAGGCTCACGACTCGCCTGGGCTCGCTACCGATCAGAAAGCGGGCGCTCGAGACGGCGTAGCAGCCGATGTCGTACAGCCCGCCGCCGCCTATCTCGCGGATGTTGCGGATGTTCTTCGGGTCGGGATTGTTGTAGGAAAAGTTTGCCTGCACCGCCACCGGGCTTCCAATTCCGCCGGTCTCGATCAGCTCGCGCGCGTGCACCCACTGGGGGTGGAAGCGATACATGAACGCCTCCATCAGGAGAACGCCTTTGCTTTGGGTGTACTCAATCGCTTCGCGTACCTCGGCGGCATGCAGCCCCAAGGGCTTCTCGCAGAGGATGTGCTTACCGGCGTCGGCGGCACGCTTGATCCAGTCCAGATGCATGTGATTAGGAAGCGGATTGTAGATCGCCTCGATCTCTTTGTCGGCGAGCAAGCCTTCATAGCTTCCGTAGGCGCGTGGAATCCCGTGCTGCCGCGCCGCACGCTGGGCGCGCTCGGCCGAGCGTGATGCGATTGCGCGCACCTCCACCTGGTCGGACTTGCGCATCGGCAGCAACACATTCTTGATAAAGTGTCCCGAGACACTGATCACTCCCCAGATTACCGGTTGCATGAAAAACCTCCGTGACTGCAGCTTCCGTCAGTTGCGGCTCCCGTCATCATAGCAGCTCATTTATGCTTGTCTACAGCCGCAGAGAGATATACAGTGTCATTGTCGTGAAAGAACATCTTCGTATCCTGCATTACCCCGACGGTGGTGCTCAGCAGACCGCGCGTCCGGTGCGGCCGGGGGCATTGCTCGATGTGAACGGCAACCCGCTTGGGCTACCGCTGCCGACGATGCGCATGCTCGTCTATCGGGCCTGGAAAGTCTCAAGCGAGAGCACGCGCAACGAAGAGATAACGCACTATTGGCTGGAACAGGTGCCTCCGGGGGAACTGCGTGATTATGTCGAGCGATGATCAACGGCTCTCTCCGCCGCCTGACCGGCAGCTACTGAGTATTCTGAAGGCGGCTCCGGTCGGTATAGGCACGGTTGTGAACCGCGTCGTTCAGCAGGTGAACCCGAGGCTCTGCGGCATGACCGGCTACAGCCCTGATGAGCTCATCGGTAACAGCATCCGGCTGTTCTACGTAAGTGAGGAAGAGTTCGAGCGGGTAGGGCGCGAGAAGTATCAGGAGCTCGAGCTCAAAGGCTGGGGCGCCGCCGAGACGCGTTGGGTGCGCAAAGACGGCTCGGTGATGGACGTGATCGTCAGCTCGGCGATGATTGAGCCCGAACGGCCGGAGGCGGGCGTCACCTTCATTGTGCTCGACGTCACCGACTGGAAAAAGGCCGAGGCGGAGCTGCGGGTTCAGAACGCGCGCTGGCGCGAGCTTTTCTACGGGGCGCCGGAGGGCATCGTCCTGCTCGACAACGACTTTCGGGTGGTGTTCCTCAACGCCGAGTTCACCCGCATCTTCGGCTACACCGAGGAGGAGCTTCTCGGCGTCGCAACTCCAAGCGTATTGTTCCCCGAGGACAAGACAGAGGAGGGCCGAGAGGCGGTTGAGCAGCTGCGCCGCGGCGAGGTGGTGCGCATCGAGCAGACCGAGCGAATCGCCAAAGACGGCCGCCGGGTTCCGGTCTCAATCGTGAGCAAGCCGATCAAGCTCGACGAAGACCGGATCGGCGTGTACGGCATCTACCGCGACATCACCGCCTTAGAGCGAGCGCAGCGCGTGCTTCTCCAGTCGCTGCACGAAAAGGAAGTGCTGCTGCAGGAGGTCCACCACCGCGTCAAGAACAACCTGAGCATCGTCTCGAGCCTACTGGCGTTGCAGGCGTCCGAGCACCCTGACCCTGAGCTCGCACTGCAGATTCAGCAGGCGCGAACCCGGGTGCACTCGATGGCGATGCTCCACGAGCACGTCTACCGCGCCGGCAATCTGGAGCAGCTTCCGTTCAACCTGTACCTGGAGGATCTGGTGCGCGACGCACGCCGCGCGTATCTGGACAGCGACCGCGTGAGTCTGGATCTGCAGCTGGAGGAGGTGGGCTTGCGGCTGGCTGTCGCCATTCCGTGCGGGCTCCTCGTGAACGAGATCATCGTCAACAGCCTCCAGCACGCCTTCCCGGACGGCCGCAGCGGCACAATCACGGTGGAGCTGTCTACCGGTGAGGAAGGCGTTTTTCTGCGCGTCGCCGACGACGGGGTAGGGATGCAAAGCAGCGCGAACGCATCGGGCGGCGATTCCTGCGATGGCGCGAACGGCGAGGCCGCCGGCCGGCAGAGCCCGGAAGACGTCCTCGCGAGCGTCCGTAACGGGGTCAGGGGCGGAATCGGGCTCGAGCTAATCCGCGAGCTCTCCGCGCAGGTCGGCGGCAGGCTTCAGTCGCGCTTTGGGCCCGAGGGTACCTCCTACGAGCTCACGATCCCGCTCGCGGAGGTCGAAAGACCGCCTGCGCAACCGTTTGAGCCGAACGGCTGAAACAAGCTTCGCACCGGTAGGTACAGCCCCAAGAGCGTTGCAGTCGACCATCGCAAACCGCTATACTACGGCGCAAAATCAGGCATGAAACGAGTGCGGAGGCCTTATGGATTCAGTAAAGTATGCATTGGCGGAACAGGAGCTTCCGAAGTTCTGGTACAACCTGCAGGCGGATTTGCCGAAGCCGGTGCCGGCGGTACTGCACCCGGCGAC
>PUPD01000119.1 GCA_003552985.1 Spirochaetaceae bacterium
ATGAGATTGCCGAGCTTCCGATGTTCTCCGGTCTGCAGTTTCGCTTGTTCTGGTACGCGATATTTCTGTTGGTCACGATCGTGTTCATCATGCGCTACGCAGCGCGCGTCAAGGCCGACCCCACTCGGAGCGCATTGGCGGGCCTGGAAGATAACGACGAATACGAGGTAGACGAGAGCACGATTCCCGATTTCACGAAGATCCACGCGCTGGTCTTGACCGCGGTAGTGATCGGCTTCGCGGTTCTCATCTACGGAGTGTTCGCGCTCGGGTGGTACATCAATGAAATAGCCGCAATCTTTCTTGCGATAGGTGTAATCGCGGGACTCATCGGCAGACTCGGAATCAACGGAACTGCAAGGAGCTTCGTAAAAGGGGCTCGAGACATTACCTACGGCGCGCTCATCGTCGGGCTCGCGCGCGGTATTCTCGTGGTGCTCGAGCAGGGGCTCATTATCGACACCATCATTTACGCCGGCGGAACTTGGCTTGCAGTCTTTCCGGCCGTGCTCGCGGCGAACGGAATGCTGGTGTTTCACACGCTCCTGAACATTTTGATTCCGTCCGGAAGCGGCCAGGCCGCCGCCACAATGCCGATTATGACGCCGATCTCGGATATCGCGGGCATCACGCGTCAAACCGCGGTCCTCGCGTACCACTACGGCGACACCATTACAAACTTGATCTCGCCGACTGTCGGAACGCTTATGGCGAGCCTTGCGATCGCAAACGTTCCGTTTGCACGGTACGCAAAGTGGGTATTCCCACTGGTACTGTGGTGGCTTGTCGTCGGGATAGCGTCGGTCACGACTGCGACCCTCATTGGGTTCGGGCCGTTCTAGCCCAAAGGCACAACCGACCTGTCGCCGGCCGAGCCCATAATGGGCCGGTCGGCGCTTGTCGGTGCCGGTGCGCCTACTCGTAAGTCCCCTTCCGAACCACCTCGCCGTCTTGCATCATGACCGCTCCGTTGGCGATGACGCTCGCGACCTCGAGCTCGTTCGTGAGAACGACGAGATCGGCGTCATTACCTACAGCTACGGCTCCTTTGCGCGGAAGCTTCAAAACGGCTGCGGGATTGACTGTGGCAACCGCTAACGCGGTCTCAAGCTCCAACTGGTCTTGGAGGACTGCGTCCCGAATCTCGCGGAGGACCGAGGACGGGGATCCCATTTCCAAGCGCTCAAGATTGCCCGCACTATCGAAGCCTGGGAGCGAGCCGTTGGCATCCGAGGTCATGGTGATATGCGAGAGTGGAACTCCCGCCGTGAGGAGGTCACGGATCGCGCGCGAAGGCTTAATCTCTTCATCCGGGAAGTACGGATAAGACGCCGCGGTGAAATCAACCCAGCCGTGAGCCCCGTACTCCTTGGCGTCCTCGAATATCCAACGGTTTCGGTTACAGTGCGTCGGCAAAAACTGCTTGTAGTTCAGCTCACTGGCCTCAACCGCGGCGTGTATTGGACGAAACGGATCGGCTGCATCGCCGAGATGAACGTTCACAATACCGGCTTTGCCTCCAAGCATCCCTCCCACGCGGGCGTGCTCGGCGATCCGTATAAGCTCCTGCTGAGAAGGAACCGAGCTGCGATGATCCGACAGCGCGATCTCACCTGCGCCGATCACCTCCTCGATCAAGGCGATGTCGCGCCCAATCTCGCCGGTGATCGTGGGCGGCGGAACCTGATACGCACCGGTGTAGATCCATGCGCTCCCCCCTTCGGCCCGCAACGCCTTGGCCTTCATCAGCACCGACTCAACCGATCGCGTAAAGCCGTCGGTTCCAAGGCAGCCGACTACCGTAGTCACCCCACCTATAATCATAGCGCTGAGTTGTAGCTCGGGCGTTCGAGTAGCCGGGCCGCCTTCGCCTCCGCCGCCCGCTATGTGCACGTGAGCGTCGATCAACCCCGGGATGACCGGTCCGCCGCCCGCATCTAGGACCGCACCGCCTGATCCCTCCGGAACAGGAAGGCCGCGCTCGATCGCGACGATACGCGTGCCGGCAATTAGAATGTCAGTCATTCCTACGGGTGACGGAGAGAACAGCTCCGCGTTTTTGATCAGCAGAAACATCACCGTACGGATCTCCTTCGCCACGCGGTTTTGCGGTGGCGTGTCTCGCATCGCGGCTTGAACAAGCGGAGTCCGGCCCGGCAGCCGGACGGTGCAGCGCAGGTGCGAGCTCGTGTAGATCCCGAGTGTAAATGGGCCTTATGACGATGTCAAACGAATGACGGCCGCCGGCCGCCACAGCGGCGAATACGCTGACGCCGTTTCCGGTGGGGTGGTCTGGAGCGACCTCTCGTACCGGACCGATGAGAAACGCCGCCCCGCTCGCGCAGCGAGAAAGAGGCGAAGCAAAACTACAACACAACGCGCGAGCGGGCGCAACGGCTCAGTGAACGGGTTCCCCCTACCGGAGCGAAAGCTTGGCAGCGATCTCGGCGACGTGCCGGCCCTGGAACCGAGCGGCTTCAAGCTCGTTGTCGCTGGGCATGCGGCTTCCGTCTCCACCGGTGATAGTGGAGGCCCCGTACGGCGATCCCCCTGTGATCTCATCAGTTCGCATTTGGCCCTGGAAAGAGTAGGGCAACCCGACGACTACCAAGCCATGATGGAGCAGGCTGATGTGCGTGGAGAGGATGGTGGACTCCTGCCCGCCGTGCTGGGTTG